>DYDG01000012.1 GCA_020717845.1 Marinifilum sp. | reverse complement strand
GAAGGTCTGCTGCCAGTGCTACCTCCCGCAGCTACAAATATGCTAAGCCGTTCTATACGGCTATACTTGCCATACTGACGTGAATTAGATGCAAGTGGTCTTTGGGAACAGCAAGGCAACATTTCGACTTCGCTCAATGACCACAAATACCTGGCTGGCTTCTTACTCACATTGCGAGCAAAGCAAAGCAATCTGATGGTGTCTGTAATTGGCAAAGCATAATATGAGGTCACAACGCAGAGGCAACCCATAATGTGCACAACAACCCCTTAACCCCATTTCGACAAGCTCAATGATCACTTTGTTAAGCGGGAATACATCCCTGCCCCCCTGAATTTCACAATGCCTTATCTAAGCGGTTAAGTCTTGTTCTAAACCTCCGAAGTTCTTAAGTTCCGAAGTTCAGAGCTACATAACTTCCATCCACTGCTCTGATCAGTAGCACAAGCATCCTTGCTTGTGGATTCTTATGGTTTGCAATGCTCAAGCTGAAAAATGCGAGTTGTTATGTAATACTTGATGTTCATTGACAATTAGCAATTAACAATTGTCAATCATCCTTCAGCCTTAACTCCCCAGCCAACTACCCTATCCCTTCCGGCACTTTTAGCACTATAAAGGGCATTATCCGCACATTTAATCAGCTCTTCCTGGTTGCTGGCATCATTTGGAAATGTAGCTACACCAATACTTATTGTTACTGGAAAGGTAATCCCTGTTTGCACTTTTTCTTCCTGACTGAATAACTTCTCAGACATTGCATGTCTTATTCTCTCTCCCAGCAACAGGCTATTTTCCTTTGGTGTTCCCGGAGCAATAACTACAAACTCTTCACCGCCATAGCGAGCGACTACATCTGTTTTCCTCGTATAAATGTTCAAAAGAGTCCCTACCCTTTCTAAAACCATGTCCCCTTTTTGATGTCCATACAGATCATTGAATTGCTTAAAATGATCAATATCCATAAGAAGCAGGGATAATCCTCCATACTTAAGCCTTTTGCACCTCTCAATCTCATTCCGCAGATTTTCTTGAAAATACCTGTAGTTATAAAGTCCGGTAAGACCATCGGTAATGGCTAATTTTCTTATCTCTTCGTGAAGTTTAGCATTATTTACTGCCAATGCTGCCCGGGAGCTAATAAGCTCTAAAAAATTCATATCATCCTTGCTAAATTTCTTATGTTGAGCATAGGCACAGCTAAAAACACCAATAGTATTATCCTCTATCTTTAAGGGCACCGCAATTAAGGATGTCATCTCTTGACCAGATGAGTATTCCCCTGCTTTATGCAGGTCATCAACAATCAACAGTTCACCTGTTTTAATAACATTGCCAAATAAGCTATCCTCTATCTTAATTTTGTCCCTGGCAAGGATTCCTCCAGAAAACACTCCCTTGCTCACACATGTCCTTAACTCTATCCCCTTCTCATCAATCATGCTGATTGTGGTCAGATCTGCCTTTAGGAAATTTCTCGTAACATCAATAATATTAGATAGTTGCTCATCTAAACTTAAAGTACTTCCTATCTTTAAGGAGAGGTTATACAGCTCTCGCAATGCATTGCTCTTTTCCTCAATCTCCTTTAGGTTTACCTTCAGGGTAGCAAGAAGAGCCTGCAACTTTTCCTTTTCTATAGCCAATTCTTCGCTCTGAGCCTTAATCTCTTGCGTTAGATAGCTGCTAAATCCAGCGATAACAAATAATAAGGGAAGTTTTCCAAGAAAAACAGGCAGTATACAAGAGTATGTTGGGGATGTTAAGATGCCAATCAAGATATAAAGTAAACTTATACACGTAGTTATGAAGAAACATCGTATCGGATTGTAATAAATGGCAGCAAATATAATAACTATAAAGTAAAGTAAGAAGAAATCACTCTTAAGTCCATCAGTAAGATAGATTGTGCCGCTAATAAATACTATGTCTAATGTGCTTTCAGCATAGCATATGCGATAGCCATTACCCTCCTGCCACTGCTTTTGCCATGGAATAAATCTAATCACAATATTGTAGATAGCCGTTAAGCTGATGAGGATATATAACTGGGTGTGAGACATCCCCTGCTGTGGAAATAGCTCAACCATTAATACAACCATTAGCATTATCAGCCATCTGGTCTTATTGGCTATCTTGAACATTCGTTGTGGGAAATTAAGGTGCATGTTGGTATTAACCTCCGGTTAATTTAGGTAGATTCGGTTATCTCTATATATTGGGAGCTTTGTCCCAGCTTGAAAGATAATAGAACAATTCCCCTAACTTGAGCCCCTTGGGATGGTTCACCTTTGTGTAGAGAGACGTTGCAATGCAACATCTCTACGGATTATGACAATGTGTCAAGGGAGATAATAGAGATATAACTCGATGTTCAAGGTTTTTGTGGTTCATAGGAACCACCAGAATAAAGCGATAAAATGCCTGCTGATATTCTTGTAGCTGCGACCTGCCAGAGGTGCTACCTCCTTGTGGTCGCTTCTTATTTCCATGTGTGATTGAAAGATAGCGGGGACAAGCCCCGCAGCTACAAATATGCTAAGCCGTTCTATTCTGACTATCACAGGTTGAAAAACCTTGAACATCGAGTGTAAAGAATATCACAAAATAATGGATGTGTCAAGAAAAAAAATGAGAGAGCAAGGGTCTGACTTCGAGGTAAAAATTTCTATTGACTTTAAAATGTAGGCATGATATACTTTTTATATATAAAAGAATCAGATAGGTAGAGGAAGTCCTTGTGAGATTCAAGGCACTGTCCCGCAACGGTAATGGAAGGAAAACTTCATGAGTCCGGTCGACTACTTACATTTGATAAGTACCTTCGGGATAAGGGAATGATAGGGAAAGGAATGTTTACCCAATCTTCTTGGCGAAGGTTGGTTTTTTTTGTTTTTAGACACGGAAAAAATCAGATTTCAGCGATCAGCTTTTATCTTATCCTTAATCTGATAGCTGAAATCTGAACGCTTACAAACAAAGGAGAAAGCAACAATGAAAAGATTTTGTTTTTGGACAGGATTGGGGATGAGTCTGATTATTGGTTGGTGTGGTATTGGTTTTGCAGAACTGCCAGAGGTGCTACCTCAACAAGGGACAGCAGGAGAGATAATCGAATTAGAGGATGTTGTGGTTACCGCCACAAAGGTAGAGCAAAGAATTAGTGCTTTGCCGGTGAGTGCATTGGTAGTAACAAGGGATGAGATGGAGAAAAAGGCAAGGGTTTCATTTGTGGATGAGGCGTTAAAATATGAGGCAGGGGTGGTACAGAAGCGACCTAAATTAGCAGATGTAATGAGCGGTAAGATTACACTTCGTGGGTTTAGCGGTGGGCAGAGGACACTGGTGTTGCTTGATGGAATGCCAACAAATAATGCCTATAGCGGAGGGACAGATGAGAATAATTTGCCGATTGGGAATATAGAAAGGATAGAGGTGGTCAAGGGGCCTTTTTCCAGCCTTTATGGCGGAGAGGCAATGGGTGGGGTTATAAATGTTATCACCAAAACGCCGCAAAAAGAAAACTTTGAGGTCAAAACTTTAGTTTCTGAGCACAATACTTATTGCCACTTGCTAAACTATGGGAATAAGGTGGGCAAAATGTCTTTTGCCATCAACCTTGAGAAGAAAACAAGTGAGGGTGATCGAACAGATTTGGTGACTAAATCTGTAACTTCAGGAGGCACTGCAATGACTAAGGTTACAGGCTGGACAAAGACTATGGATAACAAGGGTAGTTCTACCTACTTGATTGGGGATACAGGCAAGAACTATTGGGACCAAAACCAATATGGTTATAAATTCGTCTATTGCTTAAACCCTGTATCCAATCTTTCCTTTTCGTATAAAGGAAATAATCGGGAATATGGCTATAATGACCCACAAAGTTATCTTTTGGATGGAGGCGGGAAACCGGTTAGTAGCGGGACAATTGAATTATTAGGGGAAGGCACGATGACTATCTCTCCAACGAATTTTCTAAACACCTGGGGAAGATTAAAGGATAATGTCTATGGACTGGTTTATGATACCTTGTCTGGAGAAATTGCCCTAAAGGGAAGGCTTAATCTCATTGATTCCAATGATTTCTCCGTAACCCCGCAAACTGGGGCAGATTATTATGGAGGCCCCGGGAAATTGAGCAGGACATCTCCACGCGATACCTTTTTTGGTGAGGTGCAGGTGGACATTCCCTTGATGCAAAACAATCTCGTTACAGCAGGCATGAGCTGCCGAAACGATTCTGTCAGAATTAAGGAATGGATGGTTAGTAATTGGAAAGATGAGTCATCAACAGGCACAGGGAATTCAACCGAGATGGGAGGAAAGGTGAGAACTATTGCCTTTTATACTCAGGGTGAGGTTCAATTGGCTGATACACTGAAATTATTCATGGGTGCAAGATACGATATATGGGAAAATTACGATGCCTCAACCAACTCAACAAGGTATGCAGATAAAAAAAGGGCGTTTTTTTCTCCTAAGGCAGGTATTTGCTACAAACCAGAATTTGAGAAAGGATTATACCGACTGGACAATATCCGTGCCTCTCTGGGTAAGGCGTTCAGACCACCAACAATCTATGAGTTATATAGAACAACGAAAATCGTTACCAAAACTTATGTGTCTAATCCTGAGCTTTCTCCAGAAACCACTCAAAGCTGGGAGATAGGTATTGACCAGCACTTGGGCAGAATATCACTTTCGGCAACATATTTTCAGAGCAGGATAGATGACCTTATTTATGGTAAATGGGTTACTGGTACCTATTCTGTCAAGGAGAATGCCGGATGCGGACAGATAGCTGGATTTGAAGTAGAGGGTAAGATGAAGATTGCTGCGTGGTTAGATGCCTTTGTCAATTATACCCTGCAGGATACGGAGATTACCTCAAATCCAGCTGACCTTAACACGGTTGGAAAGGATTTTGAGTATGTGCCGGAAAAGATGTCCAATCTCGGGCTTTCTTTTCATAAAAATGCCTTAGATGCCTCCTGCACATGGCATTGGGCAAAGAAGATGTATGCTGCTTCTAATAATATTGATGTTGTAGAAGGTGTCTATGGGGCGTATGATGCAGTAGATACAGTGGATATGAAGATTGGATATGCCTTTAAGGAAAACATGAGGCTGTCTCTGGCTGTGGATAATCTTCTCGATAAAGAGTATTATCAATACTACAAGGCAACAGGGAGGACGATTAGCGTAGAGGTAAGGTGGAAATATTAGTGAATCGGGCAGGTGCCAATGGCAACCACACCTGAGCATGAGTGAGGGCTTCTTTTTTATTAAATGTAGCCAGACGTTCTTCTCCAACCCTTGCCCAATATAGGTCCTCAGACAACTCATAGGCTTGTTGAATGATATCTCTTAATTTTAAGGAGATAGATATCCCTTGAGCTGTAGCACTTTCTTTTACCCATTCATAAAGGGGTGGCTCAAGGACAGTATTGATTTTTAGATTTCTTGTAGACATATTGATTACCTCTTATATAAGAATAGCATAGGTGAGGAACTTTTGTCAATAAAATTTTAACGGAGACAAAGAAAAAATGAAGTGCGGAATGCGAGGATTCGGAAGCAACACCTGTACCTATTCTTACAGGTGTGGATGGAACCTTAACAGTGAAGACCATGGAAAGTTGTGTTGTTCAGGATACACCCTGTGCAGTGGTTCAGAATTTCCAGCCTTTACAATCTCAGGTTAATAGAGACAACCTTCTGCAGGAATACATCTGTAAACTTAAAGCAGAGATAGAAAGGAAGAAAAACTACCCTCAAATCGCAAGAAGAAAAGGGATTGAAGGGGTGGTCAAGGTTCAATTTTGCATTTCTAATGATGGAAGGTTAAAGACGGTTACAATAGCTGCTTCATCCGGCTGTCCAATATTAGATAATGAAGCTGTCATGAGTGTTCGAAAGGCAAGCCCTTTTTTGTGTATCCCAGAAGAGCTGGGGAAGGAAGAGTTGAATATGAATGTGGGGATAACGTTTAAGCTGCTTTAGTCCCTTATCAGTAAAATTCTTGCCCAAAAAGCAAGAATTTTGGTAATCGGTAATCGGTGATCAGTGATCGGTATCCTGCATTACCTGATCACCATTTACCGATCACCGATCACCTGTTTAGAGATACAAGGAGAATCCGATGGATATAAACATCATGCTCTGGATTGGCGGTATGCTATTCACCTTAAGCATATTTGCTGTTAAGGTTGGTTTTGGGCTTGGGTTTGGAGGGATGAGATGGAGAGGTATTTCCCTTACACTGGTTACGTACATTGTCCTTTTTGTTGTGGTGGCAGTATTCTCAGATGGGTTGATGAAATTGCTTGAGCCTGTCTTAAGAAAGGGGCCGTATCTTCATGCCTTAATGGCTATTGGTATGATTGTCTGGGGAATACTTTTGTTGCGGGATTCGCATCAGCAGCAGATCACAAACAACAAGCCGCAATCCGCATTACTCTTAATCCCCTGCCCTGTCTGCTTCACAGCCATGACCTTTTCTACCTGGGCAGCATTACATGTGATTAAACTTCCTGCGTATCTTGTTGGGCTGGGGCTTGGCATTGCCTTTTGCTTTCTGTCATTATCGTTTTGCTTTATTCTAAAGTTTGTCGGCCGCAAATCTTCGCCCAATATCGGCATTAGTTTTGGGATGATAGTCATCGGTCTTTACTTCCTGGCAGCATTGGTCATTCCAGCAAAGATTGAGGAGGCAAGGGGGATATATCAGGCGTTTCTGACAGAGACAGGTAAGGTTGATTTAACTAACAGCATTGGGGTTCTTGCCTTGCTTGTTTCAGCAATGTTGATTGGTTTTTTCGCAGAATTCACCACGAAGGCACGGAGAAAAGCGAAGAAAAAAAATGTAATGTAGCTACAAGGAGGAAGCTCCTATGGCAGGTGCCGGAGAGGCTCTCTCCTTGTCCCTGCCTTTTTCCAATGTAGAGACGCAACATTTTGCGTCTCTACTACATGCGACAGATTAAGATTGACAAGGCACTACAAACATCTGATACTTCCGTGATATCTCCGTGCCTCTGTGTCTCCGTGGTGAATAATAATTAATTAGGAGGTCAAACAATGAATATCTTTGCAGGACTTGAGACATTTTTATACATCATCTCATCTGCCCTTTTTTATCCAGTGATTGCAGGGCTTGTTCTGCTTACATTCTGGATGGTTATTGCGTTTGGAGGGCTGTTGCGGGAATATATCGACCGTAAACAGGGTATCTCGCTGCCATTACGCAGGTATCAGAAGATGCTTGAAGGTGAGTGCAAGGACAGTGGTAAAGCAGAATTGGACATCAATCTGGAAAGGATGCTTCAGGCAGCAGAGCTTGAACTTGTCAAATCCTTAGACAAGGTTAGGGTTGTCATCCGGGTTGGTCCTGCCCTTGGTCTGATGGGAACATTGATACCTATGGGTATTGCCCTCTCTGCTATGGCACAGGGTGATATGCCCAAGATGGCTGGAAGTATGGTTACTGCCTTTACAACCGTTGTGGTTGGACTTGCCTGTAGTGTGGCTGCCTACCTGATGTCTACGGTAAAAGAAAAATGGCTGAGAGCAGATATGCGTGAAATGGAATATCTGACGGAGCTGACTTTGCGGAATGGAGCAAAAAAATGAGATTTTTGAAAAGACACCGTCGCTTTGAAAAATACGAACAGCCACTTGAAGACCCCATTACCGGGGTGGCGAATCTTTTCGATGCCAGCGTGGTTTTTATTGTCAGTATGATGATTGCCCTGTTCATGGCTTACGATATGATTGACCTCCTTGACCCAAAATCAGAGGTAACGATTACCAAAAAGACTGCGGATGGTAAGATAGAGATAATTACCAAGAAGGGCAAAGAGATCAAGGTTAAAAAGGTTACGGACAAGATGTTGAACGGCGAAGGGACAAGGCTGGGGACAGCATATCAATTAAATGATGGGAAGGTGGTTTATGTGCCGGAATAGCAACTCAAGCTTCCAGCTTGAGCATGATAAATCACATTTCGACTCCGCTCAACGACCACATTTCGACTTCGCTCAACGACCACATTCGTTCCCTGAGCAGATGTCGAAGGGCGACTCTGCTCAACGACCACAAGCAAGATGCTTGTGCTACCATATTACTGTCTACTACCTCCTATTTTTCTGCCTTCTCTCCTCTGCTCACGCCTCACCAGCAAAGATAACCTTTTTACTCGGCGATACCTACGGCAAGATACTTGTTGAGGCAACTAAGGAGATTAAGGATACATATCCACAGCTAAAGGATGCGGTTGAGTTCCAGATTTTGACCAGCAGAGCCATTATGGATAAGGAAAAGGCTGTTGATTTAAGCAGCATTGCCTCCTCAAAGACTATCTTCATCCTGTCTATCATGGATAGGCAGGCGATTGAGAGGGTTAAGCCATACTTAAGGGGCAAATGTTATGCTGTCGGGGGTATGCTCACAAAAGAACACGAAAACCTTGGGCTTATAAACGATAACCTAATCTGCAAATATTATCAGGAAAACGGTGTGGAAAACATAAAAAACATGGTGCTTATGGTCATGAATCGTGATCTGAGGCTGAATGTTTCCTATGAAGAGCCTCTGCCTGTGCCTGATTTTGGCATATACTTGAAAAAGGGGAAGAAGACAGTATCCAGCTTTGAGGATTTCCTGGCAGGCTATGCTTC
Organism: Marinifilum sp.; assembly: GCA_020717845.1. GTDB lineage: Bacteria > UBA9089 > CG2-30-40-21 > CG2-30-40-21 > CG2-30-40-21 > CG2-30-40-21. Next base: position 32,707 of record DYDG01000012.1, on the reverse strand, counting down.
CAAACCAGATTGTCCCTGGATAGGCATTGCCTTTGGGAAGCATAATCTTGATTCAGGCAATACCAGCCATCTTGATATTATTATTGACCGCTTTGAAAGCAAGGGTTTTAATGTCCTGCCTGTGTATGGGTATCCATCAGAAAAGCCGATAGAGATGTTCCTCTTTGATGAAAAGGGAGCAAGCCGAGTCCATGCGGTCATTGGCATGTCCTTGAAAGTGGGGATGAATCCTCAAGCCGCTAACCCGATTTTAAGCAGATTAGGCGTTCCTGTGATTAATGCTATCACCCTTTACACCCAATCAAGGGAAAAATGGGAGAAGTCACCGGTTGGTCTTGATATCCTTGAGAGAACATGGCAGGTAGCTTGTGCAGAGCTTGGCGGATTGATTCAACCTACGGTCATTGCCTCAAAAGAAAATGTGCTGGACAGAGAAACAGGGATTGAGTATGTTGAGGAACGACCTATCCCTGAGCGAGTAGACAGGCTGGTTGCCAGAGTGAAGGCATGGACAAACCTTCAGGAGAAGCCAAACAAGGACAAAAGGGTTGCAGTTATTTATTACAACTATCCGCCTGGCAAGCAGAATATTGGTGCGGCTTACCTCAATGTGCTGCCAGAAAGCCTGTGGGAGATATTGCAGAGACTGGAGCAAGAGGGCTATGATGCACAAGGACATCCAGAGACAAAGGATGGGCTTTTTAATGATATTCACAAGCATGGCCGGAATATTGGCAATTGGGCAGCCTCTGAGATTGACAAATTGGCCAGAAGCGGTCAGGCAATACTTATCCCTATCAATGTGTATAAGCAATGGTTTGAAGAATTGCCTGAAGGGTTTCAAAGGTCTGTCCTTAAAAGCTGGGGGAGTGTGGATCGGAGCAATATTATGGTCTGGCAGGGGAATATCGTTATCCCCGCTGTTCGGTATGGCAACATACTCTTTACCCCGCAACCGTCAAGGGGTTGGGAACAGGATGTGAAAAAGCTGTATCATGATGTTACCCTGCCGCCGCATCATCAATACATAGCCTTTTACCTGTGGCTGAAAAAGGGTTTTGGGGCAGATGCTGTTAGCCATATCGGCACTCACGGCACTCATGAATGGCTCTCTGGCAAAGAGGTAGGATTTACCAATCAAGACCCGCCTGAGGTATTGATTGATGACCTGCCCAATATCTACCCCTATATTGTGGATGATGTGGGTGAGGGGCTGCAGGCAAAGAGACGAGGCATGGCTGTTGTTGTTGACTATATGACCCCGCCATTTGATAAGGCAGGATTGAACAATGAATTAAAAGGGCTGGCAGCAGCTATTGATGATTATCTTGTAGTAAAGGATAAAAGCCTGACATTGGCTGAGTTAAGACTTGAGGAGATCAATAAGCTTGCAAAAAAGATGGGCATATTGACTGACCTCAACCTTGCGTCAATAAAATCCGATGATGATGTGGGAATGCTTGAACATTACATAAAGGAGATAGCCGAGAAGCAGACACCATTTGGATTGCATACCTTTGGAAAATCTCCAGACGAGAAATACAGAAAAAGCACTGCTGAGGCAATGCTTTCTATTGAGGAGGGGTTGAGCAGGGAAGAGAGGGAGTCGCGGCTGGCAGAGATGGAGGAAAGGATACTTAAAAGCGGACAAAGAGAGCTTGACTCATTTATAGCTGCCCTTGCCGGCAGATACATCCCAGCAGGTCCGGGACACGACCCCATCAGAAACCCGGCATCATTGCCAACCGGTAAAAACTTCTATTCCTTTAACCCATCAAAGATACCATCCCAGGCTACCTATGAAATGGGTGTCCGTCTGGCAAGGGAATTGATCGAAGGCTACAAACAGAGGCATGGCATCTATCCTGACAAACTCACCTTTAATCTATGGGGTGTAGAGACCATCAGGCATGAAGGGGTGATGGAATCACAGATTATGTATTTGATGGGAATAAAACCAAGATGGGATGAGAGACAAAGCGTTATCGGGGTTGAGGCTATTCCGGAAAAGGATCTGGGTCGGGGAAGGATAGATGTTACTATTGTCCCATCCGGGCTTTATCGCGACCTGTTCTCCAACCTCATGGCATTGCTTGACAAGGCTGTAAGGCTGGCCAGTGAACAGGATGAGAAGGGTAATATCCTGCGGCTGAATATGCAAAGGATGAAGAAGAAGCTGATGAAACAAGGCTTATCTGAGGATATGGCTGAGCGAATAGCCGGGGTAAGATTATTCACCGTGCCATCAGGTGCTTACGGAACAAATCTGGCAAATGTCATTCCTTTATCCAACACATGGGATAATGAAAAGCAGGTAGCCGATGTGTATTTCATGAGAATGAGCCATCTGTATGGCAATGGGTTTTGGGGGGAAAGGATAGAGAAGGATTATAAGGATATCAGCCTTGAGGTATTCAAGGATGCCCTCTCAGGCTCAAAGATGGCTGTCCATAGCCGCTCAGGGAATGTCTTTCAAACATTGGATAACGATGATTTCTTTCAATATCTTGGTGCAACGGCAATGGCAATTCGGGTAATAGACGGCAAGACACCAGAGGTTTATGTGACCAATATGTCCAATCCGAGGAAGCCAGAGCAAGAAACCCTTCAAAAGATGATGGGCAGAGAGATGAGGACAAGATACCTTAACCCTGAATGGATAACAGCCATGTTCAAGGAAGGATATGCCGGCAGCCGATTTGTTGATAAGGTTGTTGAGCATCTCTGGGGCTGGCAGGTAACCGTGCCTGAGGCAGTGGACGCTGCCAAGTGGAATGAGATGTATGAGACTTATGTGCTGGATAGGAACAATCTGGGGATAAAGGATATGTTTCGCGGCTCAAAGAATATGTGGGCATATCAATCTGTTGTCGCCAGAATGCTTGAGTGTGTTCGTAAGAAATACTGGAAACCTGAAAAGGAGGTCATGGAAACACTGGCAAAAGAGTATGCTGAATCAGTCCAGGAGGTTGGGCTTGCCTGCTGTGACCATACCTGTAATAACCCATCGCTGACAAAGTTTACCTCAAAAATATTGATGTCTGTGCCTGGGCTGCAGTCTACTGCCAATGGGCTGGTAAAGGCTACAAAGGCAATACGCAGCTCGCAGGTAGCAAAGGGTAGGCAGGTGTCAGCAGTCAGCAGTCAGCAGAAAACGCAGAAAACATTGCCAACAAAAACAACGGCAAATCCAGCACCAGCACCTAATGCCGCCAGAGGTGCTACCTCTGCCAGAGGTGCTACCTCAGCCAAGGATACGACCTCAGATGTTACTGGTTATGAGATGAAGGAGGTTGAGACTGCTCAACAAGGCGGCTCATCCGCCCCAATCCCGTATCTGTTTCTGGCTGGATTTCTGGTATTTGTTGGGCTTATTGCCTGGGGATTTAGACGAAAATAATGTAGTGTCGTGTCAAGTCTCAAGTGTCGAATGATTTATTAATGTAGCTGCAGGGCTTGTCCCTGCCTTTTCCCAATGTAGAGACGCGATTAATCGCGTCTCTACTACATGCGACAGATTAAGGTTGACGCGACAGTAGGGGTCAAATGCAGGTAAAAAGTAGGTAAGGTTGAGGAAATGTGTGAAATTTCTGTTATATTATTAATCTCTGCATATATTGCTGACTTGATCATAGGGGATCCTGAGTGGCTGCCGCATCCTGTGAGATGGATGGGCAAGTTGATAGGCTTTCTGGATAAAAAATGGAACAATTGTCCTGGCACATTTGGTAAAAAAGATGGTAAAAAAAAGTTCTCCAGCAGAGACATTGACTGGTTTGTGCGGATAAAGGGGATAGCTCTTGGTCTGGCAGTTATTGGGACAAGTGCCTGCCTGGCATATTTATTCATAGAGGGTTCCAAAAAGTTTCACCCATTGTTAGGAGCATTGGCATGGGTATACACCGCTTGCACTACCTTTGCCATAAAAGATCTGTGGGTTAAGGCAAGAGCTGTTTTAAGAGAGTTAGAGACAGGTTCAATAGATGGTGCCAGAGACAGGCTCTCTATGATTGTAGGCAGGGATACACAGCATCTACAAAAGGATGAGATTGTTACAGCAACAATAGAAAGTGTAGCCGAAAGCATTAATGATGGGGTTATTGCCCCTTTATTTTATTTAATATTGGGCGGACCTGTGCTTGCTATTGCCTATCGAGCAATAAACACCCTTGATTCTATGGTTGGCTATAGAAATGAACGGTATATAAATTTTGGATGGTTTTCTGCACGATTGGATGATGCAGCAAACTTTATTCCAGCCCGAATCTGTGGTTTTTTAATCCCTGCAGCATCCTTTCTTTTGGGCAATGGCTTTTTCTCCTTTTCTTCCTTTTCTTCCACTTTCAAGATCATGCTTCGTGACCATAAAAAACATGCCTCACCTAATAGCGGTATCCCAGAAGCAGCTATGGCTGGTGCATTAGGAATAAGATTGGGCGGAGATGCATGGTATCAGGGACATCTTCATCAAAGACCATTTATGGGTGAACAAAAAAGAGAGGTTGTCCCAAGCCTTATTAATCAGGCATTGGTTATCTGCTTTATCAGCTCTCTTGAGTTAATTGTCATTGGTATGGTGATTATTCAGAATTATTAAAAAAATGCTTGCAAACAAGAGACAATTATGATACACTTATTCAAAGTTTTACCTTGAGTAATGGGGGTTATTATGAATATACAGATAAAAAAGAAATTTCTCCTGATGATATTATTTGTGTTATTGCCTTCTATCTCTGCAGCAAATTTTCTTGATGCTGAAATTGGTGCCAGACAAACAGGTATGGGAGGGGCATTTGTCGGGATTAGTGACGATGCTTCTACTGCTTATTGGAATCCAGCTGGATTGGATGAATTAAAAAATGTAGAACTTGTCTATTTGTATGGTCGCAGGTATAATAAGGGTGGCATTAATTTCTTTGGTCTGGTTCAGCCATCAACATCCCTTGCTGGAGGGACATGGGGATTGTTTTGCCTGCAAGAAGATATTGTCGAGATTAAGGATAATATCCCTAAAAGAAAAGGGATCGAGGAAACTACTATTAGCATTGGCTGGGGAAAGAAGATGAATGGCGGCTTTGAGGCTATGCCCTTTGGACTCCTTGTTGGAGCAAACCTGAAGCTGTTGAAAACAGGGGAGTTTAACAATACATCCAGAGGAGCAGCTATGGACATTGGTCTTCTTTTGAAGCCAAAAGAGATACTTCCTGGCACAAAAGAGATCAAGATAGGGATGACCTTGCGAAATCCTTTAAGGACAAAGATAGCTTCTGAGAAGCTTGCTTCCGCGAAGCCTGCTTCAGGATTCAATCTTGGCTTTGGTATTCTCATGGATAAAAAGATAAACCTTGGGAAAGGAATCGAATTGAGTAATATTATCCTTTCTGCTGATGCAGACCATCCAGAAGGGGAATCCCTTAAGGTTAGGTTTGGAACAGAGATGTTTGTTAACCAGAAATTTTTCTGGAGAATGGGCACAAACGATGGGGATATTGCTCTTGGGACCGGAATAATCACAGGCCAATGGCAGATAGATTATGGCGTATCCCTTAACTCCCCAGAACCAAGCCATCAGATCTCAGCAAGATTACGCTACTAACTTCCCTTGTCTCTCGTATCTTTCAGCTTGAGCGATTGTGGGACAATCTTGAAAAAAATTATAGACAAACCTTGACTTGTAGTGTATAATAAAACTAATTATGAAAAACATGGAAAAAATGGGAAAAACAAGATTTGATTCTGAAAGAAAACAAATGGTGCTTGAGTTAGGAAGAAAAGGGATTACTGACCAGAAGGTGCTGGATACTTTTCTAAAGGTGCCCAGGCATGTGTTTGTAGAGGATGCTTTCCAGGATAGAGCGTATGGTGACCATGCTCTGCCTATTGGACTTGGACAGACAATATCTCAGCCGTATATGGTTGCTCTTATGACTCAAGTTTTACAATTAAGTGGGACCGAACGGGTTATGGAGATTGGCACTGGCTCAGGGTATCAGGCTGCTATCCTCTCAGGGCTGGTTGAAAAGGTTTATTCTGTTGAACGAATCAAGAAGTTAAGCGAACGGGCTGAGGATATATTGCTTCATAAGCTAAAGTCCAAGAATATTGTCCTTATCATTGGTGATGGAAGCTATGGTTTGCCACAGTATGCTCCTTTTGACAGGATTATAGTTACAGCTGGCTCACCACCTGATGTCCCAAAGGCATTGTTGTCTCAATTAGCCGATGGCGGCCGTCTTGTTATCCCTAAAGGAGATAGGTATATCCAAACATTGACTGTTATTGATAAAAAAGGGGGTGAATTTATTACCTCATATGAGGGTGGATGTGTTTTTGTTCCCTTGATTGGAAAGTATGGATGGAGTGAGTGAGGTATCGGGGCGTAGCGCAGTTTGGTAGCGCGCATCGTTCGGGACGATGAGGCCGCTGGTTCGAATCCAGTCGCCCCGACCAGTTTTTGTTAATAAGGAGAGATTGATGCTTTCAAATGTGAGTAATATAGTAGCAATCACAATAGGCATAATAACTGTGCTGGGTATAATTATACGGTTTGCGATACAACTCAAAGGAATAGAGAAAGAAATAGAGTCTACACCACCTATTAGAGAAAGATTAATAATGCTTGAGGAAAAAATAAAGGAAATTGAAAACTTGAAAGATACCGTTAAAACTATCCAAGAGAAAAGTTATTGTATGGAAGGTCAATTATATGCATTTCGGGAGATTTTTTTCGAACTAAAAACAGGATAAACAAATAATTAAAGGAGGGTATGTAAAATGTCATCGACAATGCAAGAAATATCTAAAGAGAAGACAAATACAATATCTTCAGAGAGTTTTCAGATAGCAGAGGAAAGAAAAAAATATTTACTTAAAAAAGTAGAATGCCGTAATATAACAACATCTGAAACCTATGAACTATTTGATCTCTTAAATAAGGATCCTATAATACGCAATTCAGATGAAGGTATACGAACATTAATTATGCTTGGATTAGGGGCATTGGGAGGATATTTTCTTGCAAAGATGGCTCAACCTGAGCCATCCTGTCAAAGGTAGTGTAACAATATGCAATTAATTCTCGTACGACATGGAGAGTCTGTCTGGAATGAAGAAGGGAAGGTTCAGGGGACAAGTAATCCTGACCTGAGCAAACGTGGTATCAAGCAGGCTGAGATGCTTGCGGCTAAGCTTAATCAGAAGCATACGATTAATGCTGTTTATAGCAGTCCACTTGCCCGTGCCCATTCCACTGCTAAGATTATTACCCGCACACATAACCTGCCTATCAATATCTGCCATGACCTTAGAGAGATACAACTTGGAGAATGGGAGGGAAAGCATTTCAGCCAATTACAGCAGGAATATCCAGAAATGCTAAAACTGTGGTATTCTGAGCCGTTAAGCGTGTCTGTGCCGGGTGGAGAAACAGTGATTGAGTTTCGGGATAGGGTTGTCGCTGCTATGGACAAGATTGTCCAAAGGCATGAAAAGGACGAAAAGGGTGAGAAGGGCGAAAAAATAATGGTTGTGGCTCATGGCGGGGTGATTAGTATCTATATTGCCCATCTGCTGGAAATGAACTTGAATCGGATATGGTTTGTCGCTCTAAAAAACGCATCTGTAAGTATATTGGATTGTTGGGGTGACAGAGCCTGTTTAACATTATTCAATGATACCTGTCATCTTGGGGAGGAATGCGAAACATGGTAGAACAATTGAAACCTCATCACCTTAAATGCCAGTCAGTTGATATTGCCCCATATGTTCTGCTTCCTGGTGACCCTGGCCGTGCAGAAATGGTTGCTGGAAAATATCTCAAAGATGCCCGATTGGTTAGTGATTTCAGAGGGCTCGTATCGTATACAGGAAGGTATGAGGATATCCCTGTCTCTGTTGTAACTACTGGAATGGGTTGTCCTTCAGCTGACATTGTTCTTGAAGAGCTAAGGATGCTTGGGGTGAAAACCGTTATCCGTATCGGCACATGCGGTGCAATCCAAAAAGATATTTCTCCGGGTAGAATAATTATTCCCAATGGAGCAGTCCCATTGTGCGGCATTTTAAGGGCATACGGACTGGAACCATTGCCGCCTGTGCCAGATTATACGGTTTTGCGGGCAATTGTAGACTCTGCCTATGCCCTTAAAAAAGAATATAGTGTGGGTATAATTGCTACATCCGATGCCTTTTATCGTGAAATCCCTCAAGCAAGGGAATGGGAGGATAAGAATGTGCTTGCTTTTGAGATGGAGTGTGCCGGGCTGTTCAGCCTCGGGCTTGTTCGTAGAGTAAGGGTTGGGGCAGTGCTTGTTGCTACAGGTAATATCCTTTACGGCGAGCAGGTTATGGAGACAGAGGAGATAGCTCTGGCAATCGAGGATGAGGTGCAGATAGCGTTGGATGCAGTGAGGAGATTGGATGAAGGAAAAGAGCATGATAGATGAAAAAGATGGCAAAACAAGTAAATCTATTAGCATTGAAATAAAAGATTTTGGTCCTATAAGTAGCGGCAAAATAGCGTTAAAACCCCTTGTTCTATTTATCGGACCAAATAACTCAGGGAAATCTTACGCAGCATTGCTAATTCATTCGATATATAGAGCATCGCTTTTCGAGAAAGCATCTTCAGCTATATTCTCCTCCTTGTCTTGGAATGATATGTTTAATAAGGACATCCTGTTAAACAATCAACTCTATGAATTAGAACAAATTATGGAACAAGGGAAAGAGATCTGTGTTCCAGGAGAGATTGAGCAAAAAATAGTAACTTATATCACAAATGGAATATACGAAAACGGGTTAGCTAAAGAACTTGAAGACAAGTATAGTTGCAAATTAAAGGAATTAGTCAAGTCAGGTAAAGAATCTTTTTCCTTGAAGATTAATTTGGGCTCTTGTAATATCTGCTTAACAGGCAATGATAGGTTAAGTGTCAAAAAATATCCACATATTGGGACAAAAATCATACTTGATAAAGCCCTTATACAACTCGGTGGCACTCGCTATTGGAGGGATACTAATGATGGAAATGTTTCCATTGGAATGAGTGAAATCGACTCAGACGGAAGTTTTCTTGCTGCTTTAATACAAAGGGAATATACGCTACTATTGCAACTGGCAACTACAGAAGAAGGACATCAAGGGAGAATATCTCATTATCTCCCTGCAGGAAGATCTGGCATTCTTCAGATATATAAAGCAGTAGTAGCGGGTATAATCAAGAAGAGTGCAAATAAAATAGATACCCCATTGTTGCCAGAGATAGCAGCTGAGTTTATTTCTAATCTTTTTTGTTTGCCTGAAGAACAAACGGTTTTTTATCAGCTTGTCAGAGAGTTGGAGAATGAATTAATTAATGGTGAGATTGTTATCCGTGTTGCGGATGGATATTCTCCAGAATTACGATATAAATTTCACGATACAGATATTCCATTACATAGAAGTTCATCTACTGTCTCTGAATTAGCCCCACTTTTTCTCTATTTGAAGTATCTTGTCTACAAAGGAGATGTTTTAATTATTGAAGAACCAGAGGCACATTTACATCCAGGAAATCAGCGAATCTTAGCAAAGTTTCTGGTTAGACTGATCAGGAAAGGAATTAGGTTGATAATTACTACCCATAGCGAGTATTTACTGGAACAGCTTAGCAATTTTATACATCTGAGTAAGGTTGATCCACAAAAAAGAGTAGAAAAATATAGCTATAGCAAAGAAGATTATTTGAAATATGATGAGATTGCTGCTTATGTGTTTGATTATGATAAGAAAAGTTGTGGGTATAAGATACATCCAGTAGAGGTTACTGAGAAAGACGGAATATCGCAAGAAGAATTTATTCGGATCTATGATGCTCTTTATGATGAAACATTCAGTTTGCAATCAGAGGATGGGAATTAATGGCAGTGCATATCCCAGATTGTATTAGAGAAGAGTTTAGTGATGCCAAAATTATTCGTCGTCGGTGTGAGGAACAGGGTTGTCGGATAGAAATTGATGGCCAGACAGATTATGTTGTATTAAAGGGTGAGCAGATTTGTCAGAAACAAAGCATATGTGATTGTATCATATTTATGCAGGATTGCATCTGTCTTGTAGAGTTAAAAAGCAAAACTGTACATGCAACAGAGATTCGTGAAAAGCTTAATAATGGGTTACGACTTGCACTGGATATTTTAGAGCAAAAATGTAAGGCTGCATCTACAAAATTTCCAGTGTATCTTGTTGTATTAGCTAAGGCATGGAATGTAACAGAATGTAAAAAGATAGGAAAGACTAAGATCGAATTTAAGGGCATCTCTTATCAGATTAAGATTAAAAGATGTGGCGTATCTTTTTCAGAATTAAGGAGAAATAAATGACTCAATTAGAACAGGCAATAAATGGTGTAATCACTGACGAAGTAAGATACGTTGCAAGCAGTGAGGGCCGAGATGTTGAATTTATCAGGCAGGGTATTGCTGATGGTAGGATAGTTATTCCGCATAATACCAACCATCACACTAAGACATATTCAGGCATAGGACAGGGGCTTCGGACAAAGGTCAATGCCAATATCGGCACATCACCACAGCATATTGAGATTGATGAGGAGATAAAAAAGGCAGAGGTAGCTATAGCTGCCGGGGCAGATGCTATTATGGATCTGAGTATTGCCGGTAATGTCAGGGAGATAAGGAAAACATTGCTGGAAAAGATAGCTGTTCCCTTTGGGACTGTGCCAATATACGAGGCTACGTTGAATGCTGTTGAAAGGGATGGCTCTATCATGGCCATGACTGCTGAGGATATCATTGAGGTGATTACTCGGCAGGCTGAGGATGGGGTAGATTTTATAACCGTTCATTGCGGGATTACTCGCGAGATTATTGAGAGATTAAAGCAGCAGGGCAGGTGTATGGACACGGTTAGCCGTGGCGGCACATTTATTGTTGAATGGATGCTTTATCATAATAAAGAAAATCCTTTTTATGAGCTGTTTGATAATATCTTGAGTATTGCCAGAGAGTATGATGTGGTTTTGAGCCTTGGGGATGGGCTTCGTCCGGGATGTCTGATGGATGCTACTGATAGACCACAGGTTCAAGAGTTGATTATCCTGGGGGAATTGGCAAAGAGGGCATATAAGGCAGGAGTGCAGGTGATGATTGAGGGGCCAGGACATGTTCCGATGAATCAAATAACAGCCAATGTGCTTTTGCAAAAACAGCTTTGCAATCATGCCCCATTTTATGTTCTTGGGCCATTGGTGACAGATATTGCCCCTGGATACGATCATATAACCGCAGCCATTGGCGGGGCAATAGCTGCGGCAGCCGGGGCTGATTTTTTATGCTATGTTACCCCTTCTGAACACCTTAACCTTCCTACTATAGATGATGTTAAAAATGGTGTCATTGCTGCCTTGATTGCCGCCCATGCTGGTGATATTGCCAAACAAATACCAGGGGCACTTGACAGGGATATTAAAATGGCTAAGGCAAGAGCTCAGCTTGATTGGGAAAAACAGGCTGAATGTGCCATTAACCCTGATACGGTAAACAAGATCAGGGGACATGTCAATGATGATACCTGCGGCATGTGCGGCAGCTTTTGTGCCATTAAGATGGTGAAGGAACGGATGATTACTTAAGTTATGTGCATAACAACCTAAGAAACACAGAACAGACAAGAATGTCTGTGTCACAAGGAATTGATTGTAAACGCCTGGCAGGGTCCCAATCTTGATGATTGGCAACCCTGCCATTTGTTTTGAAGTGGAAAAGGATGAAGACAATTTTTGTAAGTGTCCAGCTGTTAATTGTCAACAATTGAAAGCTCAAACCTGAACTCCAGCCGTAGAAACTAAAATATTGACAACTGACAACTAAACACCTATCTTAATACATTGCCAGATGTGGAATACTAACAACAAACAGCATCCCTAATCCATAAACAAAGCTTGCCAGAATGGTGTACCGAAATAACATTTGCATCTTGCACCTCACTCTTACCTTAACATTAAGGCATCTAAAGATTTTACAATTGCAATTATTGCCGATTATTTAATGCAGCCCGAAGCATTAGTTGCACTTTTTTATTAAACTTTTATTAGCATAGCATATCTTTTTCAAAAAAGCAAGTAAAATTTTAATATTTTTTTAAATTAATGATCAAATTTGGTAAATTATATTTAATACTGGCATGATTTGCGATTTTTGCGATTGCTTTTCAGCCCACTTGATGCACTTAATTCATAATATTGAAATACAGAGCTTGGTGTGGAAGGCTACGATTTGTTGATTTTTAAATTGTTTGCCAGGAATAGCAGGTGAAATGTTGTTAGGTGAGAAAGTAAAACTTGGGGTAAAGACTGCACAAAAGATGGCGATATAGACAACCTGGTCGTTGAGCAGAGTTAAAACGACTGTGCCTACAATTATGGATAGAATCAGCAAAACTTTATCGTCAGATGTAATTGTGGGATTTAGATACGTTTGACCTGGGTTCATCCCCACGCCTGTGGGGAACATAAGCCAGAGGGTAGCGGGGATACCTCAGAGAACGGTTCATCCCCACGCCTGTGGGGAACATAGTCTCTATCTTGCTGGGGTATCCGTCTCCCTCGGTTCATCCCCACGCCTGTGGGGAACATTCTCGACCAATGCAACATAGTCGTCTATGATGCGGTTCATCCCCACGCCTGTGGGGAACATGGACGAGCGGGACACCCCTTGATCCTACCTGCCGGTTCATCCCCACGCCTGTGGGGAACATTTTAGAACCTCTTTGTGCTTGCTCTCAAACTGCGGTTCATCCCCACGCCTGTGGGGAACATATACCATATAAGAGTAACCCTAAAAGCAATATCGGTTCATCCCCACGCCTGTGGGGAACATTTTGTGCCCAGTTTTCCATGATCTTCCTCCTTCGGTTCATCCCCACGCCTGTGGGGAACATGATAGACAGCACGTTGGAGTCGGACAGAATCCCGGTTCATCCCCACGCCTGTGGGGAACATGGCACGGAGTAGGGGACGACGGCACAGCGTGTCGGTTCATCCCCACGCCTGTGGGGAACATCAGAATTTAGGCACAAAAAAAGGATGGTTGACCGGTTCATCCCCACGCCTGTGGGGAACATTGCCCCAGCGTTTATTTTTGCGTCCATTATCACGGTTCATCCCCACGCCTGTGGGGAACATTGCGAAAAACCCCTGAGAATAACACCCTCTGCCGGTTCATCCCCACGCCTGTGGGGAACATCGTGTCAATGTTTGGTCTCTCTCCTCAGAGTGCGGTTCATCCCCACGCCTGTGGGGAACATCAGACAATCGAACGAGTGACCGAGTAATTCAACGGTTCATCCCCACGCCTGTGGGGAACATGTTAGTTCCACCGGAATGACATCGGCAGAGTACGGTTCATCCCCACGCCTGTGGGGAACATTGCTGTCCACATTTACCGCAATAACCATAATCCGGTTCATCCCCACGCCTGTGGGGAACATCTGCACTCGTATCCTCAATTAGTCCTTTCCAGCGGTTCATCCCCACGCCTGTGGGGAACATATAAAGTTTTTAGCACCTGTCATGGCAATAAACGGTTCATCCCCACGCCTGTGGGGAACATACAAGTTCTCTTATCCGTGCAATACCATCACCCGGTTCATCCCCACGCCTGTGGGGAACATAACAATATGACCAGCTTTAATAACATATCCAGCGGTTCATCCCCACGCCTGTGGGGAACATGGCTGTGTCAACCTCCTTATCTGCCTGTATATCGGTTCATCCCCACGCCTGTGGGGAACATCGTAACCCTTTGAGCCGCAAGCCTTTCATCAACGGTTCATCCCCACGCCTGTGGGGAACATCAGAGGTGGTATCCCCTGCTCTTACCGATATACGGTTCATCCCCACGCCTGTGGGGAACATATTATCGCCCAATGCTGGCTATCCCAGACAGCCGGTTCATCCCCACGCCTGTGGGGAACATAGCATAATCCGCAGTTATGCTAAAATCCGTAGCGGTTCATCCCCACGCCTGTGGGGAACATTTGCCTGCTACTGTTCGACCAATAGCGTATAGCGGTTCATCCCCACGCCTGTGGGGAACATGCAAAACTTATCCCATCTCATCCGTTTTAGCCCGGTTCATCCCCACGCCTGTGGGGAACATAATTAACGGATTAACAGTGTTAACGGAAAGTACGGTTCATCCCCACGCCTGTGGGGAACATCTCAGTATCGTTAGGCATCACAGAATATCCTGCGGTTCATCCCCACGCCTGTGGGGAACATAGGGAGCTGTGCCGTCGTCCCTGCTCCGTGACCGGTTCATCCCCACGCCTGTGGGGAACATGGGCAAGGACACACGCCGACATCCCCCCGCGTCGGTTCATCCCCACGCCTGTGGGGAACATCTGCCGAGTATGCCGCTATTGGGGAAAATATACGGTTCATCCCCACGCCTGTGGGGAACATTCAAGAAATCGTTGCCGTGTTTCTTGCGGTAACGGTTCATCCCCACGCCTGTGGGGAACATCGGAAGCAGCTAACAATGACATCACTGGTGGGCGGTTCATCCCCACGCCTGTGGGGAACATTTGACCTCAGCAATCACATCAACTAACATTAGCGGTTCATCCCCACGCCTGTGGGGAACATGCACGCTTTCCAGCTTTTCCCTACAAAAATATCGGTTCATCCCCACGCCTGTGGGGAACATGCTATCGCCCTACGTGAGCAGCGGGATGTAATCGGTTCATCCCCACGCCTGTGGGGAACATCACACGTCCGAGCACTGCGGTATCGGGGTATGCGGTTCATCCCCACGCCTGTGGGGAACATTTATGGATTTTACTGGCACGACGATTAGGGCGAGGTTCATCCCCACGCCTGTGGGGAACATACTTCTTCAACTCCCTTGAAATTACTGGATTATTTTGATACTTCAAATTCTACCAAAAATCTATCTCCTATCCACACATAATTTTTCTCGTATCAACATTAGATTCAGCACATCTTCCTTATTATATTCCAGCAAGGTAACCAGAGCCTGTTTATTTCCATAAAATTTATACTCATACCATAATTTAACTGCCATTCTTCCATCTATTTCTATCAATTTTCTTTTAATCCCAAGTTGTTTTTCCACCCTTTTAAGTCCGCCATATAGCCTTTTTCGCCAGCATTCATACATCAAATCTATATGAAGGCAATGTTCAGTCAAATCTACGCCTAATTTTGCCTTGATATAGGGTAAATCAAATCTTGTGCCGTTATAGGTATAAAGTATATCCACATTTTCAATTATCTTAAACAGCATTGCCGAGGATATATCGTTTTCAAGCAATTGAATAAACTCTTGATGAGCATCATTCTCCAAACATATTCCAATTACGGTCAAATCCCCCCTCGTTGGGCTCAAACCAGTAGTTTCAATATCAAGGAATGCACGGTATCGGCTGCTGGGCAATAGGATGCTTTCAATATTAACCATATTTTTAAACCTCATTGAAATTTTTGTTTAATTCATCCATGACTTCTGTAGATTCTTCTTCAGGCAAAAACGAGACAAGTTTAATGCCATCCATCTCTTTAGGGATGCGTCTATTTTTACCAAGAGTCATAAAGTCAAAGCCTGATTCTGTGTTTGTAGTCCAGGCCATAACCGCATTACCGTCTCCAATTCCTATTTCAATCTGCCCCCAGATCATCTCTCGGATACGTCTTGAGACATCGCCGACATATACGCCTGCCCTAACTTCCAGAAGCCATATTGCAAGTCGTCCCCGCAATCTGGGCGGCACATTTTCAACCACGATGACCAACATTGCCTATCCCCTCCTTGTTTGGAATTGCCGGCTCTATTGCATCCTCCTGTGCCTTTGGTATTGGCAATTCACCTGCTGACAGTATCTCTTCAATAGTTGGGATGATGCGTTGCAATAATTTGGTCTGGCGAAAAGCATCCCGACAGGCAAGCCGCACCTCTCGTTCCGGGTTTTGAGGATTTTTGGCGGCAATACGAAACGCAACCGGCACTACCGTCTCGAACTTAAAAACATCTGCAATGTCATAAACAAAAGATTGAGGTTTCCCGGTATGGATAAAACCAACCGCAGGTGCATAGCCAGCCGCCAGAATAGCTGCCTCGCAAACACCATAAAGGCATGCTGTAGCAGAGCTAAGACAGCGATTGGGAATGTCGCCGCTTTCCCATTCTGTATAGTCATAGTTACGATGTTTCCAGTTCACCCTGTATTGTTTGGCAAGAAGCTCATACATTTTTCGCACCCTTGCCCCTTCAATGCCTCGCAATTGTTCAACACTACGCCTTTCCGGCGGCTCTTCTCCAAACCTCAGGGCATACATTTTACGAACTACCTTTAGCCTGGTGGTATCATCCAATGCCAGCTTTGCCTGATAAAGAAGCCGGTCAGCCCTGGCACCACCCGGCTGACCAGCAGCGTATAGTCGTACCCCTGCCTCACCAACCCAGATTAAAAGGCAGCCCACCCGTGAAGCGAGGACAACAGCAGCATGAGAAACCCTGCTCCCCGGCTCAAGCATGAGACAGGCAACACTTCCTACAGGGATGTGAGTCCGCACACCGTTCAGGTCAACCACTACAAATGCTCCGTCAATTACATCCAGATTTCCTTTTTCCACAAAAAGCACAGAAAGACGGTCTTTTATGGGGATGGGTTTAAGTTGAGGTAAAATAGGTTCAGTCATTTTCCCTCCTTTTCTCCAATTTCTTCTGACTCTGAGAGATTATCAGGTAGTTTTCTTTAGAAATGACCCGTTTGCCGGTTTTTTCTTCAAGATCCTTTCGTGCTTTTCCTGCAACCTCTCCACCTTTTCGGGCTGCTGTCTTGTTTTCGTGAAATCCTTTGGCATCATCGACCCTGGTTATCTCTGTAGTAGCAGCTTCACCGAGCATTGAGAATATTAATTCAAGATCGGTCATATGGTCTCTCAGATTCTCCCGATTCAGCCCCTTTATGCTCTTATGCTGACTCGGTGTTATTCCAAAAGCGGCTCTGGCTATTTCAGCAGTAAGTATCTCATACTCCTTCTGCTGTGTTATCTCTCGCTTTTTCCATTCATCCGTTAGCTCCTCTCTAATGGCAATACCGCGTATCCTCTTCTCAATCCAGTCATCAGAGTATCCCTTTGCCTTGTATAAAGCCCTTGTCCTCTTTGTGGCAAGTTCTGGGTCTTCTATCTCCTGGACCCTCTCATATCCAACCTTTGCCAGCCAGCGTTTGAAAGGTTCGGCTTTGGGAGAGGGAACAGACTGGATGATTCGGAAAATCCCTTCGGTATTGGCACAATCAGTCTCTCTCATCTTTCCATCGGGGGCAATCAATTTCAACCCGTGACAAAATGTCACGGGTTCACTTCCCTCTTCTTTGAGTCTTTGTTTCATTTTTCGCCAATATGCTCCTGGATCAGGACTTTCAGTGAGCACCTCACATACATCTACAACAGAAAACCACCACTCGTTATTATGAAGTGTCCGCCGTATTTCCTTGCCCTTAAATACTGCCAGTTTAGTTTCCATTAGCTGCCTCCTTTGCGTAACACCATAGTCATATCCTTTTCACCATCATCAGCCCACAGCCAAATGCTTTAGCAGGACCAATGCCAGCAATATATTCACCTTTTTCGTTATATTTTTCGTAGATTTGTTCTTTAAACTTTTCAGGATTAACTACTCTGAGAATTCCTTCAAAGGTAACAGGGACAATCTTACCGCCTCTATTTTTTCGGTTGAAGTAAAGCGGAGGCTCATTTTGCGGCATTACATTTTCAACAACTGCGAGTCCATCAAGTTTCCGCTTCAGCCAATCCTCTTGTTGTTCTCTTTTAATCAACGGAACACGAATCTTGCGTTGATTCATCCCCGCGCCTGTGGGGGACATGTGTATTTCATCTGTCTGCTCGGTGATGACTTTTGTCGGATTAGCCGTTAAGCGGAAGCCTAACATCTGTCCCGGCTTGAATGACAAACCAGCCAGTGATTTCGGTTCTTCAGATAGCGTTACCTCCTTTGATTGTATTCTCTCCGGTTTTTCTATCGAAAAAAGCAATGCGGAAATATTTTTGCCGGGCCGGTGGTCAATACAGGAAAAGAGAAAGCTCCGTTCTGCTTCCTGATGATTGGGAAACAACTGCCATATTGTCCGATGCCATTGATACGGATTTCGGCAAGCGGGCCAGGAAAGCACAATTTTACTAAGATACATTGTCCACCTCCTTTTCGGAATGGATATAAACCTCTCGCGTAGTAAATGTTCTAATTCGTCCATACATAGGAACATCTCGCATACGCAGACGGCTCTCAGACATCCAATCCTGCGACTCGGTATAAATAACTGAACCCCCTGAACCGCTTCGAGCAATCGCTTCTTTGGCATTTACCGCTTCAAATGGTTCAGATAAACCCGGTTCCAATAATGGACAAGATATAGGACAACTTCGTCTGCCAAGAAACGGCGTATAGACCGGTTTTTTCAAGGCTTCTGCAATCTCGTCCAATGTTACCTTCGCATCTATGGTGGCTTCTATCGCTACTGTAAACAGTGTGTCGAAAAGATACCAGCGGTAAGACTGAACTGGATTCTTGTTTTCTGAACCATCAACCTTTCGAGCATGCTCAATAGTGTGATAATCACAGAGCCTTAAGGATGCAATGGGTTTGCCGGTATCATCCGCCCGGCAATCTGCCCGAATAGTAAAACAGACGCTTACAGCAAGAGCATTAAGCCTTTCTATATCCTGCCTGTCAATACCAAGGCAAGCTCCAAGTAGACCCAATAATCCGCTACGTGTAGGAAAAAGCTCAGTAGGCCGCCAGTCTTCGTAAGTATGCCCACCCCATCCTTGCATTACACCGTCAAGTTTTATAATAAGAAATTGAGGCATATAGTTTCCTCCTTATCTGCTGCCATCATTGGCAATCCATGTTTCAATCGCTGGAAACGAAGTCAGCATAGTCAAATCACTGGGGATAGTGACACCAATATCTGCTGGTGTTCCAGATGCCGATCCATCAAGACCGTACACTTTCTTCATACGGCTGAAGTAATTGGCGAGTGCAGAGACAGATGGCTTCAGATACCCGCCGTTTTTCTCCTTCTCTACTGGTTGTTCGAAGGCATTAGCCAGGGATATGGGCTGGTCATCAAGGGTAACGATAGCAAAATCAGCAAGATTATGTGCAGCAAATGACTGTTGTTTTGCTGAAGGCACTACGGTGCAAAGCATGTGAAATACATGTTTTGCAATTTCAAGTGCCCTTTTACGATCAGCTCCGCCAAGATTTTTTTGCAACTGAGCAATGTTAAGGCTGGCATAACGATAAAATACGCCAGAGGAGAATTCCTGCGTATCAAGATGACCGGCACCTACTTCGCCTGATTCCTGCACCAGGTCGTCAACCGCGGTGAACCAGTCGGTATCAGCCTGAGCGGCATGAGTAGTGATAGCATGAGCAACAGCGAGCGAGCCGTCAACTGGAATCGCATTCATAAGGCCAAATGTTGCCATTCGACCAGAGAGTGCTATATCTATGGCTTGCTCAAAGTTCTTCCGAAATGGCGAGGCATCTTTTTCAATCTGTTTCTTAAGTTTGTCCTGGTCTATACCGGCAGTTTCAGCCTCTTTAATTCTATCGCAAAACATGGCGACTTCAGCAATCGCCCACGGAGCGACAGAATCTGCTTCGCCACCTGCCTCAAATCCACTTTTTCCAGAGATCCATTCGACAGCTTTCTTGACAAGGTCAACCGAATATTCATTTTTCAAGGCATCGGTGAATTTCGCGACCAATTTTTCAAGTTTGTTTGATCTTATTGATGGCAACCCAAATTCCTTTGCATAGTATGAAGAGGTTCGCATCGCTCTCTTCAAACTCTGGCTTGATATCCGTATCCTTTCAACTCCCCCGAAGACTGCTCGTTTCTGCATATTCTGGTCATCCCGATTAAGGCATGACGGACTATGCGAAATAAGCACATGAAAATTAACGAAATTTTTCTGTTCAGACATTATTTTTCCTCCTTTTCCTTGTAACGGGATATAAAGTATTGTTCAACAAACCTCTTTTTCCCCTCAGCATTTTTCTCTTCATTTACAGAAAAGAGTTTTGCCAACCCTGATTTAACCCAATTAACCGCTGGTTCATCAAATCGCATTAAAAGCCTGCGAAGATAAACCATATCCTGCGGTGAGCTCGCCCGAGCAACCTGTAAGACCCTTTTTTCAAGACCGCCAACCTTCTTCAATCGCTCTTGCTCGCCTATGTATTCACCCAAAGTAGGCCCGACATCTGAATAGCGAATAAACGGAACAAGAAAAGCTACTCGGTAGTGCCATTCAGACGGCTGAATACCAGGAAAGAGCTTATAGAATGCCGGGATCATCGCCAGGTCTTCCGGCGTTCCTATTCTCTTGCCAATCTGTGCCTTGTTCCCCGGAGAAAATTTTTCATATCGCTTCCTGACTTCTGCAAAATTCGGCAAGCCGCCTCCTTTTTCATTTTGTGTCATACAACACCTCCTTTAACACTATGCTTGTTTTTGAGTTCTTTTAGAAGCCTCCTAAGTTTCACACGGCCCAGAGCCACTGTGCCGATAAGTTCGGGCTTATGGATGTAGGCTTGAGTAACTCGCTCAAAGATATCAAGGCAAATTTGAGAAATGTTTTCAAGAAAAACAATTTTAGCCTGAGCAAATTCCCGCAGGCTGGTTTCTCGAAGCATATTGTGGATGTGTGATTCAGTAAGATAAAAGTAGAGAACTGATGCCTTCGTATTTATAGCAACCCCAACACCTTTCAGTCCTTTCTTCTCATCACCCTTAACTACCGGATACAGAACTTTATTCACCAAAATTTCTTTCATCGATAACCCGATATCGATAATTTCAATAATCCTGTCACGAAGATCATCACTCCAACCTGCAGGTATTGAATAAAGTTCATGCCGACGCTGGAGAATCGAGGCTTGTTTATTACGATAACCTCCTATAAGGAGATACATAGTTTTATCACTGAAAAGGTCGTGATATTGAGAGATAACAGTAGCCGGGACATATCCTTCCTTTTTATCAGTTTTTTCTGAGTGAAAGAGCAATTCTGAAAATTGCGTCCATGCCGGTTCAGTGGTTGTGAAGGACACAACAGATTCCTCTGGGATTTCTTTTCCCTTTTTATTCTCTTTTTGCAGGTTCAGTTGCCGAGGGCTATACGGATGCGGCCAAAGACCTTTTACTATGAACATAAAAACACTGCCAAGCCGAAACCCTTTAATTCCTACATTAGAGGTCAATCCACAACAATCACAAACAATCGGTTCGTTATGAAAAAGGAGCCGGACAAGAATTGGTGTCCAGAAGAGCCCGCGCGCCATGCCAATGTTTGTCGCCTGAATCTGCTCTCCATCCTCCTGCTTCTTTGCTCCTTTGATCTTTTCAACCCAAACAGGGATTTCCTGACGATTACCCAACATTATTCGATCAACCATTTCTTGTGATAGCACATTCATCCAGATCATCTTTCGCAACGACCCATCGTAAATCATAGTGGATATCGGTGCGTTTCCCCGCAACCCACCTTTATGTTTACCAGAGATATTCGGGGCATGAGTGCAAGAATTAAAAAGACCTATTGCCGCACATGGCAGACAAACCTTCTCACATTCATTGCTCTCATTGAAAAAGGCATGACTATTTCCTGCCGGCAAACCTAAAAATAGCTTCTGTATCGGGGTTGTTTCATCGGTTCCAGGCTCAAGAACCTGCATAAACGGCCACTTCGGATGATTCAGATCAAACCAGTCCTCATATTCTTTCACTCTGGTCTCATATTCCTGTTCTGTAAGCGGGGTTTGAATTCTTGTGCGTAATTCCTTTTTGTCCGCAGGCATGAATATAACCTGTGTCAACGCGGCAAGCATCTGGATGCAGGCCAGTTCCAAATCATCCCGAGACAGTGCCACCCGGCACATCGGCTGTTCCAAGCAAAGCAAGTCTTTATAAGTTATCTGTTGGAAGTCAGCCCCGTTTCTTACCGGAATCCAAGGGTCTTTCAATAGATTCATTCTTCCTCCTCCAATTGTTCCAAACCAAAATCTTTTGTATATTTTAATGAATACTTTCCGTGCCTCCAAACCCAACCTTCGCAAGTATTCTCCATGGGAAGGTAGATATATCCGTCTTCAAACGATGGCAGCCATTTCCATCCAGCCGGGACAGAAACAGCATTCATATTCAGCAATTCATCCCGCTGGAATTCATTTACATCAATTATACATTCGCCATCCAATAAGGTTTTCTTTGCAGCTTTGGCTTGTATTGGTACCACAGTTAGACTCATTTCTTTGCCGCGGGTCAGGCTGGCTGCATTTTGATCAGTATCAGCAAAGGGGTTCATTCCATTGGTTGCTCGCTGTTGAGCCGTATACCACAGAAGTTCTTGTTCTTGCTTAAACGCAAGGCTTTTCCCAATTACTGAATCCGGTTCATCATCATCCCATGTTGATTTTCCATATACAGCTTCTATTAATTCCCGATAAGCCGCAGGAAAGCGAATTTCATCGCCTTGTTTTTTGAGCAATTCCCGCGTCCGCCACAAGACACGCGTATCCTGGTAGATATATTCATGTGTACCAAAATCATCTTTTTCGGATATAAGCACTGTGCATATCGGCTTTTCAAATCCTGTGGGTCTTAAACGATAGTGACGGTGCAGACGACCCATACGCTGAAAGAGTAAATCCACAGGACATAGTTGAGTAATAAGCCAATCGAAATCAAGATCAAGGCTTTGTTCTACAACCTGCGTGGCTACAAGGATTCTACCGCTGTTTCTGGGGGCTGATTTGCCATACATTTCTTTTGCAATCTTCTCTTTTTTCTGACGATCCTTAAACCGATATCGGGCATGAAAAATATCAACCTGAACACTTGAATTCGAGATGATTGAAGAGAGTTTTTTTGCGGTTTTTGCTGTTTGCTGGGCATCCTTAACAAGGTTGCAGACAACAGCCACCAGTGCCCCGCTTTTGGCAGCCTCGAGTAATCTGGTAATAATGGATTCATCGGGCTGCATCTTATCCGAAATAACAAGCTCAATATGGATTGCACGCTCCGGCGGCATTTCATCAGTTGCAGGAGAAATGGCTGAACTTTCACCGGATACTGAGATTTTGCTTATGAGTGGATATGTGGCATTATCAATTATCATTGCACCACTATCTTCATGCCATGTTTTGAATAATTCCTGCTTTTGGACAGCCGGGAGCGTTGCCGAAAGAAGTATAGCAGATCCTCCTGTTGATTTCTGCCGTTTGAGCACCTCTTCCAGTAAACCATACATATAGCGGTCGTAAGCATGCACTTCGTCAATAATCAGAACGCTTTTCATCACACCAAAACTTCTGATAAAATTGTGGCGTAGAGGCAAAACAGAAAGCAGCACCTGATCAATAGTGCAAACTCCAATCTGACCGAGAAAAACACGCTTGCGGCTTGAAGATATCCACTGTGCACACTGGACAGCACCTTCATCTCTTTTTTGTGCAGCACCAGGCCTGCCTGCCGCCTTAAGATTAGCAAAGATTTCATTGTATTTCGCTTTGCCATGAGCAAGTACTAAATTGGCATCGCCGCCTTCAAATAAAACAGGTGCAAGATTCTGTAGTCGTTCAAGCATTGCATCGGCTGTTGCCTGAGTAGGTAAGGCAAATATAATTGAATCCGCCTGACCGCTATCAATCAACTTCCATGCAATTGCCAGAGCAGATTCTGTTTTGCCTGAGCCAGTGGGAGCTTCGATAATCAAAAGCCCGGTTTCAGGCAACATATCATCAATGAGTGTCTGAACCTGCCGGGGTTTGTCTTTATTTGAGAGAAGAGACGCAATACCCACATATCGTGAAGGCTGACACCCAACCACCCCGATTTCTTTAAGGATGCCTGTTTTTCGGCAATGCTCTTTTGATTCTTCAAAGTAACGCTCCAATGAAATTTCATCGTCAATCCACCTGACAAACAAATCATTAGAGGCTATCCAGTCTGCAACCGAGCAGAAACCAGCAATAAATGCGATACTCTCTTGAGATAGTTCAGGGATTAAAGGAATGCTTTCGTTATGACCCCAAAAGAGAATTCTCAAGTCCTTGAACCATTCCATTCGTGCCTGATGGTCGTGCTCGATTATGCTTTGCTCAGAGCTGGGTTTATGCCAATTCGCCTGACTGGGTATGATTCCATGGTGCCCTGTAACCGCTGAGATCCACGGCTTCCATTTATCAAGAATATCTTCATCCTGAGATTCTAAGTCGAGAAACTGAGTATAGAATTTGACGAAAATATCGTACCCTGCCTTGCCGTGGTTATACTCGGTAATATGGCTTGTGGTTAAAAATAAGTCGTTCTGGTTCAGATCATGCCAAACAAGATTGCTCACTTCAGTTACCTTGGACTGAAACCGTATGTCAAATTTCCCGAGGTCATGAAGAGCAAGAAAAAAGCCAATAATATTGTCAAGTTGCCTGCCATCTTTATCTATTCTAATTGAACAGGCAATACGCTCACGTAGTGCCTTATCTTGTTCCAACCACACCTCACCTACTGCTGCCACATCAAGACAGTGATACGGTAGCAAATGGCAATTCCATCTGTCTTTTTCATCTTGTTTTACTTTACCCCAATACTTGAAAATATTATTCATAGGACTTACGCAAAACCTCGTCTGACCATTACCTTTCAAAAACGTCATATATATACCTCGAGCGGCCACAAATTGTGATTTTTCGCTGGCTCTGAACATCGATAGCTGCGTTGCTCAGGTTCGAAATAGCATAGGCTATTACTCACCTTCACGCCTTGCTAACAATGCCCATTGCTCACCGAAAAAATTCACAATCTATGACCGCTCGAGGTATAGCAAGCAATCCATCATCTTGTGTAAGTTTTGAGTTCAATGAGACTTACACAAAAACCATCTTGATGGAAGGTGATTTAAGTTGGCAACGTAAGTAGTCTGACAATAAGTTGTGTTTGACCTGATAAATTGTGCGTTTGGTTTCTTTGGCCACTTGTTTAAGACGTATCCATACCAAAATGGCACAGCCAATCGGTTGATTCTGTCATGACTAAATACCTCAGTGTGATCTGCAAAAATTGGTCAGAGTATAGTTAATCTGGCTACTAAGCAAATATTGACAATAGTCCAAACGAGTAATAGCTTGCTTTGTTAGTTTCATAGTAGCAAGTATACACATTACCGTTTTTTTTGTCAACTATTTTTTTTGTTTTTGCGTAAGTCCTAAGATATATCTTAGAGAACTTTCGTGTCTTCGTGCCTTTGTGGCAGAAATTATCCGGCAACTAACAAGCTAAGCTATTCTCAAACACCACCAAAAAATCCGCAAAAATCCGTGTCATCTGCGTTCCATAGGGGAAGAAGAAATTGATGTAATTATCCATAAGTAATATTTCTAAAAAAAACACTTGAAATTTGGACAAAATTCTGCTAAAATAGTATAAAAGTATAAATATATTGGGGAGGGGGATAAATCTGAGGAGGAAAGGAATGAATTATTATTCCCATCCTGTTAAACAATGGGGAAGTTCTCGTTCGTATCGGTCAAAAGCAAGGAAAAAACAGTTTATTGGACGCGGTGTATTGGTGGTAATATTTATTTCCCTGGTCTTCCTGGGAGCAAATAAGGCATGCACACCGCCAGATGATGCTACCGCAAGGTATAAGAAAAATCTGGAAAATGATCCAACAAGCGTAGAGGCATACCTTGCCCTTGGCAAATCGTTTACCTCTAAGGCAATTGCAAGTGAATACCCTGAAGAAAAGGGAAAGTTTTTTCAGGAGGCTATTGGTTTTTTTCAAAGAGCAATCATTATTGATAAGGATAAGAAACTAACATCTGAGACTCATTATCAATTGGGACTGACCTATTTTAAGATGAGCAGGTTAACCCCGGAAAAGACATATTACCGTGAAGCTGAGGAAGAGTTTGAGACAGCTATTAACGAAGGGTTTAAACATGCAGATATTCATCTCTACTTAGGTCATCTTTACTTTAAAAAGAATGCCTTTGATAATGCCATAGAAGAGTATAAAAAGGCAAGAGAGCTTAATCCAAATGATATCTCAGCCTGGTATAACCTTGGCTGGACATATAAGATAAAAGGGCTTTATCACGAATCCATAAATGCCTTTCAAGAGGTGCTAAGCGTCAGAGGATTGGATGATGAGTTTAAGATAAAGATATATTCTATTCTGGGAGATATATATTCTCTTAAGAATGAATTGGATTATGCTAAAGAGGAATATAAGAAAATATTAAAGTTAGACCGTAATTCTGTGGAAACCCATTACCAGCTTGGCTGTATTTACAAAAAGCAGGAAAATTTTAGGGATGCAGAAAAGGAATGGAGAAGGGTGCTAAGGCTTTCACCAAATCATGTAGAAGCAAGGAATGAGTTGACACGATTAAACAAAAGTTAGTAGAGAACGGGGACAACTGTTCTTGCTGCAAGGAGGAAAAGTAATGCTATTTGGTTCTATCATTGGTCTTTTTTCAAACGATATCGGAATTGATCTGGGGACAGCCAATACCCTTGTTCATGTGAGAGGCGAAGGGATTGTTTTGAGTGAACCGTCAGTAGTGGCTATCCAGAAGGATACCAGAGCAGTACTGGCTGTTGGAGAGGAAGCTAAAAGGATGCTTGGCAGAACACCAGGTGATATCGTAGCTATCAGACCACTCAAGGATGGGGTTATCGCTGATTTTGAAATTACAGAGCGAATGATCAGACATTTTATCACTAAAGTGCATAATCGAAGGGCATTGGTCAGACCACGAATTGTTATTGGTGTCCCTTCAGGGATTACAGAGGTGGAAAGAAGGGCGGTTCGAGAAGCAGCTGAACAGGCTGGTGCCAGAGAGGTCTATCTTATTGAAGAACCAATGGCCGCAGCAATTGGAGCAAGCATCTCTGTTCATGAACCAGCCGGAAACTTAATCATTGATGTTGGCGGCGGAACAACAGAGGTGGCTGTTATCTCATTAGGTGGTCTGGTGGTAAGTAAATCCATCCGCATTGCCGGTAATGAGATGGATGAGGCGATTGTCCAGTATACAAAAAAAACACACAGCCTCTTGATTGGAGAACGAACCGCTGAAGAGGTAAAAATTAAAATAGGCTCAGCCTATCCGCTTCCTGAGGAGCAGCACATGGAGGTTAAGGGACGGGATACCATGACCGGATTGCCCAGAACATTAAGGATTACATCCGAAGAGATTCGTGAAGCATTGAAAGAGCCTATCAGCTTTATTGTTGAAATTGTTAAGACTGCACTGGAAGAAACACCACCTGAATTGGCTTCAGACATTGTTGACAGGGGTATTGTTATGGCCGGTGGCGGGGCATTGTTAAGAGAATTAGACAGGCTTATCTCCCAAGAAACAAGACTCCCTGTGGTTATAGCAGATGATCCGCTTAGATGTGTAGTCCTTGGAACTGGAAAATATTTGGATGAATTGAAACATTTCCAGACGGCTCGAAAACGGGGAGGATATAATTGGTCAGGTTCTTTTGGAAACATGGGAGAGAAAATATAATCATTCTTTTGTTGTTCATTTCTATTGCGTTGATGATTACCCATACCTCTTTTTCTGTCAATTGCTTGAAAAATGGTATTGCTAATGTCTTGCTTCCATTTCAGATGTTTGCAAGTCAGGTAAAATTTTCTGCAAGAGATTTTTTTCTTAGCATTCAAGAACTCAGGGATGTAAAATTAGAAAATAAACGACTGAGAAATGCTATACGCTCAATTAATGCAGAAAAGCAAAGATACCATGAAGCCCTCCATGAAAATCAACGATTAAAAAGTTTATTGAATTACAAAGAGCAGCTTCCTTATGAAAGTATTGTCGCTCGTGTTATATCCTATGACCCGAGCAATTGGGAAAATACTATCATGATTGATAAAGGGAAAAAGGATGGCATCTATCGCCTTGCCCCTGTAGTCGCTTATCAGAATGGAAGGGAAGGGCTTGTCGGCAGGGTATTGGATGTAAATACTAACTCATCATCAATACTCTTGCTTTATGACCAGAATAGTATGATTGGCGGCGAGGTATTACGAACCCAATATAAAGGAATTATAGAGGGCGATAATCATCGGTATTGCAATCTTAAATACCTTCCTTATGATGCTGATGTGAAAAAAAAGGATACCATCATTACCTCAGGTGATGGAGACATCTTTCCTAATGGGTTGTTTATAGGGTTTGTGGTTAATGTCGGCAGTAAAGAGAGGGGATTGTTCCGGGATGTGACTGTTTTACCATTTGTCAAGTTTTCAAAGCTGGAAGAGGTTATGGTTATTATTAATAAAAATGCTACTGTATTTCCGAAAAAGGCTGTGAAGATAAAAAATCAGCCTGCAACCATCATTATCCCAGAAATAGCAACAGCAACAGTAGGGACAATCACAGCTGATGGTGGGGAAAGGTAAGTGGTAATCGGTGATCAGTGATCAGTGATTGGGAAAGCGGTATCCTATATTATCTGATTACCGATCACCGATCACCGATCACCGATCACCGATCACCGATCACCGATCACCGATCACCACTTACCTATTTCTATCTATAGCTCGTCTATGTTAGATAGCCTATGCAGGCTGTTAAACTGTTAGTCTCGGAGGATACATGTATTGGATAATCTGGATAGGAATCATACTTTTATGCCTTGTGCTACAAACAATATTTGGCAATTTCTTGACTATTTGGAGAGTAAAGCCTGACCTTCTTCTTATCATCATTGTCTTTTTTGCCTTCAGAAGGGAACGGTTTCAAAGCGGAATCTTTGGTTTTATCTGTGGTATTGCTGAAGATAGTCTGTCCGGAGGTATGTTAGGAATGAATGCCTTTGCCAAGACCATAGTTGGCATAGCTACCTCTATTATCAAACAGACATATGCAGAGAAATTCATCTCTATTATGCTCTCTCTCTTTTTATTTACCATTATTCATGAGATTTTGATGCTTATTCTTAAATCTATTTTTACACCCATTACCTATAACTTTTTGATTATAACACAAACCATTCTTATTGAATCCATATATAATATGGTATTGGGAGGAATATTATTCTTGTTATTCAATAAGATTAAGAGGTAAGATTATGCTTCAGCAACAGCAATCTGAGATGGAAGTAAGTTTTCTTAAACAACGATTAATAGCCATTACCATGATGGTTCTGATCCTGTTTGGCATCCTAATGCTTAGAATCGGCTATCTCCAGATAATAAAAGGCGGATATTTCCGTAACATCTCAGAAAACAATCGAATACGATTAATCCCGATAACTGCATCCAGAGGGATGATTTTTGATCGAAATGGGGAAATATTAGCCATAGATGAGCCTTCCTTTGATATCTCTATTATTCAGCTGGGATTGTCTAAAAATGATATCGAACAATCCCTGTCAAACTTGAGCAAATTATTGGATATTGACATAGAAAAGGCACGGGATGATATAAAAAAGAAACATAATCGACCATTTGAGCCGGCAGTGATTGTCTCTGATGTAGACAGGATTACACTGGCAAAGGTAGCCGAAAGGACACCTGATTTACCCGGTGTCATTATTCAGGTGACACCAAAACGCAATTATCTTCATGGCGAATTATGTGCTCATGTGTTAGGCTATCTTGGGGAGATCAGTCAGCAGGAACTAAAGGTGCGAAAGAATTATAAGAGCGGCGAATGGCTTGGAAAATCAGGGATTGAGAGTATATATGACAGTTATCTTAAGGGGACAAACGGGGGGAAACAAATAGAGGTAGATGTGCGAGGCAGACAGTTACAGATATTGGGTATGAAAGAACCTGTACCAGGCAATAATCTCTTCTTGAGTATTGATCTGAAGATGCAGCAGATAGCCTACGATGCCCTTGAGAATAATTGCGGGGCAGTAGTGGTTATAAACCCACAGAATGGAGAGCTGTTAGCCTGTGTCAGTAAGCCGAGTTTTGATGCAAATATGTTTTTGCATCGGATGAGCGGCAGCCAGGCAACAGCCTTATTCACTGACCCAAGACATCCACTCCTGAATCGAACTATTCAGGCTCAATATTCACCAGGATCAGTCTTTAAGATAGTTGTCGCTACTGCTGCTCTGGAGAATAATGTTATCGCTCCTGAAGATACCATTGATTGCAGCGGAATATATGAAATAGGCAAACAAAAGTTTAGCTGCTTTCAAAAGGAACGACATGGGCTTATAGGATTTATAAATGCTGTAACCATGTCATGCAATGTTTATTTTTACCAGCTTGGCTACAAGCTTGGGGTAAGTAGAATAAACGAGTTTGCTAAAAAGTTTGGTTTTGGAAAGCCGACAGGGATTGATCTGCCAAGTGAAAAATCAGGGCTCATCCCAACACCTGCATGGAAGAAAAAGGTATTTGAAACAGATTGGTATACAGGGGATACCATTAATTTAAGTATTGGTCAGGGATATGTCCTGGTTACACCCATTCAGATGGCCAATCTACTGTCTATTGTTGCTAATGGTGGACGAGTATACCGGCCGCACTTAGTAACAAAGATGATTAACTCATCTGGAAAGGTTATAAATTCCAATCCTGATATTCTGGATATTGTTCCTATCTCAGCCAAAAGCAAGGAGGTCTTGCATACCTCACTTGAGAACGCAGTCTTACGAGGTACCGGACAGAAGGCAATGATCTGGGATATGAGGGTTGCTGGAAAAACAGGCACAGCTCAGAATCCACAGGGTGATGACCATGCCTGGTTTGTTTGCTTTGCTCCGGTTAATGACCCAAAGGTAGCTATTGCTGTTATTGTTGAACATGGCGGAAAGGGTGGAGCAATTTCAGCACCTATTGCCAGAAAGATTCTTCAATATGTAAAGACTTCATCTGTGAAAAGAAAAGAACCCATGAACCTGCTGCAACCGACTGAGACACAGGTAAAGCCGGAGATACCTCAAGATATGACGCAGGGAACAGCTTCAAGTATACCACAAACAGAAGGGAATACAGACAAAAAGGAAGAGACAGATGAAGAAGGAAAAGGTGAGTAATGCTTAACTATAATTTGCATCGCGGGTTTGATTATATCATGTTTGGCTCTATTATTCTCATTGTTCTTATAGGGATTACCCTGATCTATAGTGGAACCCATGCTATTGAGTGGGCTCAGAATATCTGGATAAGACAGGCAATATGGTTTGGACTGGGGCTGGCAGGAATGATTGGTGCCATTCTTTTTGATTATCAGCTCTTAGGGAAATATTCCAGGCTTATTTTTATCATTGCGATTATTATGCTAATTTGTGTCCTTTTTGGGCCGAGTGTCAGGTCAGCAAAAAGCTGGTTTCTTTTGGGACCCATTTCCTTTCAGCCAGCTGAATTTGCAAAATTAGCAACAATAATTGTCCTGGCAGAATATCTCTCGACTAAAAGAGAGGGATTAAACACCCTCTATGAGTTACTGCCAACGATAGGACTGATTGGCTTACCCATTCTTCTTATCCTGATGCAGCCAGACCTGGGCACAACCCTGGTGTTTTTGCCCATATATCTGATGATGCTATATATTACCGGAATACGCACCATATATCTGGTCACTCTAACATCAACCGGTGTTCTTATAATTATGATCACCCTTTTTGTAAGCTGGGTAGAGATTCAGCCAAAGATTGCCAGTATTGGCATTGTCTCGTTTTTATACAAGATATTTGGAACTTTTGAATACAGTATCATCTTTCTCATAGTTCTCATAGCTATCATCGTAGGGATATATTATGCGATAAAAATGTTTCATAATGCAGAGATAAAATTCACCAATTTCCTGCTCAGTTATATGATTATAGGCGTAAGCATGTTTTTTTCCCTGATAATAGACAGCTTCTTAAAAGAATATCAACGAAAAAGGATATTAGTGTTTATTGATCCCAATATTGACCCACTTGGAGCAGGCTATAATATTATCCAATCAAAGATTGCCATAGGTTCAGGTAAACTCTTTGGCAAGGGATTATTGAATGGCACACAGAACCAATTGGGCTTTTTACCTGAACGGCAGACAGATTTTATCTTTTCTGTGCTTGGTGAAGAATTAGGGTTTATTGGTGCTATAATTTTATTATTTCTTTTTTGCGTTATCATCTATCGCGGGATAGCCATTGCCTTCTCTTCCAGGGATATGTTTGGCTGCCTGCTTGCAGCAGGGATAATAAGCATGATTGCAATACAGATATTTATCAATATCGGTATTGCCACAGGGATCATGCCGGTTACAGGCTTAACCCTTCCCTTAGTAAGTTATGGCGGTTCTTCCCTCTTCATTACCATGATCTCTTTAGGAATAGTGCTGAACATTCGTTTAAGAAGGTATTTGATGTAGTGTCGTGTCAAGTCTCAAGTGTCAAATGGTTTATTAATGTAGCTGCAGGGCTTGTCCCTGCCTTTTCCCAATGTAGAGACGCGATTAATCGCGTCTCTACTACATGCGACAGATTAAGCTTGACGCGACAGTAGTGTAATGGGTCAGTGAACGGAAGGGAAACAAACAGGAGAGGGTGATCGGTAATCGGTAATCAGGTGATCGGTGTTTAGGAACAGAGTGCGGAAATGGAAGGGTGAATCAAGCGG
>DYDG01000072.1 GCA_020717845.1 Marinifilum sp. | reverse complement strand
CCCGGCTCAATTTAAGTGAGCAGTATAGCCTTTAAGAGTATACCGTAAATGTAATGGGTGCCCCTGGCTTCTATTATAGAAAGCATTTCCAAGTTTATCTAACATAAAATCACGAGCATGGTCTTCTTCAGGCAAGTTGATCTCATCCTTATGACACTGTACCCACTGTTTGACAGCATCCTGATTTAACAATGGCAACTCCATCCATTGTTCTCGGGGAGCTGATCGCGTGAGTTTCAGAGGCAACTGAGTATCGTCTAACGGTTGTGTCCCCAGTAAAATTACTATTCCGTCAGGGGGTGGCAAAAGATACTCAAATAGTTTATTTAGTTCATCGATAGAACGCTTTTCTCGCCAGACATGATCAAGACCATCAATGATAATTACCAGAACTTTTTTTTGTTGTGCAAAGTGCCGACCACAAGCTTCAATCCATGCAGCAAACTCTGCAGGATTTGGGTTTCTATTTCCTATTTCTCCTAAGTCCTTTGAGAACCTATCCTGAATGTTAGTCATTAGAGACTCAACTATCCTCTGAGAGTCTAAACGCCCAACTGATCTGTCAGAAAGTGATAAGAAGTAGTGATGTCTTACTACAGGAATGTTTTGTTCATCTAACTGCCCAAACAGATAACTAAGATATGTGCTTTTCCCAACACCAGGGGATGCTGTCAATACCACGCAACGTTTTGGTGACGCCAGAAGTTTCTGCACAAACATTTTATGAAAATCTTGCGAGGGTAAAACGTAGTCTCTGGGAACCTCAAATTGTTGAGGTAAGGATTGAAGTTGATACCAGAGCGCGGCACTTTTGACTGCTGCAAGTGTGATGTCTCCATCAGGTGACGGTTGATTTCGATGGCGAATCCAGGAGCGAAGTTCATCTTTAAGATTTAACCAGCCTTGCTGCTTCCCTCCTACCGCATAAAATCTTTTCCGTACCGACTCCTCAAGGTCGTCGAGACAGGAACGATCTATGTAAAAGTGAAAATCAGCAAAGAAATTCCGGGCTGTAGTTTCACCGTCGAGTTGTTGAACAATTGTGTCGTGGATTGTTGGATCGCCAATTTTATCAAAATTCACAAGGCCATTGACTGACAAAGTGTTCTGTATATCCTCTGCTACCCTACGATTGCTTACCACAGAAGCCTCGTAAATTGAACCTCGTTTACGCAGATCTTCCACTGAAGATGACCATTTTGCTAACAGTGACGGTAATTCACCGCTCTTACCATCCCTCTTCTCCAGCAGGCTCTTCCATGTCCAGGCGTCATCTTCTAATTCTGGATGTGTAGAAAACTTCACTTGTTTTGCCACGAAGTTTCCATCGGTTCTGAGGGCAAGGATGTCATCTAAAACACCAACATCAGCTGCTTCAACACGAACCCATTGATATCTATTAGGATGTTCCAGTATTTCAACCAGGACTTCAAGAGCAACTATGTCCTGGTAATCATCTCCTGAACGCCGTGCACCTGTTCTGGTATATTCAGACTTCATATAGACAATACCTCTATTCAAATAGAAAAGGAGGTGTTTTCCCCTACCTTATCCTCTTTAATCTCCTTCTCGCTTGGTAATTTAGTCTTATATTCTACTACAAATTATTTCGACCTGAGCAATTAGGGTGTTTTGCCACAAATAATATAGAAATAGGACACAGATTATCAAGATATATAATAATTTGGCAGCAGCAAGGAACGATTGTAGGGGTTCAAAATCTTGAACCCCTACTCTAATTCTGCGAAAATCTGCGAGCAAAACAAAGTAAAAATCTCAGCGTTTTTCGTATATTTGCAGTAAATTACCCTAATTGCTCAGATCGAGTTTTTTCTTATCGAACCGCTCTTATACTGCAAGTAGTCACTCAAGCTTACAGATTGAGCAATCAAGACCACAAACAGGAGGTAAATAGAAGGAAATTATATAAACTGTCCCTTTATAATTATTGGAGGTTTTTCGTTCTTTTTAGTATTGCTTCAGTTATCTTTTTGAAATCCATATAACACTTAGCAACACTCTGAGCATGTGCACCGATGGCACCATCAGCTGGTTTGAGCAGAAACACAGGTTTATTTACCTCTTGAGCCATAGGCATAAGGCTTTGATAGTGGCGAACCAGTCCTATACAATTAGGATCCTCACTCTCTTCTAATATGGAAGCAACTGGTTTGTTAAGGATAGATCTTTGGTACGTATCAGGTATTTTCTTAATCCATTTCCAGTATGATTGAACAGGGCGGTTCCTTCGCTCTATATGTTGAAGTACGATATAACCCGCAGGCATTATGCTGCCAGATGGAAGTGGAATATTCAGATTTTCTGGCTTCTGCTCAAGCCGTTGTTGCCAACTATGACGCCATTGTCTCAGTGTATGTCCCAAATTTTTCAAGCCTTGTAAAGAATAGAGAGCCGGAGCAAGAGGCATAATTATATGGTCAGAGGAGATTAACACTGATCGATTGATAGCTCCAAGATTCGGTCCCACATCGATCAGTACAATTTCCGCATTCACTTCTTTAGCTGCCTGATAAATGATGCGATAAAAGGCGGTAATAATGCGAAACGCTGCCGGGTCATTATCCAGACACCGTGGCCAATTGTCCGAAAGTTTATCTTCGAATTGTGACAACCCAAGATCACCAGCAACCAGGTAAAGATTGTCTAAAATCCTTTCAGTATGTGCCGGTGCAATATCACCGATTCCTTCAAGGATCGGAGAAACGCATGACAGAATAGTTTTATGCGGGCTCTCTTCTGGCCACAACTCTTCAAGTTCCTCTTCCTTAAGGAACATACTCGAGAGATTGGACTGTGGGTCCAGGTCAGCTGCCAGCACCCGGTATCCAAGTTCTGCCATCATCCAGGCAATATGATAAACAAGCGTGGTTTTGCCAACACCACCTTTGTTATTAAAAAAGGTGATTGTTTTCATGATCTGGCCTCCTGTATTGTTGCCAGAAAATAGTTTGGTTGGTCAATAATAAACTTTGCTGGTGGATTGCCGTTTTTCTTCAGGGTATCCTGGACAGTAGCAATGCCACGACCAAACCCATTAACATAGCCAAGGGTTTTCATTGCCTCAGCAAGTTTGGGGTTTCGATAATCATTTTGATTGGGAAAATTGATCGCAGCTCCATAGAGTCCACCCGGATTTTGTATCTCAATCCGATCGGAAAACCAGTAGAATCGAATTGGTGCATTGGATTGATAATCACGATGCATGGCAGCATTCATAAGTAGTTCTCGAATAGCCTGATTCGGATAAGGCATTACCTGTTTTTCTTTTAATGCAGAGACAGGGATAGGACGTGATGGAAAAAGGCTTTTCAGAAACATATCTAACTCATGAAGCATGGTGCGTAGATCACTGCCAAACTGTCTCTCGTCTACTACTGGTGACTCTAATCCTTTACCTTTGAAACGTACAAATTGGATATAGTCACCAGGGAACCAATCTTGTGTCGATTCTGAAAATAATAGAGATCCAGCATTAGTAAGACATTGATTTTTTATATCCCAGAATCCCAGAGCAGCTATCTGTTGTAACATATCTCGATTGTTTTCTTCAATAACCTCTGGTGCAATGGCAGCATTTCGATAATCATGGAAAAGAGCATGTACTATTTGATCCTGTCCACACCCATAACACGGCTGCATATCAAATGTTTTGGCTTTGTGTATCCGTCGCTCAGTAAGAATACGTTCATCCTGTTCAGTAGCAATGCTGCGACGTGGTCCTACTCGGATCCAGACACGTCCACGATATCGCACTGGCGGCATATCAGATGGCTGTACTTCTACCACAGCAATATCTCCATCAGGAAAGGATCGTTTCTGTACTGTCAAAGAGGGTAAAGGCACAATCTGTCCAGAATCACGAAAGCTGGCGAGATTTCGAAGAAGTTGATCCGTGATTTTGATACCAGAAATTTCTCCTGTTTTATCATCCACACCAATAAACAAATATCCTGGAGTACCATGACCAGGCATGTCATTGGCAAATGCACAAATAGCCTCACAAAATTTATCTGTATTATCTGTGGAAATAGTTCGTTCCACATTATCAGCTTCTATATCATTCAAAAGGGATTTTATTTTATCATCTGTCAGCATGATTTCTCCATTGGCTTGACGGTTCTATGAGGCAAAAAACTTGAACGTTACGTCATAAATAAAATTATATCAAAAAATACGTATCCTGTCAACAAATTTTGGTGGTGTCCGACAATAGCTAAATTCACCACAGAGACACAGAGAACGCAGAGAAGTGTATCCTAACAATATGCAAAACTATGAATTAACCACGAAAGAGACACGAATAAACACGAATAGTTCCCATCATTCGTGAAAATTCGTGTGAATTTGCGGCTAATCTCTGCGTCCTCTGCGTCCTCTGCGGTGAGAAAATCTCAAAATTAACAAAGCAAGCTAATGTCGGACACCACCTAATTTTTACATTGACAACCCACAAGGCAACATGTTATAATAATAAGTTACAAACCGCTGTACAAAAAACATACAAAAGGGAGGTTGCTGCCAGTGTCTACTCATTCCAGCCCTGATATCTTTGAAAGATTGAAAAGAAAGAAGTCTATCATCAAAAAAACAGAGGCTGCATCTGCCGTGTTCTTTCAGCTGAATCGAGACGAAAAAGGTGCCTATGTTACGGTTGTTGACGGAAGGGGGAAAGAAAACCTGGCAAGCTATGAGCATTACAACGGGCATATCCGTGAATTGTTGAAAGCCATTGAGCATATAAGGGATAAAAATAGCTTCCGTATCGATTGGGAAAATCCTGAAAACAAGGTCTATCTGGCTGAACATGAGTATCTTATCTGGCAATTGCAGCATTGTTCTAACATTGTCTTGCCAGGACACAAATCTGTTAGGTTTGCAGAGGGCAAAACACTGTCAGGTGAAACGGCTCTGGCTAAGATTGTTGTCTGTCTTGATGAAAAAGATGGGATGATAAATAGTCGGATTGTCTCCTCCATCCATGGGGATACATTTGAAGGCTTTTCGTTTTTAACAGAAGCCTTTGTATTGGCTAAGGATACGATTTATCAAGTTCAACCTCTGGGTGAAAGTTTTAATAGCCTTCCATCGTTTAACACCACATTCCTGCCGATAAACCTTGAGAGATACCTTTCCTTAGTCTACTCTTATTTTGACAATATATCTGTTGCCTATGAAGATTATAAACCCATAACAGGTGAGCCTAAACAAACCCGTCCAACCATTATCTTTGAAAAAGTGGATGGTGATAATTCGTTATACTTGCGAATCTCCACATCTTTGCCTGGATTTGATGCCGAGTTCTTTGACAGCTATGATGTATCCAAGATTGTCCTCTTGAATGAATTAGAGAAAAAGATTGTTGTCAGTGACCTTATTGGTGAGGATGTTTATGACTGCTTTACAGAGATTGACAAACTGCTCAAAAAGTATAAAAAGCTGTTGAAAGAGTTGAAAGACAAGAATGACTTCTTTTTTGAGGATAACCTGTTTATTATTGAGGAGTCACTGGCCAGGGAGTTTGTCTATAAGGAACTGCCAAACCTTATTACTAATTTTGCTATCCTTGGTGCTGAAAGGTTAAAATCTTATAAGATAAAGACAGTTACCCCCACCTTGAGCCTTTCTATGTCGCATGGCATTGATTTCTTAGAAGGGGATGTAACCATGGAGATAGAGGGTGAAAATTTCTCACTTTTTGAGGCACTGAATCAATACAAGAAAAGCTCTTATATTGAATTAAGCGATGGAAGCCATGCAATAATCAATGCCGGCTATCTCAATAAGCTGCAGCGAATATTCAAGAAGCATAAGAAGAATGCAAAAATATCCTTTTTCGATCTGCCTATTATCGAGGAGTTGATCGATGAGAAGATTGCCCATGAGTCATTCAAACGCTCACGAGAGATATTTATGGGATTCAATACCCTGCAAGAGTCGCAATTGGATCTCCCGCAGCTGAATGGAGACCTGCGTGAATATCAAAAGCATGGCTACAAATGGATAAAATATCTCCAGCAGCACTCACTTGGCGGATGTCTGGCTGATGACATGGGGCTTGGCAAGACCATTCAGGCAATTGCCCTGCTTGCATCTATTTATCCAGGGGAGAAAAAGCCTTCTTTGGTTCTTATGCCCAAAACCTTGCTCTTTAATTGGGCAAATGAATTGGCTAAGTTTAGCCCGCAGTTGTCTTTTTCTATCCATCACGGCAACAACCGCAGCTTGAGCGAGGCAAAAAAAGGACAAATTATCCTGACAACCTATGCCACCATGAGAAACGATATCGAAGGGTTTAAGGAAGAGGAATTCCATTACATCATTCTTGATGAATCGCAGAATATAAAAAACCTTAATTCTCAGGTATCTAAGGCAGTCATGATTCTTAAGTCTAATCATCGTTTGGCGTTAAGCGGAACACCCATTGAGAATAACCTGTCTGAACTGTATGCCCTTTTCCGATTCCTCAATCCATCCATGTTTGGCAGCATAGATGATTTTAATCAATTCTATACATCACCCATTCAGAGGGATGGTGATAAGGATGCCATGCATGAATTGAAGAAAAAGATCTATCCCTTTATCCTCAGACGGGTAAAAAAGGATGTTTTGCAGGATTTGCCTGACAAGGTAGAGCAAACCCTGTTTGTCGAGATGTCGCCAGAGCAAAAGACTTTTTACGAACAGAGGCGGCGTTTTTATCATCAGGCGGTTAAGTCTCAAATAGCCCAAAACGGTATCACCAAATCACAATTCTTTATCCTGCAGGCATTAAGTGAGCTCAGGCAGATAGCCTCTATCCCTGAGTCAAAGACAGATGACCGAATCATCTCTCCCAAACGAGAAGTTATCATGGAAAATATCCTTGACATCATTGCCAATGGTCATAAAGTGCTGATTTTTGCCAACTTTACGAATGTGCTTGATTGTCTGGCTCAGGACATGGAAAGAGAGGGGATAGATTACCTGCTCATGACCGGTGCTACCCGGGATAGAAAGTCCCTTGTGGAGAGGTTTCAGAATGATGAGACATGCAAGGTTTTTCTGATGACATTAAAAACTGGCGGGATTGGGCTTAACCTTACAGCAGCTGATTATATCTTTATCTTTGACCCGTGGTGGAATAAGTCTGCGGAAAATCAGGCAATTGATCGAGCACACCGTATTGGACAGGATAAAACGGTCTTCAGCTACAAGCTGATAACCAAGGATACCATTGAGGAAAAGATGCTGCAGCTTCAGGGGTTAAAGAGTGAACTCTTTGAAAGCCTGATCTCAACCGATGGCGCCTCCATAAAATCACTTGATGAGAGTGATGTGGATTTTGTGCTGGGGGATTAATGTGTCTCAAGCTTCCAGCTTGAGTATATTATTATGGCTGAGTATCACATGATATTTTCTTTTGATACAGAGACACTCTACTTGCTGCGAATAGAGCATAGAAAACATAGAAAAGAAATTTATCGAAAGTTGGAGTTATAGGACACAAACAAAATGATACAAAAAGACACCTTTCCAAAAGTAGAAAATATCGCTGAATGGTCTGCAGCCTCGTATCATTCGCATTGTCGCTTATGTTCTAAACGCGATATACCAACCTGTCTAACTGAAAAGGGCAGGCTATGCGTTGATTGTGTGGTTTCTGAGCTTAAGAAGATGGCTGCAAAAAATAATCTGACAGAATGGACATCTCCACAAATTATCCATGTTTTAGGTTCTTCAGGCAATGTTCGCTGGCGATTATTGTTTCTCTGGAGATTTAAGAAGGTATTTGAGATTGTTTCAGAGGAAAGCCCGGCAGATGTCGATGCCCTGTTAGCCTCTCTTGTGCATAATTTGGAGGTTGTTCATCAACACTATCTTTCCGATGCAATCCTTCAGGCAGCTATTGAAGCCTGTGTTAGCCTTGGCAAAAAAATATTACCCTCACTATTTCAGGCATGCAAATCAGAACCATGGCAATCATATGCTAATATTATTCTTGCCTGCTCTTCAATTGCCCCTGAGGATGAAAGGGTGCAAAACTTGATACAAACGGCTGTGTATCATCTCAACCCAATAGTGCGTAAACACATGATCAATATTATTGCCAAGCATGATTTCACCTGGGGAAAGGATATGCTCAAACATCTTGCAAATGATAAAAACAAAGAGGTGTCCACCCTTGCCACAAAAATCATATCAAACCTGAACATGCTCAGCCTCAAAAGGATGACCATATCAAATGGAATAACAGAGGATGAACTTAAGAGAATAGAGAGCGTAATCGAGCACGATTATACCATTGATACCCTTAAACAGATATATAAACAATATCTAAAAAATCTCTTTAGGGAAAGTCCAACCCCTCAGAAAAAGAGTGAGCTTATTTCTGCCATGGCTATTGCCCTTGCAAATCAGGATTTGTTGCAAAAATTACTATCTTCTCTCCCAGAAAATATAAGGTCGATATTAAGTATCCTTGTTTGGGAGGGTGGGAAACACATTATCAAAAAGCTTGAAAAAAAGTTTGGGATACATATAGCAGATGATGATGGATACCACAGACTCACCATCCATGATGCCTATATGCTATTTCGGGTTGGAGGAGACTATTATAGCAATAAAGATAGTAGTCTGTATCTCTCCGATGAGATAAGGAAAATAATTAAAAAATGCCTGCCACTGCCAGAGGGATATCACCTTATCC
Organism: Marinifilum sp.; assembly: GCA_020717845.1. GTDB lineage: Bacteria > UBA9089 > CG2-30-40-21 > CG2-30-40-21 > CG2-30-40-21 > CG2-30-40-21. Next base: position 3,233 of record DYDG01000072.1, on the reverse strand, counting down.
CCTTAGATACTATTAATGCACCTTTAGCCTATACAGATAATTCCATGATTCTAAGGCAATTATCCCTCTTTGCCGCTTACATCAAGCAGGGGAATATAAATCTTAATAAAAACAAGACAAAAGCAATGAAAGGCTCTGTTAAAATGATGATAAAATCCTGTCATATTCAGGAATTTTATGCTGACAAAGAGCTGGAATGTATGAAAACTCAATTGATTGCTGATTTTATGGTAGCAGCTAAGATAGAAGGGAGTACTAATCCGATTAATAGCTTAAAGCAATTATTTGATAATTTTTTTCAATACAAGGGCTTAAAAAACTATCAATTGCGTGGTTTATTGTCTCACATAAAGGGTGATGCCTACAATTACAGTCATTTTGAATCGCATGAAAAAATGGTAAGGTTATCTTTCTTTAACCTCTTAAAGGAAATGTCAGACTGCCGCTGGTATTGTATAAAAAATGTGCTTAAGCATTGTCTTTACAATGACATATATCTGGATATAGTTGACAGAGGTGTAGCCAATAGGTTTTTATCTTACCATGAAAATTATATATATGGTTACAGAGGCGTTGAGATATCAGAGGAACTTTATACTGATGCTGTAATCATACCCTTGATTAAAGTGGCTATGTTTTTATTTGCTGCCTTTGGTCTGGTTGACATTGCCTACAATCTTCCAGAGAATCCAGTCTTGCAGGAAAAGGAGCGTCCATACCTTTCTACTTTTGATGGCTTGCAGTATGTCCGATTAACCAAATTAGGGGCTTATGTCTTGGGCTTGACTGAAGGCTATGAGATAGAAGGGATTGAGGAACAAAAGGCAAATCTTATTCTCGACGAGCACAGGCTGCTTATCCATATGGAAGGAGAGGATATTCTCAAACGAATTGCACTGGAAAAGGTTGGCGAAAAATTGAGCAATAGTCACTATCGTGTAGATTGCAGCTCATTTCTCAAGGAATGCTTTTCTGAAAAGGATATTCAGCAGAAGGTAGCATATTTCAAGGAGTATATCTCCTCAAACCCGCCACAGATATGGAAGGATTTCTTAAATGGTATCCTGAGAAGGATCAACCCCTTGACCATTGAAGCAAATACAATAGTCTGCAAGCTAACACCTGATAGAGAACTAATCTCTTTGATTGCCACTGATGAGATATTAAAGAAGTATATCCTCAAGGCAGAGAATTATCGTATCCTTATTGAGGCAGCACATGTCAATAAGATTAAGAAAAGACTTGGGGAATTGGGGTATTTTGTGGGGAATATGTAATATTTACCACGAAGGCACGAAGAGGGATTATAAACTTTTAGCTTGAGTGCATAGCATTTTATGGAGAATCTCAATGAACTCAGAAGATATTCGCTGGATACAACGCTATAACTCGATGTTCAAGGTTTTTATGGCTCATAAGAACCACCAGTCCAAAGTAATGAAATACCAGCCGATATTCTTGTAGCTGCGACCTGCCAGAGGTGCTACCTCCTTGTGGTCGCCTCCTATGCATGGTTAAAAGAAAGATAGCAGGGACAAGATTAGCCATTTGAACGGATTAAACGGATAAAAAATATCCGCTTAATCTGCTTAATCCGATTACAATAAAAATTAAATCTGCATCCTATCCCATATTATTTGTGGCAAAATGCCATAATTGCACAGGTCGAAAAATTTCTCAAAATGAGAATTGTTACTATTCATTAAGGCTTTCTTCCTATGTCGCTCACTTAACTTGAGCCAATTCATTCGCATGAGCTTCTACAACCGGCTGCAAACATATAATTTTATTTTTGACAAATACTACTTGGAAAAGAAAAAAGCTGCTAACTGAGTGGCTCAATTATTTAAGTGAGTGGCATAGCTCTCCCTATTTATCTGAAAATCTCTCCAATTTATATTGACAAATGAGATGATTTGTGGTAATCTAAAGATTAGAGGTGATAACCACTCATTGAATATACTGAGGAACATTGGGACCAGGATAAAGAATCAATAGATAAATATATGGAGGCTTTGAAATAGTGAAGGTCATATCCAATACGTTACCTCTTATTGGCTTGAGTATGATCAACCAGTTTGACCTTCTAAAAATTAAGGAGATATCGAGATGGAAAAAACCGCAACACCCCAACAGTTTGGACTTTACATTGTCGCTGATCCGGAAACTTGTCATGGAAAACCAACCTTTCGTGGCACGCGTATAATAGTTGCAGATGTGCTTGAGCAAGTTGCCGAAGGGTTGGCTTGGGAAACAATTATTGAAGAATGGCGTGGTAGTATTACTAAGGAGGCCATTGCTGAAGCAGTAAGATTGGCAAAGCAGATGTTCCTTAAACATGTGAATGAGTACGCCCTGGAGGTAAAAGCTGCGTGAATATTTTGGACGAAAACATTATTGATAGTCAGCGTCAACTCCTCCGAAGCTGGCATATTTCAATTCAACAAATTGGCTATGAGGTAGGGAGTCAAGGGATGAAAGACAAGGAAATCATCCCTTTCTTGCACCAATTACGCCGTCCTACTTTCTTTACACGTGATGATGATTTTTATAACCGCAGTTTATGCCATGCGAAGTATTGTTTGGTTTACATGGCTGTCAGGAAAGACGAAGTTGCCATTTTTGTACGCCGTTTTCTCCGTCATCAGGAGTTTGATACACAAGCCAAACGCATGGGGACAGTTATTCAGGTTTCTCATACAGGTCTTTCAGCCTGGCGACTTTATGCAGAAAATTTGATTCGCTTTGATTGGGTTGTGTAACCCCAATAATTTGGTTGTCCGATCTAAGGGAACTGAGATCTTGATAGAAACAAAATTTCTATCATGGCAACTTTGTGAGTTTGATTATAAGAGTAAAATTGTGAGAATTCGCAAAGGTGGTGTATTGTAATCCTGAAATCGGCAAGTAACGAGGAGGTGTACAATAATGAAAACTGCAGAATTACTTCAAGACAAACAAGGACAATCAGTTAGGCTACCTAAAGGATTTAGGTTTAGTGGCACTCAACTTTTTATCAAGAAAATGGGTAATGCCGTGATGCTTATTCCATATCAAGAATCGTGGCAATCCCTATTTGACAGTTTAGAGCAATTTTCAGATGACTTTATGGAAAGTCGAGAACAACCTGAACAACAATTTAGGGAGGGCATTTTTAAATGAGCTACTTACTTGATACTCGATGTTCAAGGTTTTTCAACCTGTGATAGTCAGAATAGAACGGCTTAGCATAT
>DYDG01000071.1 GCA_020717845.1 Marinifilum sp. | reverse complement strand
CTCTCATCTGTGCTCTGTCCTCTGATTTATTCTCTGCGTCTTTGCGACTCTGCGGTTAGATGAACTGTTACGAATAAGTTTATAAAGAGCATAAGGAGAAAGAATGTATTTAACGGAAATCATAAAACATAAAGCCGTAGAGATTGCGGAAAGGAAAAACAATATGCCTCTTGAGGTGCTGAAAGCCAGGAGCTATAGCTTTCCCTTAAGACGAGGGTTTAAGGAGGCAATCTCTGCCCAGGGTAATATTAACCTGATTGCTGAGGTAAAGAAAGCATCCCCTTCAGCCGGGGTAATCAGAGAAGACTTTGACCCTGTAGCCATAGCCATAGAGTATGAAAATGCTGGGGCAAAAGCCATTTCTGTGCTTACAGATGAGAAGTTTTTCCAGGGAAGCATGAGTATCCTTAAAACAGTAAGGGAGAATGTCCATATCCCTGTTCTGTGCAAGGACTTTATTATCGATGAATACCAGATTTATGAGGCATCTGTTGCTGGTGCAGATGCTATTTTATTGATTGCTTCCTGTCTTTCTATTGAACAGATAAACAGGTTTATGGATATTGCCCAGACACTTCAGATGGATTGTCTGGTAGAAACACACTCTATGGATGATGTAGAAAAAGTACTTAAAACCAATGCCCCGATAATTGGGATAAACAATCGAAACCTCAGAACATTTATTGTTGAACCAAAAACAACCTTGATGCTCAAGGTGTTATTGCCCCATGATAAAATAGTGGTAAGTGAAAGCGGCATATCATCCCCAGAAATAATATCCATTTACAGAGATAAGGGGATTAATGCGGTTTTGATTGGAGAGGCATTGATTAGAAGTAAAAATATTACGGCAAAGATACAGGAGCTGATTGGGGGGTGATAGCTCTGATACAGCCACCGCAGGCTATAATGAAAAATGATTGACTTATTTCATGATTTGGTATATAATTGTTAGGGGTGATGAGGTTTTGGATAGGATAATCATTAAAGGTATTGATTTTTATGGTTTTCACGGTGTAAGTCAGGCTGAACAGGAGCTTGGGCAAAGATTTACAGTAGATGTTGAGCTGGAGTTGCCACTGAATAAGGCTGGTAAAAGCGATCAATTGCAGGATACTGTTAATTATTGTGAGATTTATAGCCTGATAAAAGAAATTGGACAGCAAAAAAGATACGCCCTGATTGAGGCTATGGCTTCTGATATGGCTGAGTCTATCTTGAAAGGGTTTGACCTTGTGAAAAAGGTGGATATTTACATAAAAAAACCGCATGCACCCATCGGCGGTGTGATTGAGTATGCTGGGGTATGGATAAGCAGAGAGAAAATGCGGAATACGGAATGCGGAATGCAGAATTGAAAGCTTTGTTTGCTTCCATATTCTGTTATTTTCCGCATTTTATATGAGGATGCATCAATGGCTATAGCTTACATCTCTTTTGGTTCAAATATTGATGATAGTGATGAGAGAATAGAATATATTGAAACAGCTCTGGGAATTATTCGAGCAAATCCTTGTGTGCAGCCGCCAATGCAGGTATCTTCATATTATGAGACCGAGCCTGTTGGGTATACAGATCAAGCTAAATTTATTAATGGCGTAGCAAAAATAAATACGACCTTTTCTTGTGAGGATCTATTGGCATTTCTCCAAAGGGTAGAATGTATGCTGGGCAGGGAAAGAATAGAAAAAAGAGTTCGATGGGGACCAAGGAGTATTGATCTGGATATCCTGCTTTACGATAATGCCTGCATTTCACAGCCAGACCTGCAGGTGCCGCATCCAGAGATGCTGAACCGAGCATTTGTCATGATACCCTTAAATGAGATTGCACCAGAGGTAAGGCATCCAATCTCAGGGAAGACTATCCGTGAGTTAATAGAAAAAATTTCTGAGACACCTGAGACAAAGGGAATTATAAAGTGGAGTGCTGCAATTCAATGATTACAACAACAAGTCTATTACAGATGAAAAGTGCTGGTCAAAAGATCACCATGCTTACTGCCTATGATTATTCCATAGCCAGTATTCTGGATGAGGCAAAGGTAGATGTGATCTTAGTCGGTGATTCATTGGGCATGGTTATGCTGGGTTACAAGGACACTATCCCTGTAACCATGGATGAGATGGTTCACCATACCAAAGCTGTGGTGCGAGCATGTAATCACTCCCTGATTATAGCTGATATGCCCTTTCTTTCCTATAAAGTAGATGTTCGTGATGCTGTCCATAATGCGGGCAGATTGATTAAAGAAGGAGGGGCAATAGGTGTCAAGGTAGAGGGAGGAGCAGAAATAGTGGATATTGTCTCTGCTATGATAAAGGCTAATATCCCTGTTATGGGACATATCGGACTGACCCCTCAAGCTGTTAATCAAATGGGTGGCTACAAGGTTCAGGGAAAGGATTCAAAAACTGCTCAAAAGGTTTTCTATGATGCCCAATGCTTAGCTGATGCAGGTATCTTTAGTCTTGTCATGGAATGTATCCCTTACAAATTGGCTGAAGAGATTACCCATACCCTGCCCAATACCCCAACCATTGGTATCGGAGCAGGACCTCATTGTGATGGACAGGTCCTGGTTAGCCACGACATGTTAGGGCTTTATAACAGGAAAGCACCTAAATTTGTAAGAAAATATGCTGATTTGACAAGTATTATTACTGGTGCAGTGGAAAATTTCAGCAAGGATGTCCGAGGACAAAAATTTCCTGGAATAGAGGAAAGCTATGAATAAGGTGCTACAAGCATCTTGCTTGCGTTTGATAACCCCCTAACCCCCTTTTTTAAGGGGGAATAATGGGAAGGTGTAGAATAATGGAAATTATATCCATGATTAAAACCATGCAGGAAAGGGCTTCCTGCTTGAGGTGTGAAAAGAAGAGGATAGGGTTTGTGCCAACAATGGGAGCACTTCATCAGGGGCATCTCTCCCTGATAAAGGCTGCCAGAGAGGAAAATGATGTTGTGGTTGTGAGCATCTTTGTCAATCCTCTTCAGTTTTCACCTGGCGAAGATTATAATGTGTATCCGAAACCCTTTGAAAGGGATAAGGAATTATGCGAGCAAATGGGTGTGGATATTATCTTTTATCCTGAGGCAGCAGAGATGTATCCAAAACAGCTTTTAACAACGGTAGATGTTTCGAAAATTACCTCAAGGCTGTGCGGCTCATTTAGACCCGGGCATTTTCAAGGAGTGACAACTGTAGTTGCAAAACTGTTTCATGCTGTGTCGCCGCATGTTGCCTATTTTGGACAAAAGGATTACCAGCAGACAATTGTTATAAAGAAAATGGTCAAAGATTTGAATTTTGACGTAGAGATACGGATGATGCCTATTGTTCGGGAAGGGATTACAGTGACAGGCAGGGCTGCCTGTCCTACTAATGGAGAGAACGAGCTGACAGAGAGGGATAACTTCAGCCTTCAGCCTTCAGTCTTCAGCCTTCCCCATAGTAACGGGCTTGCCTTAAGCTCTCGCAATGCTTATCTTAACCCGGATGAAAAAGCTCAGGCAGGCATCCTTTTTCAAACACTTCAAACAGCAAAAAGGATACTGGATGATGGGGAAAGGGATGGAGAAAAAATAGCGGATTGGATGGCGAGAAATCTCCAGAGTGCTCCGTTGGTTCTGGTTGAGTATGCAGAGGTTTGTGATCCAGAAACACTTGAGCCATTGCCTCAAGTAGGGACGAGTGCCTTGTTAGCACTGGCTGTAAGGATAGGAAGAACAAGGCTGATAGATAATATGGTGTGGAGTAGCACAGACATTCTTGTCTGTGATTTAGTAGGGGCAACAAATGCGAGTCTTAGGCATAGATACATCGACAAAAACAGGAAGCATTGCCCTGATTCAGGGAGGTAGCAGTGTGGCTCCCACTGGCAGTGTGAGCCACACTGCCAGCGGCAGTCTTTCTTCAGCCTTCAGCCTTCAGCCTTCAGCCTTTGACTCTGCCAGCTGGCTGGTTCCAGCCATTGATCGTATCCTGCATGAGGATGGGAATGATGAGAGGCTGAAGATTGATGGGATTGCGGTGATAATAGGTCCTGGATCATTTACCGGAGTAAGGATTGGAGTCGCTACAGCTAAAGGGCTTGGATATGCCCTGGGGGTTCAAATTGCCGGGGTCATAAGCCTTGATGCCCTGGCAGCAGATGCCTTTTCTGTCCCTTCTGGCTCTTCTGGGCTTGTTTGCCCCATAATGGATGCCATGAGGGGAGAGGTATATGCTGCCTTTTATGAGCAGAGAGAACGGAAAGAACGGATAAGCGAATATATGCTGATCAAACCAGAGGATCTGGCTCAAAAGATACTGGAGAATCAGCAGCCAGTAACATTGCTTGGGGATGGTTTAATGTTGTGGAAAGAATTTTTTGCCAAAAGGCTTCCTGGAATGGTTTCATTTGCTCCATCTCATAATTTGTCAGTAAATGCAGCTACTATTGGCATGAAGATGTTGCTGGAGGGTAAAGGGAAAAGTCCAGAGGAGGTTGTCCCGCTTTATTTGCGGGCATCAAATGCAGAAACACAGAATAAATGATAGAGCATGTAGTGGCAAGGCAAGCATTGTCCCTACATTTTCGCTCATGACCATGGATGATGTTCCAGAGGTAGCTGCCCTTGAAAAGATATGTTTCCCAACGCCATGGTCAGAGAAGTTGTTTGTTAATGAAATAGAAAACAATAATTCCTATTTTCTGACAGCAACGATAAAGGACAAATTGATTGGATATGCAGGTTTCTGGCTGATAATAGACGAGGCTCATATCGTTAATTTAGCTGTTCATCCAGAATTCAGGCGACAGGGCATAGGCAGGATACTGATAGAAAACATCCTTGATATGGCAAAGCAAAAGGGTGCACTCAAGGCAACCTTAGAGGTACGGGAAACAAATACCCCAGCCAATCTTCTCTATGAAAGGCTTGGGTTTGTATGCGTAGCCTTGCGAAAGGGATATTATGCAGATACAAAAGAACACGCTATGGTGATGTGGATGGATTTGTGAGTAGAGACGCAAAATTTCAACCTATGTAATTAGAAATTTACCACGAAGACACGAAATCCTATAAACCATTTAATACTTTCGTTATATTTCTTCTATATTTCTTCGTGCCTTCGTGGTAAATACTCGCAATGTGGGGTTACAATGACTATTGTCCGATTCGCTCCCAGCCCAACAGGGTATCTTCATGTTGGCGGGGCAAGAACAGCTTTATTTAACTGGCTATATGCCAGGAATACTGGCGGTAAGTTTATCCTGCGTATTGAGGACACGGATGCTAAAAGATCAACCCAGACTGCCACACAAGCAATCTTAGACGGCTTGACATGGCTTGGGCTTGATTGGGATGATGGTCCATATTTTCAAAGCGAAAGGATGTCTATATATCAGAAGTATGCCCAGAAATTAATCGACGAGAATAAGGCTTATTATTGCACTTGTAGCGTAGATGAATTGGACGAACAGAAAAAACAGGCGGTTTCTATAGGAAGAGCAGCCGGATATGATGGAAGGTGTCGAGATACGGGTGCAAAACAGGGTGTTCTGCGGTTTAAAACACCTGATGGAAATACAGTCTTTTATGACCTGTTTCGCGATAAATTTGAATTTGAGAATTCCCTTATTGGTGATTTTGTCCTGGTTCGCTCTGATGGCACGCCTACATATAACTTTACCTGTGCAGTGGATGATGCCTTGATGGGGATGACTCATGTTATCCGTGGGGATGACCATATCCCTAATACTCCCAAGCAATTGATGATATTTGCTGCCCTTGGGTTCAATCCGCCGAAGTTTGGACATCTACCCTTAATCCTGGGGACAGATAAATCACCGCTCAGCAAGAGACATGGGGCTGTATCTGTTATGGCTTATCAAGAGCAAGGCTTTTTGCCAGAGGCAATGGTTAATTATTTAGCCCTTTTGGGCTGGTCAACATCTGACAGTCAGCAGCTTTTTTCCAGGGAGGAAATGATTGAAAAATTTTCCCTTAAACGAATTACCAAAAATCCTGCTGTTTTTGATATGGAAAAATTGCAGTGGATGAATGGTGTTTATATCAAACAGGCAAAACCAGAAGAACTGGCAAGCCTGTGCAAAAAGCTACAGAAGGAAGAGACAGAAGGGACAGAAGAGACAAAAAACATCCAGCTTGAGGAAATAATCAAGCTCTATCAAGGCAGGATAAAGGTATTGCCAGAGCTATACTCTTTGGCTGACTTCTTTTTTTCCTCTGAGATACACATACCAGAGGAGATCTGCCAGGAGATTTTATTTAAGGATGGTGTCCAGGAAACCCTGACAGAGACAAAAAATGTGCTTTCAGCATTGGAGATGTTCGATCCAGTTACCATTGAAGAAGCGATAAGGACATTGGCTGAAAGATTAGGGATAAAAGCTGGTGATATTATTCATCCCCTGCGTGCTGTTCTGACCGGGAAAAAGGTTTCACCAGGGATATTTGAGGTATGTGCTCTGCTGGGACAGGAAAGGGTTGTGCAGCGGTTGAATGCGACAATAGAAAGATAATTGCAATTAATCTTTGCAGTTTTTGCGTCTTTGCGAGAAACAATAGGAGCAACTATGGATCAAAAATCAGAAATCAATCAATTTATCTATAATTCTTCGTGGGTAAGACTGGGGATTTTTATCTTTATATTCCTGATTATATTTCTGCCTCATGTAGAAACGATTAATACCTCTGGTATTTGCCTGATAATTATCCTTAGTGCGTTTTCCTGTTTTGTCTATCGCATATTGCCAGACACCATAAAAACCCATCAAACATTCCCTTATTTAGTCTATACCTTTGATGTTTTATTTTTAACCCTGATTATAGATTTTATGGGTGGAATATCCAGTAATTTCTATATGATATATCTTGTTCCACTTGTCCTGTCTGCGGTTTACTTTGATTTTGCTGGTTGGTTATATGTGATTATTCTGGTTACAACCTCGTATCTAATTAGTATCCTGGCTCATATCGAGGATGTAGAAAAGGTTGGTTACTATAATCTGCTTGTGATGACTCTGCCTTTGTTCTGGGGTGTTACCTGTTTTGTCGGCTTTCTTTCCTCCAAATTAAAAAAATATAAGAGAGAGGTAGAAATAAAATCCAGCATGTTGAATCGAACAAAGGCAAAAAAGGATAAATTTTTTGACCTTTATGAAACAGCCCTTAAGATGTTTGGATTAACAAATCTGGACGATCTCTTAGAATATATGGTAAGAGAAATTCTTCAGCTTATTGATATGGAAAGGTGTATTGTTATGTTCTTAAATGATGATACAAATGAGCTGACTGGTTATTATTCTAATAAATTAGCCCCAGCCAGGGTAAAAGAAATATTGATAAAAAAAGAAGAGGCATTGTTTGTCCATCTTGTAGAAAAAAAAGAAACATTAATTATTGCAGATATAGAAAGGGAAGAACATACATTTAGGAGATATTTAGAAAAACATAGGATTAAATCATTAATTGTGCTGCCCTTGATTATAGAAGACAATCTGTTGGGTGTTTTGTGGATTGATAATCAGGAAAAAATTTGGGAATATAATCACAAGTCAATAGAAATTGTAAGAGAATTTCTTACCCATGCTGCTATCGTTGCTATGGGTGCAGCTTATACAAGAAGAGCTCTTAACCTGCTAAAGAAAAAAACAGCTGTCCTTACTCAAAAGCTGGATGATGTTACCAATAAATTTACGGCTATAGAAAAATTTGCTCAGCAAATTACCGTAGCTGTTAGTATAGACGAAATAACAAAGGCTTTTGATGAGGTTGCTGATATCATAAATCTCAAAAGCTATCGCCTTCTTTTATTAAATGCAACCAATGATCTTCTCTTTACCATTTCATGGAAAGGATTTTTGTCTGATGAGATAAAAATAAAGGTAGGAGAAGGTCTGGCAGGAAAGGTGGCTATTACTGGAATACCTACTTATTCCATCCCGCTGCCTCAAGGAGGAGATATTACCAATTATGAGCTATATGAAACCCCGCTCTGCCTTCCACTTAAAAAACAAAATAAGGTTATTGGAATATTCGAGATTAGAAGTGTAAAAGAAAACACAGCTATTGATAACATAAAATATCAGGTATTATTAACCCTACTAAACCTGTTTACCATGGGGTTAAGCAGAAAAGCACCCACTCCAGCCACAGATGTCCAGCCTATAATTACCCTTGAAAGTGATGACTCGACAAAAAAGATTGACAATGTTTGATAGCTTTGGTATAATACCAATAATGTTCACCGCAGAGGACACAGAGATCACAGAGGTGAATGTCTTAGATAATTCTCTGCGTTCTCTGTATCCTTTGTATCCTCTGTGTCCTCTGCGGTAGAAATATGATAAGGAAAAATAAAATGCACACAAATATCCAACAAATCTCTGGTGGTATTACCACCCCAAAAGGATTTCTGGCAGCCGGAATTCGTTGCGGGTTAAAAACATCTGGAAATGATCTGGCAATTATCTATTCTCAAGAACCCTCTATTGCTGCTGCGGTTTTTACAGCCAATAAATTTCAGGCAGCACCAATCAGCATCTCAAAGCAGCATCTTGCCTCTGCTTCAACCATTCAGGCAATTGTGGTAAATAGCGGCTGTGCTAACTGTGCTACTGGAGAACAGGGAATGCTGGATGCACAGAGGATGACAGAGATTGCAGCTGCTGGACTGAATATCTCAAGTGATTCTGTCCTTGTTGCTTCTACTGGAAAAATAGGGACATTTCTGCATATGGACAGGATAGAAGCAGGAATAAATAATGCCTTGTCTGTGCTAAACAGGGATGGTGGTCTGTCTACAGCTGAGGCAATCATGACCACTGATACCAAACCAAAACAAGTGGCTGTAGAGATTATGATGCAGGGTAAACCAGTATTAATAGGCGGCATAGCCAAGGGTGCAGGCATGATTGCTCCAAACATGGCTACTATGCTCGCCTTTTTAACTACAGATGCTGTCTTGCCTAAGGAATTGTTGGCATCCATGCTTCAGGAGGCAGTTAATATCTCGTTTAATTCCATAACCATTGATGGGGATACCAGCACAAATGATATGTCCGCCATTCTTGCTAATGGAGCATCTGGCGTAGTGCCAGATGAATCTGACTTGAGCATATTCCAGGCAGGGCTTAATCTTGTTTGCCTTGAATTAGCAGCCATGATCGTCAGGGATGCCGAAGGAGCAACAAAGCTGCTCAGAATACATATCAAAAATGCACCCAGTCAGGATACAGGAAGAAAGATTGGCTTATCAATAGCAAATTCTACTCTGGTCAAGTGTGCCCTGTTTGGGGCAGATCCCAATTGGGGAAGAATCATGGCTGCCATTGGAAATGCAGGGGTTGAGATTGATCTGAAAGATATTGATGTCTATATAGACAAGCTATCATTAGTCAAGAATAGTCGTGCTGGAGTGTTTGATCAGTCTCTGGCTCATCAACTATTATCCGCAAATGAGGTTGAACTAATCGTAGACTTGAAACAGGGCACTCAAGAGGCTGTGGTGCTTGGGTGTGATCTTACAACAGAATATGTGAGCTTTAATGCTCATTATAGCACATAAGGGGGTATTTTGTAATGCAGGTGTATCTAAATGGAAGATTAGTAGCAAAAGAAGAGGCAACGATTTCTGTATTTGACCATGGTCTTTTATATGGAGATGGTGTGTTCGAGGGACTTCGGACATATAATGGACGAGTATTTAAGCTGGAAAAGCATATTGACCGACTGATTGACTCAGCTAAAGCAATCATGCTCAACATCCCGCTTTCAAAGCAGGAATTAATGGATGCAGTTGTAGAGACCGTTCGGGCAAACAATATCCATGATGGATATATACGACTGGTAGTAACCAGAGGCACAGGGGATCTTGGGCTTGATCCAAGAAAGTGTCCAATACCATCGATATTTATTATTGCAGATAAAATAACCCTGTATCCAGCAGAGTTATATCAAAATGGCATGGAAATAATCACTGTTCCCACAAGGAGAAATATTCCAGAGGCATTGAATCCATGTATAAAATCACTAAATTATCTGAATAATATCATGGCAAAGATTGAGGCAATCCATGGAGGTGTCCATGAGGCACTTATGCTTAACTCTGAAGGGTATGTAACTGAATGCACAGGAGACAATATCTTCATTGTCAGGGACAAGATACTTCTTACCCCGCCAACATGGGTTGGTGCATTGAAAGGGATTACCAGAGACACGGTTATGGATATAGCAAAGGAGTACAAGGTTGAGGCCAAGGAAGAGGTGTTAACCAGATACGATCTTTATACTGCGGATGAATGCTTTTTAACCGGGACAGCAGCTGAAATAATCCCGGTCATAAAGATTGATTCTCGCATAATTGGGACAGGAAAACCAGGAGACATAACCCTGAAAATTATGCAGCGATTTAAAGAGCTTACCCAGACAGAGGGGGTTGAGGTTTATAAGTAGATAGTGTGCATATGGAGCATTAAAGACACAAAGACACAAGGAGATATTAATCATTTTCTTGTGTCTTCGTGGTTATATTTCACAAAAAATATTCTTCTATAGATGTGCCAAAGTCATCTATTGTCCCATTTTCCTTAAAAGAATCTGTCATAACTCCAATATCTTCTGCCAGCATATCATCCAATCCATTTGTTTTTTCAGGCATACGTATAAAAATCAAGGCAAAGAGGACAACTGCAAGGGCTATTGCTGCTGTAGCAAAAACTGGAAAAACTGGAAAAACAGGCTTACGAATAAACAAAAATTCTCTCAGCCATTCTAACCAATGCTCAAACAAGCTACCTGACTGCAACCTCTGCTCAACAGTAATCTTCTCACAAATATTCGCCCAGACCCTTGCCGGCGGCTCAACATGTTTCACCTTTTTCATCTTATTAAAAGGCACCCTTATCTCTTGCATCTTCTGTTCAAATTGCTTGCAATGGATACAGTTATCCATATGTTGCTGTATGCTCTGAAGAACCCCTTGTTCTAATTCCCCATCCAAATAATCGGTCATCAATAATTCTTGTATTTTTGTACACTTGTTACAATTCATTTTTAATCGCCTCCCTTCCGGCCATAAGAGCCTTGCGTGCCCGTTTCAATCGAGAACGCACTGTATTTACAGGAATTTTCAAGATATCTGCGATTTCCTGATAGCTCAGCCCTTCAATCTCCCGTAAGACTAAACAGATGCGATGAGCTGGTTTCAATGCCTTTAGCAACGAATCAACCTGTGCCGCATCCTCTTGCTTAATAATATCATCCAACTCTTTTCCCTCATCACCATGAGTTAACACTACTGTCTCAAAATCCACCCTTTCCGACTCTTTTCTCATGGATACATGGTAATAGTTTATGGCTGTATTCACAGCTATCCGATAGACCCATGTCTTAAAAGACGAACAAAATCTAAAGGTTTTCAGCTTATGGTATATCTTCATAAAAGTATCCTGAGTAACCTCTTCTGCATCATGGCTGTTATGTGTCCCCTTGAGTGAAATATTATAGACAAAGCTGCTAAACTTCTTGTATACCTGCTCAAATGCCGCTATATCACCATTTGAGGCTCGGGTTAATATCTCCGAAGAAATCTCACTCATCTCTATCACTCCAATTGACTATGGAAATAAACTGAAAGCAGAAAGAATTCAGGGAACGACCTGAAGAACCTGCCTATGCTAATTCTTTTAGACAATAAAACGGCTGAAAAAGTTCCAACTTTTTAAGCTTGTCGATTCTACCCTAACACTCAATGTTCAAGGTTTTTGCTACCTATGATAGTATCTGTAGCTGCAGGGCTTGCCCCTGCTATCTTTCAACCACGTTTGTAGCTGAAAGGCTTGCCCTCGCCTATCCAAAAAGCGACCACAAGGGTCGCCGCTACAAAAATGCCAGCTGACATTTTACCACTCTGGACTGGTGGTTTCTATGAGCCAGAAAAAACTTGAACATCGAGTAACAGCTTCCTTAGTTATATCACAATGAAGGCAAAAAGTCAATCCCAAAAAACATGGACAACCACTTACTATTCGAGAGAGCATTGCATGGCAATCAAAGCCTGTCGATTTTCAGATTAATTCCCCCACCTGTTGCAAAACAATTCCCTCATTCGTTTCAGAATAATTCCCCCACTTTTTCAAAAAATGCTGTAAAATTTCCATGTAAGAATTCAAGGAAAGGAGGAAATTTTATGGCAAGAAAGGAGATAAAAATGGAGGAGTTAGTAGAGGTTCTTTATCAATGGCATAAGGGGCAAAGTATCAGAAGTATTGAGCGTTCAATAGGGATAGATCGTAAGACAATAAAGAAGTACATAGACCTGGCAGTTGCCAGAGGTGCTACCTCAGAGCATGGATTGTCGACAGGCTGTTACGGAATGCAAAAATCATTTTAACCCCTAT
>DYDG01000011.1:19021-42614 GCA_020717845.1 Marinifilum sp. | reverse complement strand
AGCTACAAGAATATCAGCGGGCATTTTACCACTCTGGCATAATTGTTTTTAGCTACTTATCGGGTTGTTGTTTTTATAACAATAAACGGTTGATGTCCATGTTATGTTAAGGTTAATTATGGATGGCAAGAGAAGAATTTTATTGGGAATGTTTCTCTGTTTGATCATAGGGATATTTGTGTTCTTAGTGGTAGAACACTCTCGCGTCCTGAAGACCTTTGACCTGGCTATTATGGACTGGTCATTTCGATTAAATGGTCCCCTCCAGTCTAATAAGAAAATAGTCTTAATCAAGATCGATGACAAAACAATATCTGCCCTTGGGTATCCAATAAACAGAGGGTTCTATGCCATGCTGCTGGATGGGTTGTCTGAATTTGAGGCAAGCATGGTTGGAATCGATGTTATTTTTTCAAGTAAAGATATTTCTCATCCGCACAGACTGTCAGATACGGATGCGTTTTTGGTTGAGTCCTGTAAAAAGGTAGCTGTTTATCACCCGATAGGATTTCATCTTCAGCAAACTGGACAAACCCTTTGCCTGAGAAGAACAGAGAATATGCTAAAAAAACACTCCTGTTCCTTAAAAGGGTATGAATATCTGATAGACGGCAAAAGCATGGCACTCTGTCCATTTCCGCAGCTTTTGGAAGTATCCAGAGGGGTAGGACATATCAATCTTATTCCGGATATCGATGGGAAGGTAAGAAGAGTCCCTCTGCTAATAAGATACAATAATAGATGCTATCCATGCATGGGATTGGCATTGGCAGGGGCGTATCTTGGAATTCAACCCAAATGCTTTAACCGGAATACAAAAAAATTGCTGTTTGGTAATATCTCTATCCCTGTAAATAATAGATGTGAGATGCTTATTCAAAATGCGAATCATAAGATAATAAATTACTCCATGCTGGATGTTGTTCAGTCTATTAAAGCTATAAAGAAGGGTAAAAAGCCATTAATCCCCGCTTCTTGCTTTAAGGATAAAATTATTTTGATAGGGATTACTGCTTCTGGAAGCACTGAATTTTGCCCAACCTCATTTTCCAATATAGAATTAATGCTGCATGTTCACTCTAATATTATTAATACCATCTTGAATAAACGATTTATTAAAGAGTTGCCCTTGTGGATATATGGATTGATTGCAATCTGTTGTGGATTAATTGCTGGATTATGCTGCTTTTTGTTTGCCAGTCCGGTTTCAAGAATACTATTAACCGCAGGGTTAATAATTGCATATGGGCTGAGTGTTTTCTTGAGTTTAAGGTATATGAACTTACAGATAAACATGGTTGCCCCTGTTTTGACCATCTTTCTGAGTTCTGTGACGGTCATTATCTATCAATATTTATTGGAAAAGAAGGATATGGTCCAATCTCTCACTGAGATGACAAACTTTAATGAAAACATCCTCACCAGTATGAGCAGCGGATTGATTGTGGTCGATTCTTTGCAAAGGGTAAAAAAGATTAATCATGTTGCTCTGAATATTTTAGGGTTTGGAAAGGAAGCTGATGTTTTAGGAAAGGATATTTTGCCTGCAAGATTATCGCGGGTACTCTCTAATGCTTTAGAAACAAAAGAGGTGATCAAAAAAAGAACCATTCTGCTTGGGAATAAAAATCTTGAGATAAATGTTTCATATCTAAAAAATAATTCTATAGAAGCACAAGGAGCAGTAATACTTATTGATGATATTACAAAAATTGTGGAATTGGAAGAGCAGGCAAGGCTTAATGAACGATTGGCAGATATTGGTATCCTTGCTTCCAGGATAGGTCATGAGATTGGGAATTCCCTGACAGTGATAATATTATTTGCCGATAATTTAAAGGAAATTCTGGCAGGTCAGGGGCAGCAGGTCGAAATTGTTGAGGAGATTATCAAAGAGGCAAATATGCTGGCTAAAAAAACATCTGCTCTTAAAAACTATGCCAGACCAGTAACACTTGAGCTGCAAAAGACAGATGTTAATCAGATGCTTGAAACGGTATTAAGAAAGATTTCCAGAGAGGTTAAGTCTAATAATATTGAGGTAACGAAAAATTTAAAGGTTGATTTGCCACTAATAATGCTCGATATTGATCATATGGAAGGGGCAGTCCTGAATTTAGTTATTAATGCCATCCATGCTATGCCAGCCGGTGGTATACTTACCGTAGGCACAGATATTGTCGTTCTGGATGGATACAAGAAGGTGGAAATAACAATTCGTGATACAGGCAGTGGAATATCACCAGATATTCAGGGCAAAATATTCAATCCGTTCTTTACCACCAAAAAGCAGGAAGGAACCGGACTTGGACTTTCAATTGTTCATAAAATAATTAGCAGCCATAAGGGAACTGTGTCTTTTGAGAGCGAAGAAGGGAAAGGAACAACATTTATTGTTCGGCTGCCTGTGGATGAGGATTGATGTATCAATATGAATTGGAGTAATTGGCAGGGGAATGGACAACTTTTGTGATTGTCTGTTCCAGTACCGTTCAACCGTTTCCAGCCGAATCAATCAGGGCGGGGTGACCCCGCCCCTACTATTGCCTTCTGCTTCTCGTTCCCCTATTCCCGCACCGCTCTCCCCTACTGACTGCTTATGAATTATGCAAGATTTTTCTTGACATATGAGGTGTTTAGATGTAAAATACTGTGTGAGTATTCAAAAAGTGTGCGTTAATTAGCAGGGTTAATAGTGTCGTGATGTTGACTGAGCTGGCTGGAGTAATAAAATGCCAGCAGCTATTTTAAACAATATAAAAAGGAGGTGATATGATTGGATAGTCAAAAATGGTTGACAGGGATATTTGTTGGTATGCTGTTGTTCTTATTCCAATTCCCATGTCAGGCAGGGCTGTTGCAGGCAGGAGAAAGAATAATGAATGGAGGTGATCATGGAATTCCTCATAAGTTGGATTGCTCAGGAGATGTGTGTGTTAGCTATGAGGGAGAGGATGGATTTGCTACAGTAGCGACATCTAATGAGGTAGTGATACAGGTGTCTCAGATCTATGGGCTGAAGATTTGGCCGGCAACTGTAACTGTAAAGTGGAAAAAAGGGCAAACGATTTGTAGAAATTTTACGATTGAGAATACCGGTAATGGTAAGGATGTTGTTACATTTCAAGTGGTTGGTACGGATTGGAAGATGCCTGTTTCCCCTGGTTCTGTTACCCTTGCACCAGGACAAAAGAAAAGGGTGTTGTTCAAGGTAAATATTCCGAACAATAAAGAGTTAATTGGTAAGTCTTCAATAATTACACTTGTTGCTACCTCTTCAGGAAAGGACGAATTGGGCAAAGAAAATAAGGTAAGTAGCACTATCGTAGTTAATGTAGCTCCAAAATAATGATGTATGGGGATATTGTTGTTGATCGCAGCACTGTGTGTGCAATTGCAGAGTTTACTCTGTTACGCCAGATAATGTCAAGTCTGGCAATAAACATATTAGTATTTAAGGAGGTTGTAATAATGAACAGATTGTTGATGATTGGAGGGATTTGTGCAGCATTGATAGCTGGTATGATGAGTATGGGTGGAGCAGACCCGATTGTTAATATTGGCAAGGTGGTGTATATGGATCCTGCTACCAACAAAGAGGTTACGAGAGAATCAGCACCTGCTGTGATAAATGGGCCATACCTGATCATTACCAAGGAGGCAAACAAGAAAAATATCAAGCCAGGTGAAGAGGTTGAGTATGTTATTACTGTAAAAAATATAGGGACAAAAGACGCTAAGAATGTGATTATTTCTGATAAATTCCCTGATGAATTGGAGTTGATTGGAGTCGAAGGACATGTTTATAATCATAAAGGAGAGCCTCTGGTTCAAACTAAGCAGATAATGGTAGATATGCAGAAAATTAGAGAAGGAGAGGAACATATCTTCTATAAAAAAGAAAATATTGATGTAGGAGAAGTATCTGTAACTGTGAAAAAGGGTAGTGCGTTCAAACGGATGATTATGCAAAATGTCCCCCCTGGAGTTTCAGCTACATTTTGTCAGACAGGGATATTACGTTAATAACTTTAATAAAAATAAGAGGATAGCTCTTAACATATAAGTTATCCCGGGATGGTTTACGTTAGTGTGAAAGCTTGGCACGTACTCACCCCCACCCTGACCCTCCCCCATCAAGGTGGTTAGAAGATTGTGTTTGCCTCTGTCAATAAAGCTGGCAAATTGTTCCCTCTCCCATTTTGGGAGAGGGTTAGGGAGAGGGGAAGGGTTTACAGGTAATTGACCGAGAATGAACCATCCCGCTATCCCTTATTTGAAGTAGTGTCGCGTCAAGCTTAATCTGTCGCATGTAGTAGAGACGCAAAATCTTGCGTCTCTACATTAGGAAAAGGCAGGGACAAGCCCTGCAGCTACATTATAAACTATCCGACACTTGAGACTTGACGCAACAGTAGCTTCTTACGGCTAATAATTTTCGACTTATGAAATAGGGTGATTTGCTACAAGAATAGAGAGATTTTAAACTGAATTCTGCGATATTATTAAAAATTCCCCCTTAAAAAAGGGGGTTAGGGGGTTGTTAGTCCTTTATACACCTCTGTAGCAAAACAATCCTATTTCACAGGTCGATAATTTTTGTAACAGTTTGGACATGTTTGATATCCGGGTTGGAATGGAAGTTTTTACGCTTTTTCGTAATGCCACTACCAGTACCACTATAAGTATATTATACAAGGAGGGTTAAATGTTTACCCAACAAAAATTGAAGTTTTATATGGGATTATTGTTGATAAGTATTCTATTGTGGAGCAATTCTTCCTGTCTTGCTGAAGACTGGACAATGTTTCGGCATGATGTAACCCATAGTGGAGTTACTTCGGATAATTCTGTGTTAAAATTCCCATTGAGCTTGAAATGGAAATGTCAACTTGGAACATATCTTATTATCGCATCTTCCCCTGCGATAGTCAACGAACTGGCTTATATAGGAACAACTTGGGGTTTTTACCCGGAGGAGAGTAATAACTTTTATAGTATCTTTGCTATAGATACACGGACGGGAACAATAACATGGTCATATGAAACAAATGGATGGGTACTTTCATCTCCTACTGTGAAGGATAATAGGGTATATGTAGCTTCTTATGATGGAAAGAGTTATGCGTTTGGGACTGCTACCAATGAACTAAAGTGGTTTTTTGATGCAGGAGAGAATCAAAAGATAGAAACTTCTCCCTGTGTAGTAAACGGAATATGTTATATTGTTTCTCTGGATGGGTATCTTTATGCTTTAGATACAAACAATACAACAGGTGCCGCAAATAGCATCTCCTACACATGGAAATGTAAACTTGGCGAACCGTATGATTCCGATTATGGGCCTTCTTCTTCTGTTCCTGCTGTAGCCAATAATATGATTTATGTGGGATATGACCACATATTGTATGCTATTACCACAAATGGCAGCATAACAGGAAAATTTACAACAAACGGAACGATAAGCTCTTCCCCGACCATAGATACTGTTAAGAATGTAGTTTATGTTGGATCACAAGATGACTATCTGTATGCTATTGATGTTAGTGATCCAAACAACCTCTCTTTAAAATGGAAACAAATGACTGGAAAAAATGTGGTATCTTCTCCAGCTATAGCAGATGGAATGGTTTATGTAGGCTCAAATGATGGAACATTCTATGCTTTTGACGCTGATAATCAAGGAACAATGAGTTGGAGTTTTGATACGGGTTTAGATCAGTCTATATCTTCTTCTCCAATGGTGCACAATACTAAAGTTTATTTTGGTTCGGAGAATGGAAAAATTTATGCTCTTGATGATAGAGGAAACAAACTATGGGATTATCAAACTGGCTGGAAAATCACTTCCTCTCCTGCTATCTCAGATGGTACACTTTACATTGCCTCTTGGGATGGTTGTCTTTATGCCTTTCACAATACTCCCCTAACCATTACCAGCACCAGCCCTTCCTGTGGACCAGATCAAGACACTATAAGTCTGACGATAAATGGTGATGGGTTTTTATATGGGAAAGAAATTAATGGCAATGGATTTTTAGATACACCAGAGGTTAAACTGGTGATGGACGGACAGAGAGAAATTATTGGTACAGGGACACAGGTAGTAGATGCTGGAACAATTACTACTATGATTGATTTAACAGGGGCAAGGTTTGGCCAATGGAATGTGGTGGTTACCAATTCTGATGGAAAGGTTGCTACATCCACCCAGCCCTTTGTTGTCAAGGATATAGAGGTAGAGGTCTGGACATATCCTAATCCGGCTGAAGATAGGGATGACCTTACCTTTAGATATTTTTTGTCAAAATTAGTGGATGTAACCATAGACATCTATGACATGAACTATGACCTGATTGAATCGTTGCATGGAGGAGAGTTTCAGTCAGACGGCTATTACGAAAAGGTTTGGGACATCAGCCGCATCGGCAGCGGGGTATATATGTATGTATTCAAAGCCGGTGGTAAAAAGGTGGTTAAGAAGTTGACGATTGTGAAGTAAGAGTAGGGTGGGCATTGTCCACTCTACTAATCGGAGGTATAATAAATTATGTGTAGAACAGTACTGCTATTAGTCATGTGTATCCTTATCCCTGTTAATGTCTTTGCTGCCAAAGACAATTGTGGTGTATCATTCCTGAAAACAGGCATGGGTGCTCGTTTGGCTGGTATGGCTGGGGTAGGTGCTACGTTGTCGGATGATATTAGTTCGATTTACTGGAATCCAGCAGGACTGGCCAGGGTAGAGAAATCGGCATTACTATTTGGCAGTGATGATCTGCCAGGTGATCTCTGCCAGCAGTATTTATCTTATGGCTGGCCATGGAAGGGAAGAACCCTGTGTATAGGCATGAACATGCGTGATCTTGAAGGGGGTGAAAAGAGAAGCAGAAGAGATGATACCCCAAATGGGAATGTGGAAACATCGGATCTATTGGCCTCATTTGGGTATGCAACAAACCTGTCATCTATGAGTTCTGTAGGGGTTGTTGGTAAATTTATCCGTGAGGGGTTAGCAGCCCATGATGATCAGACCATTGCTGTCGATGTTGGCTGGCTGTATGATGCCCAGCTGTTGCGGTTTGGACTGAGCCTGCAAAACATGGGCGGGAGATTAAAATTTATTCGGGAAGAAACCAGTCTGCCTCTACTGCTTCGAGCAGGCATGGGCTATATACCATCAGAAAGACTGATGATCGGGTTTGATACAGATATGTTTTTAGACGAAAACAGGGCAAAACTAAAGATTGGACTGGAGAAATGGCTGCTGGACAATCTGGCTTTGCGGATAGGCTGTCAGTATGACATGGAAAATACGCCCAAGGGTAGATATTCATTTGGGCTTGGGTTCAAGCAGAGAGACTTTCAGGTAGATTATGCCTACGCACCATATCATGAGCTTGGGGATGCTCACCATATTTCGCTTATCTATTCCAGAGAAAATATCCCCAGACCTGACCTTATCATAGAGATGGAGGACATATTCCCTTCCAAGTATAAACGCTATGCCTCAAAGTCTTCAGGCAGGCTCAAAATTATTAACACAACCAATCAAACCATTTCAAAGATTAAGGTAAAGGTATTTGTCCCTGAATATATGAACCTGCCTACAGAATATGAGGTGCCTGAGATTAATCCGGGCGACACTAAAGAAATTCCATTGAAGCCAGTGCTCAATAATAACATATTCTCTGTAGATGAGGATACACCGATTCAGATAGAGGTAGAGGTAGAATACCTCTGGAGGGATAAAACGCAGCAGGCTTCATCTGTCCAAACCATTACCCTTCTTAACAAAAATGCCATTGACTGGCAGGAGGAAAACAGCATAGCTGCCTTTGTTACCCCAAGGGATAAAGCAGTAGAAGGCTTTTCCAGAGGGATAACCCATATGATGGGTAAGATGGAATCACCGATAGAAAACATGCTTTTTGGTATTGCTATCTTTTCAGCCCTAAATAATATGCCAGTGGTTTATGTGCCTGACCCTAATGCCCCATTCAGCAAGATTTCAAAACAGGGTATTCCTCTGGATACCGTACAATATCCAGCAGATACTATTCGTCTTAAGTGTGGAGATTGTGATGACCTGACCGTGCTCTATGCCGCTTGCCTGGAAAATATTGGCATTCAAACATCTGTGGCACTATGCCCCGGGCACATCTTTTTACTGTTTAATACCGGGGTATCACAAAAAAATGCTGATATGATTACACTTAATAAGGAACAATATGTAGTTCGTGATGGATACGTCTGGCTGCCACTGGAGATAACAGAGATTGGTAGCTCATTTTTTAAGGCATGGGAAAAAGGTAGTCAGGAATATAACACATGGAAAGAGGCAAAGGAACTGAAGATAATTGATATGAGTGATGCCTGGGCTGAGTATGCTCCAGCAACTCTCAAGGATATGCCACAACAACCTCAGATGCCATCAAATGAGGATGTAGGGGAAACGGTAAGGAACAATATTGACACCCTTTGCAAATACCAATCTATGGTTAAGGATACGCGTATAGATGAATGTGTTGCATTGCTCCAATCACATCCAGAAGATATTTCTGTGGCAAATAAACTGGGTGTTATCTATGCCAGGCATGATTCTTTAGAAAAGGCAATGGCTCAATTTCAAAATATCCTTATGCAGTCTCCTCAGGATGCCAGGGCACATAACAACCTGGGGAATGTCTATATTCAAAAAGGCAGCTATACACTGGCTGTAGAGGAATACAAGTCTGCGTTGCAAGCATTGCCTGATGATGGCGGTATTTATTTTAATATGGGTCTATGCTATCTGTTTATGGACTCTGAAGAGGCTTCAGATTGTTTCAAGAAATCATGGATGTTGTGTGAGGAAAAGGGTGAGCTTGCCAGTGTATGGGATATTGATCCAGATGGCAAAGGGCTACGGGGTGATCCGAAAAAGATATCAAAGGAAACTATCAAAAAGCTGATCCATGATTTATACAAGGTTCTGGAAGAGGTCGAGGAAACCTTGCCGCAGCAGGATATCAAGCAAAAAAGAACGGTGGTCAAAACACTGTTTGCTGGCACAAGGGGGGATGCTCCGTTTGAAGAGCAGGCAGTGACATGGGTACTTTATTGGAAATGAGGCTAAAGACTGTTAGTCCTGGATTTCTCTACCTAATAGTCGATGTTCAAGGTTTTTTTGTGGCTCATAGGGACCACCAGTCCAGAACGGTAAAATACCAGCCAGCATTTTTGTAGCTGCCAGAGGTGCTATCTCCCGCAGCTACAAATATGCTAAGCCGTTCTATTCTGACTATCCTATGTTGAAAAAGGTTGAACATCGAGTAATAGTCTTCAGCCTTCAGTCTATTTATCTTATGGAGAGTATTATGCCTACGATATTAATTGTAGATGATGAAAGTGGTATAAGGAAAAATATTCTGTTAGGCTTTAAAAGGTTTGGATATGAGATTATTGATGCTGCCTGTGCTTCAGAAGCAATTGACTTGATAAAGAACAATTGTGTAGATATTGTCATCACTGATGTGTGTATGCCTCAACATCCAGAAGGGGAAATAGATGACAGATGTGGGCTGAACCTGCTTAAGAAGATAAAGAAGATATCTGCCAATTCCTATGTTATTGTGATGACTGCTCATGGAAGCATTGAGAATGCGGTTGAAGCCATGAAGGATGGTGCTTTTGACTATCTGCCAAAACCGTTTTCCATGGAGGAGATAAGGATAAAGGTCGATAAGGCACTGGCACAGATAAAAATTGTAAATGAAAATAAGTATCTTCGTGAACAGATGAAGGATCATGAAGGGACAATAATAGGAAGCAGCCAGGCAATAAAAGAGGTATGGAAAGCTGTCCATGATGTAGCTAAAACAGATGTGCCTGTTTTTATTCATGGAGAGAGCGGGGTTGGCAAGGAACTGGTGGCCAGAGCTATTCATGATAATAGCCAGAGGAAAAATAATATTTTTATGTCTGTAAATCTTGCAGCTATTCCCGTAAATCTTATTGGAAGTGAGTTGTTTGGTCATGAAAAAGGGGCATTTACCGATGCTGTTGCTCAAAGAGCAGGCAGGTTTGAAGCAGCAGATGGCGGCAGCCTGTTTCTGGATGAGATTGGAGAGATTGATCTGAATCTTCAGATAAAGCTGCTCAGGGTGTTGCAGGAACAATCCTTTGAAAGGATAGGTGGCAATACCACAGTTAAAACCAATGTCCGCATCATAGCGGCAACTAATGCCAACTTACAGGATAAGATAAAGAAAGGGGAGTTTCGGAATGACCTCTTTTTCAGGATTAATGTCTTTCCTATTCATATCCCACCTTTAAGACAAAGAAAAGAGGATGTCCCTGAACTGGCGAATCATTTTATTCATAAATATGAAAAAAAGATTTCAAAAGCAGTTAAGGGGATTATGCCCAATGCATTAACAACCTTAATGGAATCTGATTGGCCTGGTAATATTCGTGAACTGGAAAATGTAGTTCAAAGAATGATGATTAGAAGCAAAGGGGATTATCTTGATGTTGGAGATATTCCAGGAGAGATAACCCCATTAAATTCAGCCAATTTTGAAGATGTTGTTGACACCCTTTTTAATATTTTTAAGCCAGAAGATGAAAAGACTCTATGGGATACTACCATGTATACCCTTGCCAGGCTTGCCTTCAAACGAACAAAGAAGAAACACACTGCCGCTCAGCTGCTGGGAATATCAAAACCTACCCTGTATCATTGGCTGAAGGAATAGAGGGAAGGATAGGGATAATCTCAAAGCAAACGCATCTAAATCCCACAATTGCAGGCATTGATAGAAGAGCTTATACTCGATGTTCAAGGTTTTACCACCTAACATGGACGAGCCAGAACCCAAAAAAGAGCATGTCTTAAAAAATATCCCTTGACAAGCATTGAATCTTAGTGTATAATATAAAACAATCGCCGGGGTGGCGGAACTGGCAGACGCAGCAGACTTAAAATCTGCTGAGGTTTTTCCTCGTGCCGGTTCGATTCCGGCCCTCGGCACCAGAAATGTAGCATAGACATTCTTGTCTGTGTCTTGCATTTTGACAACACTAAAGTTAAATATCGCGGGGTGGAGCAGTGGCAGCTCGTTGGGCTCATAACCCAAAGGTCGGAAGTTCGAATCTTCCCCCCGCAACCAAAAAAGTAAAAAGCCGAAAGTTAGATGATAAATATAAAATTATTGCCTAATTTTCGGCTTTTCATATGGCGGCGTAGCTCAGCTGGTTAGAGCAACGGAATCATAATCCGTATGTCCGGGGTTCGAATCCCTGCGCCGCTACCATTCACAGGTATTAGGATTATTCCATGATTCCTCAAGGTGTATATGATGCTATCTCCCAATATCAGCTATTAACAGAAAAAGACAGGATTGTGGTTGGTGTATCCGGTGGACCGGATTCAATCGCCCTCCTACATATACTCTGGCAGTTGTCAGAAGAATATTCCTTAAGCCTCTGCGTTGCTCACCTGAATCATATGCAAAGGGATGAGGAAAGTAAGGAAGATGCAGAATACACCCTAAGATTTGCTAATAAGCTTTCTATTCCTGTTGTATCAGAGGAAATAGATGTTAAGGCAGTAAAGGAAAGAGAGTCAAAAGGGTTTCCGTTAACAGATGTTGCCAGAAAGATAAGGTATGATTTTTTTAAAAGAGTGGCTAAGGGGTTTGGAGCAAGTAAGATTGCGGTTGGACATCATGCTAATGACCATGTTGAAACTATGCTCATAAATCTTATTCGGGGAGCAGGACCAGAAGGATTAAAAGGGATTGCCTCAATAAGAAAAATAGATGAAGGACTTCTGCTTATCCGTCCATTGATAAAGCTATCCTCCCAGCAAATTCACCAGTATCTGTCAGAGCATCAGCTGGAGTTTCGGGTTGATTCCTCTAATCTTAAACCAATATTTTTAAGAAACAGGGTTAGACTTCAATTGCTGCCACTATTAAGAAATGAATATAACCCTAAAGTCGATAATGCCTTTATTCAATTATCCCGATTAATAGAGGCAGATGATGATTATATAAATGAAGCGGTAAACCATGTCCTGCCACAGGCTATTATAGAACATGGAAAAAAAATGGTGGTCATGGATGTTGATAGACTTTCAGGATTACACCCTGCTATTCAAACCAGGGTTATAAGAAGAGCTATCGCTATGATTAGGGCTGATACAACTGGATTTAATTATCAACATATACAGGGCATCAGGCAATTAATCACAGGCATTCATCCACAGACTAAGCTGTCATTGCCCTTTTCCATATCAGTCAAAAGGGAGTATAAACACCTTGTCATCAAAGAAGAGTCAATTTATAGGCTAAAACAACTTGGTGGTTATGAATACCTTGTTAATATCCCTGGGACAGAAGAGCTATCTGACCTGAGATGCACAATTAAGACAGATGTTGTTCTTACAGAGGCTATTTTTAGTGATATTGAATATATTAAAAAACATCCAGCAGCAGAATACAGGTATCCGATACAGGATGCCAAACATCCTATGGTCTTAAGGGCATATTTTGATTATGAACAGGTAACCCCGCCACTTACCCTGCGATGCAGGAGGAATGGCGATAGGTTTCATCCCTATGGAATGCAGGGAACAAAAAAAATAAAAGATTTCTTTATGGATCTGAAGCTGCCAATGGATACCCGCGACAGGATGCCCTTATTGGTTGACAAAAAGGGCAATATCCTCTGGGTAATTGGATTGCGTATTAATGAGCAGGTAAAAATTACCAGCAAAACACAAAAGGTGTTGGTGGTATCGATGGTGAGCAGAACCGTTAGTAATTAGCCGTTAGCTTTTGAATTTGAACTAACAGCTAACTACTAATGGATAATTATAGGAGGAAAATAATTGAATAAGGGAATGAATTTAATCATCTGGCTGGTATTCTTGTTTCTCATCCTGCCACTGGGGCTGCAGCTTTTCGAGATGCCACAAACGAATAAAACAGTAAGGCTGGGTTATTCTCAATTCTTAAATGCAGTAAAGCATAATGAGGTAAAAAAGGTAAAGATAATCGGACAGGAACATATCAGAGGCGAATTGATAAAGAATAAGAGTACTATCCCATTTACAACATATATCCCTTATGAGGATAAAAATCTTATTCAGCTATTAGAAGAGTGTTCGGTTGAGTTTGAAGGGGATTCGCCAACTGAATCCAAATGGTGGATGGGATTGCTCTGGTATATTGGCTCTCCGATATTATTCTGTCTTCTCCTCTGGTTTCTCTTCTATCGTCAGACGCGGATGCCGGGTGGAAGATCCCTGACCAATTTTGGGCAGAGCCGGGCAAGGTTTAATATGCCCAGAGATCCCAAAGATAAGGATAAAGATAAGGATAATAGGAATACCTTTGATGATGTAGCTGGTGTAGATGAAGCAAAACAAGAGCTATCAGAGATAATTGAATTCTTAAAAGAGCCCAAGAAGTTTCAGAAATTAGGGGCAAAGATACCTAAAGGGGTTCTCCTTGTTGGTCCGCCAGGGACAGGTAAAACCCTGCTTGCCAGGGCAGTAGCTGGAGAGGCTGATGCTTCATTCTTAAGCATCAGCGGTTCTGACTTTGTAGAGATGTTTGTTGGTGTTGGAGCATCCAGGGTCAGGGATTTGTTTGAACAGGCAAGAAAGTCTTCCTCCTCCTCAGACAAAGGATGTATCATCTTTATTGATGAGATTGACGCAGTTGGGAGACAAAGGGGTGCCGGGCTTGGCGGCGGACACGATGAGCGTGAACAAACCCTTAATCAACTCTTAGTGGAAATGGATGGATTTGATGCCAGCGAAGGTGTAATCCTTATTGCAGCCAGTAATCGGCCGGATGTGCTTGACCCTGCCCTCCTCCGTCCAGGCAGGTTTGACCGCCATATCGTGGTTGATGCCCCTGATTTAATCGGTCGAGAAGCTATTCTTGCTGTCCACTTAAAGGGTAAACCAATAGCTGATGATGTAGACGCTAAGCTCATAGCCAGAAGGAGCCCGGGGTTTGTTGGGGCTGATATTGCCAATATGACCAATGAGGCTGCCTTGCTTGCAGCCAGAAAGGATAAAGAAGCGATAGAGATGGAGGATTTTGAGAATGCTATGGACAGGGTAATAGCTGGTCCAGAAAGAAAATCTCGAATCCTTTCTGAAAAGGAAAAGCAAATAGTTGCCTACCATGAATCAGGACATGCCCTTGTATCAGAGATGATTCCTGATAGCGATCCAATCCACAAGATATCCATCCTTCCCAGAGGGATGAGTGCCCTGGGCTATACACTCCAGATCCCGCTTGAGGATAGATACCTGACCACAAAATCAGAGATATTGCACAAGATGGCTGTCCTGCTCGGCGGCAGGGTAGCTGAAATGCTTATCTTTAATGAGGCATCAACCGGTGCTCAAAACGATATTGAACGGGCAACAGAAACCGCCCATAAGATGGTCTGCGAGTATGGAATGAGTGATGAACTGGGACCATTAACCTATGGTCGAAAGGATAGAGAGGTATTCCTTGGCAGGGATCTTTTTAAGGAAAAAAACTACGGTGAATTGGTTGCCTCTAAGATAGATACAGAAACAAAAAAGGTGGTTGACAGCTGCTATCAAACAGCAAAAGAGATATTGGAAGCAAATAGGGGTAAATTGGATAAATTGGCTTATGTCCTAATGGAAAAAGAGGTGCTGGAGGCAGATGAGGTGAGAAGCATACTGGGAACAAAGGAGAAATTCATTGCTACAAATCAGGATGTAGTCGTGGCGTAGCTCCACTCAAAAACCCACAGGCAGGATGCTTGTGTTACAATCTCGAAACAGTTTTTTGTCCACTTTTGTCCACTTTTATTAAATATTTCGAGTAAACTGTAAAAAACCACTAAAGTTTTTTTAACATTTGGACGATATAGTTAAGGGATTGATAGTGTATAGTTTTCCCCTCCCAGTTTCTATACCTATTAGTTTCCGGGGTGTTAATCAATCGAAAGATTGGTTAACACCTTTTTGTATTTTTATGAGATTAACCACGAAGGCACAAAGGCACAAAGGCACGAAGAGAGAAAAATCTTAATATTTTCTTGGTGTCTTCGTGTCTTGGTGTCTTCGTGTCTTCGTGGTGAAAAAGATTAACCACGAAGGGTATAATTACAAAAGGATGCTGGAATGGAATTCAGAGAGCTAAAAACATTTTGTGCTGTAGTTGAGCAGGAAAGTTTTTCCAGAGCAGGGCAGATAGTTCACCTGTCTCAGCCAACGGTAAGCTTGCAGATTAAAGCATTAGAGAATGAATTAAATGTAAAACTTCTGGATAGATTAGACAGGAATGTCATCCTTACCGCTGCAGGTCAGATTCTATACCAGCATGCCAAAGAGATATTGGAGCGGATAGACCGTCTCAAGGGTGCAATTTGTGAATCCAGTGGTCAAAAGGTATACGGCAAGATTACAATCGGAACAGGGGTAACGATTGGTGAAAGCACCATGCCGCAATTGCTTGGACTGTTTAAGAAAAAGTATCCATTGGTTGAAATATCCTTGAAAATATTAGATACATCAGCGATAATAAAACAGATGTTGTCCCATAAATTAGATATGGGTATCATTGGAGCAAAGATTTACAACAATAATCTAACCTTGAAAGAATTCACATCAGATAGTTTGATTCTTATTGTTCACCCATCCAATCCATTTGCCACAAGAGAAGAGGTTACATTATCTGAATTGCTTGAAGAACCTATCCTTGTCCGTGAAGAGGGTTCAGGAACACGCATGAGTATTTGCAATGAGTTTTACAAAAGGGGAGTCAATGAGTCTGAGATGAATATTATTATGGAATTGGGCTCAACCGGTGCAATTAAACAGGCTGTTCTATCTAACCAGGGCATAGCCTTTATTAACCAGCAGGCCGTTCAGAATGAACTAAACTCAGGGTTGATTAACAAGGTGCTCGTCAAAGATTTTGACCTTAAAAAAGAGTTTTATCTGGTTTTGCATCAAAAAAAGACAAAATCAAAGATATTGGAGGCATTTTTAAGATTTCTTGAAGTATAACTCAAGCTGGAAGCTTGAGTTATACTTATCGCCGGCATAAAATGTGATTGTTGAGCATAGTTAGCATAGATGGGTTTCACCCATCCTACTATGTTGATAGCGTGCTTTCTGATGTAGGATGGGTGGAGTGAAACGTAACCCATCTATGCTCTGAGTTGCAAAAATCACAGATTATGCCAGTGTTGAGTATACATGAGTCACATTCGTTCCCCCTAAGCAGCGTCGCATTTCGACAAGCTCAATGACCGCATTTTGTTCCCTGAGCTTGTCGAAGGGCAATGACTGCAGGATGCTTGTGTTACAAATGGAGGTGATAACAGATGATCCCACACGTAGGCCCATTAGAATTAGCACTTATTCTGGTAATCGTGGTTGTGCTTTTTGGAGCCAAGAGATTGCCTGAGCTGGGTAAGTCGCTCGGAAAAGGGATAAAAGAATTTCAGGCAGCCATATCTTCAAAGAAGTCAGAGAAGGATGAGGATGAAAGTGAAAAGTAAAGAGTGAAAAACAAACAAAACTGTAGTGAACACCTTTAGGTGTGTTGCATACTGGCAATAGTTTTTAGTTTTTCACTTTTTCGTGTTTTCGTGCCTTCGTAGTGAATTTCCATACTATGAACAACACTATTAATCCAAGACAAATGCTGCTTATCCAGCAGCCGAGATTAAATGATGCTGGGGCATAGACAAACTTTACATTGTGCTTGCCCTTTGTCAGGCTAATGGCTCGGAAGATAAAGTTTGCCCGATAAATCTCTGTTTCCTTCCCATCTACAAATGCCTTCCAGCCAGGATACCATGTATCTCCAAGCAATAGAAAACCATCTGCAACCATATCAGCCTGAATGTTTACCCTTGATGGCTGATATGATTTGAATTGAGCCACAGAGGCTTGAGTCTTTTGAGTCTTTGCCCTTGAGCCCTGCTGCGGTGGTGTTTTTTCAAGGATAACCGTGGTGTATGGGTTAAAATCAGAGGAGGTCAGCCGATTGATAATAGCTGTCTCATCTGTAATCACCTCTGCCTCTGGAACACATAGTATACGCGGAATAACAGCCTTATTTTCGTATATCCTCAAAGGAAGCATCTTTCCCTTGAATTTTGTTTGATGGACCTCGACCAGATCAGGGCTTTTTAGCTCCCAGAAGGTGGTGATGTATTTTACATTTTGTATGCCAAGTAGTTTGGTAAACTGTGGTTTTGGTGCTGCAAAACCCAGTGGGTCATCCATTGAGTGCTTGTAGAGCGAGATATTATCCATGCTGCGATAGAAGTTATGCATGGTTGACAGTCTCTGTGGTGCAAAGGCTGGATAGCCGCCAGAGGATTGAATGCCATAATCCATGTTTGAGTTTGGTTGCAAAACGCCGCGATGAGCCACATATAATCCGAGATCACCCTTCCAGCCGCCAGACATGGCATGAACCATGCTCCACGATTCATCCCCGCCAAAGCTGTATATGCGATGCATGGTTTTGTCTTTTTTGAGGAATTTGACACTTTCAGGCTGGGTTAGCCATGTTTTTGGGGATATGGTTGGATTATGTCTCATGCCAAAATTAAACAGGTCAAGGATGATTAATAGACAGATGCCCATTAGAACCACCCATTTAGCCTTAAATGTTTTAAGCCGTTCCATTAAAAATGTAATCCCAAACCCTGCCAGGATAAGGATAGAAAAGTCAAACAACAAGAGAAAACGGTTGGGAAAACGGAAAAACTTTAATCCAGGCATACATTTCCAGAGCAATTCAAATAAAGGTGTATTCTGTCCAAGGGTAAGAAGCAGGGAAAGGGCTGCCATTAACCCAAACAGCCTGACAAAGCTGTTGCGTGTGCAATAAACACAAAACCCAAATATCCCAAGAAACAGGGGCAAAATCCCTACATACCCGCAATTTTCCCAAAACAGTGTCATCTGTCCGCCAATATCACGCTGATATGTAGCTTGAGCAGGGTCACCATAGTGATAAGGGAATATCAGGGTAATAAGGTTTTCTATCCTGTATGGCCAGGCAACTGCATCCTGGAAAGAAAGCCCGCCAGCTCTGGTAGCAAGCCCGGTGAATTCATAGGTAGGCAAAAGCTGGATAGCCGAGATGCCAACACCAATAATGCCAATCAGTGCAAAGCCAATCAGATACTTGAGGATATTAGTAACGCAAGCATCCTTGCTTGCAAGTTTAGTATCGCAAGCATCCCTGCTTGCAAGTCTGGAGGATTGAGCTGGTACCTGATTTTTTTGCTTTGGTGTTTTCTGTGTTTTCTGTATCTGCTGTTTCTTCTTTTTGGGTTTTTCGGGTATTGATTCCTGCTGAAAACGACATGAGGCAGCAACCCATATCATTGAACAAATACGAAACAAGAGGTAAAACCCTGCCCCAAGCATGGAATAGTATGCCATCTGAAAGTGTCCAGCAAGGATCTGACAGCTAAAAACCAATCCACCGCAAGCAGCCCAAGCAAGCCTTTTATCCCTGACCAATCTTTCTACACATAAAAGCAATAGTGGCAGCCAGCATGAGGCAGTGATAAGGTTGGCATGTTTGAGATGGGTAACAAAAAAACCGCAAAAGGTAAAGGCAGCGGCACCAATAAATGCAGGGAATGCAGCCAGCCCAATGGTTCTTGCATAGGCAAAAAAGAATGTCCCGCTAAGTATAAAATTCAGGATGATCAAATAGTTATACGCAATCCAATCAGGAAACAGACCAAAGAGCAGCAGGCTAAGAGGATAAAGCCCGCCCATCTCACCCTCAGCCAATACCGGAAATCCGCAGTATATATCAGGCGTCCACAATGGCCATATGCCCTGCTGCAGACACCTGTCCAAAAATCCTCGTGTTGGAAAGTTCAGGTTGCAAAGGTCGCTGGTAGTCATATCACCAGTAATAAATACCTCGCCAAACAGGACAGTCTTGTAAAAGTAGATAATAACAAGCCCGGCTAAGGCAGCAATAGGGATAATCCAGCCATGTTTCAGGATACGGGATAGGATGGTTTTGTGTTCAGTTGAGGGTGGCATTAAGGAGTCTCCTTTTTAGGTAAGCGTTCAGGTGTAAATAAGGGAAAAAGGAAACTAATGTCAGATAAGGGAAAAGGGGAAACAGGGGAAAATGGGGAAGGAAAAAATAGAGTTGATTTATTTCCCCTTTTTCCAGTTTTCCCATTTTCCCTTTGTTACACCTTATTTTTTCCCATTTCCCCTTTTCCCTTCATTACACCCTGAACGGTTACAAATATTGTAACCTAAATAGCGATAATAGTCAATCATTTTTTTATGGCAAAAAATTAAAAAAGGTGCTATAATGTGAATCTACATCCCCATCAACGGCATGAGGTATTTTCAGATGAAAGGTTTTACGCTCATAGAGATACTGGCTGCCTCAGGAATACTGGCGATAGTTGCTATCCTTGTTCATGGCTCATTCAATATCTCTGCCTCTATCTGGCAGAAGAGGCAGCAATGTATTGAGCAGGAACAGGATGCAAGGATAAGCATGGCTATCTTGAGACAAAAGATTTCATGTGCCTATTGTTCCCCATGGCATAAGGGAACAGGGTTTGATGGCAGTCAGCACGAGATTAAGTTTAAGGCAGCTACATCTGATGGAATATCACTGGTAAGGTTTTATCTTAAAGGTGACTGCCTCTGGCTTGAAGAGACGGTTGTTGGGATAAAAACACCATCAGCATACAAATTATGTGCTGGAGTAACAAGGTTTGATCTATCTTATGGACGCACATTGAGTGATAATTGGTCGGAAAATGAGCAAAAAAAGCTTCCCCCATTGGTCAAGGTTTGGCTTGAATTGACACATGTTGATATGCCAGAGATGATTATTCAAGTAAGAACAGGAAAAACAGGAAAAGATGATGAATAAAGAACATGGCATTGCCCTTGTCCTTGTCCTATGGCTTGTGCTGGCATTAGCTGGTATTGCTTCAAGTTTTATCTACATGATACGACTTGAGGCACAGGCAGTAAGTAATCAAAAACTCGAAGCATCTGCCCTTGCCCTGGCTGAGGCAGGTGTTGCTTACGCTGCATTTTTGCTCAAAAATGACACCACCGTTTCTGATTCTCTTGATGATGAATGGGCAAAGCCAATAGAACAACAATTAGGAGAGGGGACATATAGTGTAACCATTGTTGATGAAGAAAGGAAGGCAAATATTAACTATGTCTCAGAGGAAATGATGGTAAGGCTTGGAATTCGTCAAGACATTGCAAGAGAGCTTATCAATTATCGTAAAAACAATGGTATGCTTGATACCCTCTCGGAGATACGTATGATTAGCGGCATGGATGATGCTTCATATCATCTTATAGAAAATAGCCTTACAACATGGGGTGAGATAAGTATTAACTCAGCAGACAGGGATGTTCTTTATAGTTTGCTGGTTGGTTTTGAGGTAGAGGCAAATAGGGCAGCTATATTGGCTAACGAAATAGGCGAAATAGTTGATGGACAGCCATTGACCAGCATTGATAATCTGTTAGAGATTGTCGGCGATGAGATTTATTCGAGACTAAAACCAGTCATAACCACTGCTGGTGGAATAAATATAAACACTGCTGCTGAATCCTTGCTTGCAGCATACGAGATTAACACCAGGTCAATCTCAGACAATGAGTCATCTCAAAGGGTTTTTACTATATCATCCAAATATTTTTCTGTCACAGCCATAGGAAATAACAAAGGCATATGCAAAACAATCCACGCTGTCCTCAAACGCAGCCAGAAAAGCCAGAAAGATGAAAAATGGGAGATAGAAAATGTGTATTGGCTGGAGGATTAATAATAGAACACGGATGACACGGATAAGACGGATAAACACCGATAAAAATCCGTGAAAATCCGTCAAATCTGTGTTATCCGTGTTCTATGGTTGATGTAATTGTTCTGCAACCGTACAGGTCGCAAAATTCCGCATACTGAAGCAAACCTTGCTACAACACGACTATCTTCTTCGGGTTTCTTGTCTGCAAAATAGAAACCAACGGGAGAATATTGCATAGCCAATTTCTGTTTAAAAATTTCTCCTATTTTCGATACTTCTATCATTGGTTTTCTTTTCACCTAACGCGCAAGCTAATCGGCGTGGCGGATGTATGCCACGTCCGTCTTGAGCGATTTGTTGGGCTGGTATTTATTTCTTTAGTTGTTCCATTTCTTGCCGTATTTCATCAATTACTTCTTTGTTTCTAATTTCCTTTTTCTCACCAACTTTCGACGAAAAGATGTAAAAGACTTTACCGCCATATTGTTGGGTAAATTTCTCATGGGTTTTGCTTTGCAAATCTTTTTCCTTGAATATTTGGGATAATTGAATGCCTTGATTCACCGGCTTTATTTGTATTCCAATATAATTGTCTTTGATCTTAATGAAGAAATCGACATTGAAAAGTCTGTCCCATTCGTCAGGTGCAGGTTCTATTTTAACTCCGAGTTCATTTTCCAGTTGTCCATAAACGGTTTTGATTTCTGTCACATAGCCGTCAAAAGTCCGGTCAATAACGAGTTGCATTATATAATCAATGCAGTCCTGCTCTGTGATTTCTTCAACCTCAGAATGAATTACTTCCGTGATTTTGACATAGAGCTTTTTACCGAGGGATTCAATGTGCTCTCTGGAGCGTACATTTTTGAGGTAATACTCCCTCCATTCATCAAGCGTCTTCGGTGCACATTGTCTTATGCTTTCAGAAGTCGGGCCAACATTCCTTTTAAAATTCAATTGAAAGCGGTTCATTGCACTATTCAGAATCCATTCTTTAGCCATTTTGTACTCCGATTTTTAGGAATTTTTCTCTGTATTTAAAACCAGAAGAAACATCGACGTCCGCTAAACCTTCCTTTATTATATGGGCATTTATAAAGGTTTTGTTTTCCAGGTAAAGATAGCAAAGCAAGTTATTTCTGTCATCGTATTTATGATTGTCGAACTTCATAAACACTTTTTGCCCCTTTGTTTTTTCAATCAGATATCTGATAGCCTGTTCATTGGCAGGCTTTTTTTCTTTTACGCCGATAAGGCGAACAATCAAGTCGTTATTTAGCTTCATCAACTCAGGGCTGATTACTACTTTTACATAATAGTAAATTTCTCTATCACTGCTGTCTTTATCAATTTTTGAACCGAATTGAAGCTTCTTTGGGTCTATCTTCTTATCGAGTTTATGAGGGTCTTTGAAAATGTAGGGCAACTTTTCGATTTCTTTATCCAGGTCGGTTTTAACGCTATCCTTCAGAAACATGTATTCAGTAGCTGCAATATCGGATTGCCTCACATTCAGCTTATCTTTAATGGTTGGAATGAAGTCCGAATTGATTTCATAGCCGACAGAGCTTCGGCCTAAATTTCGGGCGGCAAGTGCAGTTGTTCCACTGCCGAGGAACGGGTCCAAAACCGTCTCACTGGAAAAAGAAAACATTTTTATCAGACGCACAGGCAATTCTTCTGGAAACATAGCAATGTGACCGTTCTGCTTTGCCCCTGCAAAGTACCAATGTCCTGAAAAATAAGTATTCCAGTCGTCTTTTGTTATTATTGAAAGTTCTTTTTGTTCTTTAGTCGGCATTGGCGAAATGCCTTGTTTTTTGAAAAGCAAAATAAATTCATAATCAAGCTTCAAAATGCCATTTCGGGGATATGGGAAACTACCCATTATCGTGGCGCCTCCGGTTGTATTGCATGTAGTCACTTTCTGCCAGATGACAGCCCCCATATAGTCGAACCCCAAGGTTTCACAAAATTTAATTATTTCGGTTCTTATTGGAATCACTTTATACCGCCCATAATAAACTGACCGGGCGAACTGGTCTCCGATATTGATGCAAAGCCGGCAGCCGGGGTGTAATACCCTATGGCACTCCTTCCAGACGAGGTTCAGATTATTGATATAACTTTCATAACTTTCGTGATAACCTATCTGATTTTCAGTCCCGTAGTCTTTTAATTGCCAGTATGGCGGGGATGTGATTACCAAATGAATTGATTTGTCGGTTAAGCAGTTCATTTGTCGGCTGTCGCCGTTTATTATTTTATGAATAGTTTTCACTGAACTCTCCATTGTCTATAGTATAACATAATCTGTTTATGTTTTGCGCCCAACGATTGAGCTTACCTGCCGCCTTTGGCGGTCGGCTGGAGCAACTTGTTAATCGTTGTGTTAATATAGTCAAGTCAAGTAGGGATCTCAATGCTTCATTTACCGTTACTGAATCACTGAAAGATTTGACCAAATCAGGGTCAAGGACAATTACATTCGCCCCTTCTTCAATTAACTGCCTGTAATATTTCGTATCTATCCATCAGTCTTGACATCCTAATTTATATTTTAATATCATGTGTCTTACTTGTTTAACTTGATAGGGCTTTGCTTTATTTTGTGTAACTCTTTTTATACCAATTGGTTATTAAGTTATCCATTGAGTACTTGCCGATTTCAGGTTAATAATAGAACACGGATGACACGGATAAGACGGATAAACACCGATAAAAATCCGTGAAAATCCGTCAAATCTGTGTTATC
>DYDG01000011.1:0-18904 GCA_020717845.1 Marinifilum sp. | reverse complement strand
GATAAAAATCCGTGAAAATCCGTCAAATCTGTGTTATCCGTGTTCTATGTTCTTACTTCCGCATTTTTTTTATTGCACAATCACCTGAAAGAGCACCTCAGGCACCTGCCCCTCAATCAACATTGAATTTATCTTTTCCTTAATCTCTTCCTTCAGTTCTTCTTTCCCTTTAACACTATTGACCTCTGAGGTTTTGCTGATAAGGATGGTATTAATAGCATCCTTGATCTCGCTATCCCTTTCTCCCAATTCTGCGACTAAGAGCTTATATTTTATGGGGTCATATTTCAGTGTCAGATCAGTAATCTTGATATAATGTGGTTCTTCCACGTCAGCCAATTTTGCGGTAAAGTCTCCTATGTAGTTGTCATGGAGTGGCTTTTCTGCCTCTCCATGTGCTGCTTCTGCCTCTACCTTTTCTGGTTCAAACTCTTCATCTGGCGGAGCAATAGATTGCTTAGCCACATTTGAGGCAACAAGAATCACCACCACTATTAAGACAAGCACCAGGGCAAGCATACCCAGAAGTTTGATCAGCCCACCCATGTCTTTTTTTTCTTTTTTTGGTTTTTCTTCGCCCTCTGCTTCTTCTCCTTCAGCTTCTTTTTTGTGTGGATCAGCCATTTTTTTCCTCCTTAATTTTCTATTTTACCACAAAGTTTGCATTTTTTTCATTTCCATTCTTCGTGTTCTTCGTGTTCTTCGTGGTTAGTCTTCTTTTTTTTTACCACGAAGGACACGAAGA
Source organism: Marinifilum sp. (assembly GCA_020717845.1). Classification (GTDB taxonomy): domain Bacteria; phylum UBA9089; class CG2-30-40-21; order CG2-30-40-21; family CG2-30-40-21; genus CG2-30-40-21. Next base: position 18,159 of record DYDG01000011.1, on the reverse strand, counting down.
GCACGAAGGTTTTTTAATTTTTATTCTTTGTATCCTTTGTGGTTACTTTGTTTACCATCAATCCACATCATTTCCTGGTGGCAAACAGGTTGGTGCAACCGTGCGTCGATACCTGATAATCGAATGAAGCAATTCATCAACCTTTTCCTTGACTATATACTTTTGGCCATTAATCAGGGTAATAACCGTATCAGGTGTTGCCTGAATATGCTCAATCTGGTGTGGATTAATATGAAATTCTACGCCATTAAGACGGGTTACTTTTATCACCTGAACACATCCTTTTTTTGGTTCCTTAACATGGACGAGCTATCACTAAATCGGTGATCAGGTAATATTAGGATACCGCTTTCCCGATTTTCCCGATCACTGGTCACTGATCACCGATTACCACCCCTTCACTCTTCACTATCATTCCCACCAAGCTGCATCCCGATCGACACACGATGCGTATTCCCCATTTTCTTAGTAGGGACAAGGGCATAATCTACTGTATATGGTCCAATCGGAAATCCAAACCCAAGGTTCAAACCGCCGCCGCTTAAGTCTTCAAACAGCTGAGAATCAAACCCTGCTCGCAAGGCAAGTGCATTCATAACCTTACACTCAAATCCAGCATTTATTTTCCACTTATTATTCAAGGGTTTAGTCCAATCACAGCCTATCAGAAGCGGATAGTCTGGAAAACGATAGGCAATCCCAAGCTTGTAACATGTTGGCAGCTTGTATTCTGCATCCTTAAACCTCATGTCTGGTCCTATGTTTTGCACAACCGTGCTAAGAAATAGTCCTTCAATGGGTGTGTGATACAATTGTCCAATATCAACAGCAAACCCGTCTGCCTCTTCATTGTCTATCCTTTCCTGAATGCCCTTGATATTCATACCAAAGGAAATGTCGCGCGTAAAGTGAAAGGCATAGGCACAATTAAAACTCGCATCGTATGCCTTGTATTCCCCTGATGAGGCAGTGGAATCTTTTGCATCCTCATATCTTGGAATGCCATTTGTTCCCAGATAAACCGCACCTATCCCAATGGCTGACTGCTTGAAACATGGATTAACATAGGTTATAGCACCATGCAGCAGACCGCCAATCCATTGATTATACATGGTAGATATGCATGGGGATGAGATATGGACAAGCCCGGCTGGATTATAGAAAATAGCTGAGGTATCATCAGCTATGGCTGAAAACCCATTGCCCATACCAGTTGCCCGAGCACCAACACCAATCTTTAAGAAAGCAGCCTCGTCTTTGCCAGGGCTTTTTTCTGCATGTACTACTACGGCTGTTAGCAATATGCAGGCTAACGCCATTAATCTCCCCCAGTTTTTCATGATATTTCCCCCTCTATCACAATTTAATCACCACGAAGGCACGAAGGAATGCAACAGAAATATCAGATAGTTATAAAGAGATTACTTCCATCTTTTCTTCGTGTCTTCGTGGTAAATTTCTTTTGCTATCTGATGATACAGAACACCTTTGTTACCCGTTCCTTCTGCTCATTCTCAATCACACACACATAAATCCCGCTTGCGACCAGGTCGCCATTGCTATTTCTGGTATTCCATGTTGGTTCTCCACCAACCACATGCTGAGTATGCACCAGCTCACCCGCAGCATTGTATATCCAGACATCCCCGCTCGCATTGCAAAATTTTACAGATGCATTACTTCCCCTCACTGGATTTGGTTTCACCACAATATTTCCCATATCACCCTCTACCCTGCCCACAGCATAGAACGAAAGCGAAGGCACATTAACGGTAATGGTATCATCAACAGGTGAAACCGTCTGCTTCCATGTAAGCATCTCCCATCCATTTTCAGTCAATTTGAATATACGGTAATTATAATCCTCAGTCTCATTAAATGGATCAGGGTCAGGGTATGGGAGTGTCAGGGTAATTGGCTTTATCGGCTGGGTATTTGAGCCGTAATAAGCCTCTGGCAGGGCAGTCAGCTCAACGATTGATTCATCAAATATAGCTGAATTCTTAGCCGGGGCATAGAGGGCAACAGGATTTGTAACCTTACGAATAACAAAGGTTATTGTGCCAGCAAAGGCATTATTTGGGATACTGATTCGGCACTTATTTTTTGTTACGGTTGATATTGTCCCTGTCTTCACCACCCCAAATGAATCTACAACCCTTATCCCATCAGAGGATGCAGTAAAATCACTCCACAACCCCCCATGATTCCTTGCCTTGAGCCGATAGTAATAGGTATTGCCTCTTTTGTCCGCCTTGCCTGAAACACTATAACTCAATTGTGTCCCGCTGATATTATCGCTTACAGTCCCCCAATTTTGCATATCCATTGACTCTTGAAGGCAATACATATCCACCCCTGACTCCATATCCTGCCATGGCTTCCAGAAGATGGTATATACCCCGTCTATGTCTGCGTCCTCATCCTGATTGGCAACTATTCCTTCAGTAGGTATCTGCCCAACAATCGGCGGGCTGGTATCTACATTTGTATATGTGGGACCAACCCTGAAACTTCCAGTTCCAGTTGTTTCTGTCCCCCAAAAGATGATCGCTTCATTGGTTGCTGTGCCCATGCCAGGCAAAAGCTGTGCCTTAAACCTCAAGGTTGTGCTTGAGCCAGCCAATATATCGCCAGTATTCCAGCTTAATTCTCTTGTGCTGGCATCATATTCTGCCGCCTGATCGCAATATGCACCAACCGGAATCTTTATACATGAGAAAAACGGCAAAAGCCCGCTTTCTTTAAGCTCTATGAAATGACCGTTGTTACGGCACTCAAGAGTAAACTTGTCTTTGACCACATCATACCTTAATATCACCTTAGCCGGGCTAATATCTATCTCCCTAAGCAAGGTTAACACATTGGGATAATTGGCAAGGTTTATCTCTTTTGATGTATATGTTCCATAGTTTGTTCTAATGGTGATATTACCATCAACCAGCCCTGAATCGAACTGATTCCAGCTGCCATGTTCATTTACTATACCATTGCCGCCAATAACCTCCTGCTGACTGACAAGTGAGTCAAGGGAAAGGTATATGCTTAAAGGATCCACAACCCATGTCTCAACCGCATTCATATCCCCGCTGTTAGCACAGGTAATAGTATATGAAATAATATCATACGGCCCTGTCCCATCCCTTGGAGATACCTCAAGGGTTGAGTAATTAAACTCTGGACTGGTATTTGTAATAAGTTTAGGTGCTAACAGATACTGTGCTTTCATTTGCCGGCAGGAAATGACTGCATTATTGACAATCTGTGTATTATTATCTATTGGGGACTTGACTACAGCCTTATAAGAGAGTGTCCCACTTTTCTGTGCTTCAATCTGTCCCAGTTTCCAGGTAATCATATGATAAGCAGGGTCATAACTCCCAAGCTGAGAGATCTTTGAGGCAACAACAGACAGGTTGTTATCCATTTTATCAGCCACAATGACCTCTGTTGCTGTGGCTCCAGTATTAGTGTAGATAATATCATAGCTAACAACCGTTCCAGAGCGGATGATACTGGGTGCTCTTACCAGCTTAGTAGATCCGGTAAAATCTGGGGCAGTAACAACAAGTATGATAGGCTCTGCCTTTATACTGCCGCTTCCAGTATCAATCGACCAGAATGAGGCAGTATCATTGGTAATAGTAATTCCATTGGGTGCATTTGAGGCTATCTTTGCCTTAAATCCAACCTTTACCTCTTTCTCATTGGCAATGTCTGTATTGATTTGCCAGGTTATCCTTCTGTTTTTGGCATTATACACGCCATTATTCAAGGGAACAATAGCGGTTAGAAAATCATCAACCACATCTGTTATGGTCAGCTTATGAATGGTTGCTGCCATAAGATTTTTACAGGTAATGGTATATTCAATTGCCTCGTCAGGGGAGACTTTTTCCTCCTCCTGTTTATCAGTGGTCATCCTCTTCATGGTTATTACTGCACCTGCGACACGAATGGTTGTTGCAGGGGTGGTAAAGGAGCCTGGCAAATCATTCATTGTCCACTCAATTCGAGCCGTATTATTGATTATTTCACCAGGGGCTGTATTTGGTGAAACGCTGACTTCAAAACTCAGGAAGCTTATTGATTGCGGGTCAATATTCTCCCATGTAATAATCGTTCGTCCGTTCTGGGTAATTGCTGTCCCATCATTTGATATGTTCATTGGATTGATAAGCCTTGCATCAAGCTCATCAATTACCTTGATATCGTCTATGTCCGTAGGATTGCTGACATTGATGGTATAGCTTAGTGTCTCTCCTGGTTGGACAGGTTTATCAACAGAGGCAGTCTTTGAGGAACCCAAAAACCGCTTTGGTCCAAAAACATAGCAATTCCCATCCTCTGAGGTTACAAACAGGCAGCTGTCTGCTGCAGCCGGGGAACTGAGTATCTTCCCCTTAGTCTGATAGCTCCACATAAGCCTGTCTTTTGAGATTGCCTCAGGGTTTAAGGCATAAATATTGCCGTTGTCTGCACCAACATAAATAATGCCATTGGCAACAATAGGAGATGAATGAATCGGGCTGCCAATGTAGTATGACCACTTTATCTTTCCGGTTAAGGCATTCAAGGCATAAAAGATTCTATCCTCACCGCCAAGATACAAGGTGTCTTTCTCTATGGCTGGTGATGAACCTGGGGAGGCGGTATAGCTCCAGAGCAATTTTCCTGTATCTGTCTTTATGGCATGAATCATGCCATTATCTGCTACAACATAGAGGATATTGTTTTTTATACACCCTGTAGAGCGAATGGCTGAGGCAGCATTATACTCCCATTTCAATGACCCATTAACCGCATCCAGACAATATACCCTGCCATCTATGCTGCCAAAATAGACCCTGCCAGTTGCAATTGTTGGAGAAGATTCGATTATCTCAGCAGTCTTATAACTCCAGAGAAACTCGCCGCTTGCTGCATTCAGGCAATACAGCCGTCCATCGCTGCAGCCAATATAAAGCCTGCCATTAACAATCATTGGGGATGACCACTGGATAGAGCCGCTGGTTTGATATGTCCATATCTCTGCTTGAGTAGCCCGGTTAAAACAGCGGACTATGCCATCATGACCGGCAACATAGATAAGATCACCTATCATGATTGGGGTTGAATCAAACGAGGTATCTATACCTTCATTTCTCCATTCCCCCCCATTCATATCTACAACATGAACCACACCATTCTTACTGCAAACCCCTAAAACATCACCTAATATTACAGGTGAGCTGACAATCGGAGAGCCTGCATCATATGTCCAGTAGAGTTCAAGCGGTGGCAACAATGCCTCAGATGGATCACTCCCACTTCTATTTGCATCATACCTGAATGCCGGCCAGTCTCTAACGCCTGCTCTTAAGGTAATGGACTCATCTATCGGCAATGATGCTGTGCCGATGGATGAGATAAATAACCAGACAAAGCCCTCTTTGTGTCCAGATAACAAATCCAATGTCCCATTATTATCCCAGTCAGTAATGCATGGTGCCGCACATTGACCTATGTTTGCATCAGCTGGCTGAATTGTGCCAAAATCATATTCTGGCTTTTGTTCGTTGCCTATATTCAGATAAGCCCTGACAGCACCATCACCATTGCCAACTATCAGGTCATCCAGCCAGTCCCCATTATAATCAATTACCCATGGTCTGGCAAATTTACCCACATCAATATCACCGCTGGTATTGCTGAGAATAGTTAGTGTCCCCAGTGTTGGTGTGCCGACTGCTGATGAGGTATTCAGGAAAAGCAGGCAAAGCCCGTTCTCATTGCCAACAAACAGATCCTTTTGACCGTCATGATTCCAGTCGCAGACAAAGGGTGCGGCATACTGGCCAACATCAATCGGGACATTATTTGACAGCATCTGGGTTGGTGTGCCAAATACAGGTGCAGCATCAGTGCCAGTATTGGCAAAAAACCATACCCTGCCATGGAAATCACCGACAATCAAATCCTTTTTACCATCAATATTCCAATCAAAAACAACCGGCACCGCATAACCATCTACCTTAACATCTATCATCCCCTGTCCAGCTGTTCTTTGTGGTCTGAACCCTGAAGAAAACTCAGGGTTTGCTGTATTTGTCCCTGAGTTGTGGAAATAGGTAATATATCCGTCAACATCACCAAGGATAAGATCCTTTTTATGGTCATTATCCCAATCAATCACAAAGGGCACAGAGTATTCACTCAGCCATAGGTCTCTTGCCTGCTGACCACGAAGGTTGAAAAACGCGTTGAATGCAGGCTCTTCACCAGGCCATGTTTTTGTATTCAATAATATGCTTATCTTGCCATCCTCATTGCCAACAATCAGGTCTAAACCGCTATCATTATTCCAATCGCCAACTATTGGGCATGAACGCATACCAGCATCCATATCACGGCCAGAGACCTTGATGGTTTTGGCAGGCTTAAAGGCAAGGTATCGGTTGCGTGTAGCCAGCGGAATCAAACCAGCAGTGCTATCGGTTGGCAGGGGAATGGTCTCGTAGCCCTCATAAAAGAGTACATTCCCTGTTTCATTGCCGCAAATCAAGTCTTTCACCCCATCGCCATTCCAATCAACTATCCAGGGAAATGAATACTGCCCAACATCAAGCAATCCACTGCTTGATGAGCCGCGAATCCTGAAGCCGTCATTAAACGAGGGGTTTGATAATGCCCCTTGATTATGGAAAAACCAGACATAGCCATGCTCATCACCAGAAAGCATGTCGCAAAAGCCATCCTCATCCAGGTCAAAGATATGGGGCGTGGAATAAAAGGCATTGGTGCTTACAAGGTTTTGAGCCTGACTATTTGGCGGGTTATAATCATCAAAGATAGCCATTCCAGCCATGCGGTCGGCGGCATAGATATAGCCATCCTGCACCCAGATGGCTGAGGTATAATCCTTAGTATTATATGATGCACCGGATATGCGGACAGGAGTGATTGGGTCAGTAACATCAACCATCTGAAAGCCATTTGCACCGTCAGATACATAGGCAATAGTCTTCGCCCCATGCCTCTTTACAAACACATTTTGAGCATCCTCAAAGCCAATGCTGGCAGCAATTGCAGCATTAGCCACATCTGGATTGCTTACATTTACACCATTTGTAATATTTACATTGACATCGATTATCTGCAATCCGCCCTTTTCATCGGCAATATAGACATACCGTTCAGAGACATCAGGGTTTATCCAGACATCCATGGCACATCCAGGGGTATCTACTACACCAAGCTGGACAATGCCATCTTCACCCTCTGTACCGATACCATTAGCAGGGAAAAAATCTGTTACTTGAAGAACCTGCAAGCCGGCATTACCAGCCGCAACATAGACATGATTGCCAACTACATAGACCCCGCTTGCAACCCCGCCAGCTGGCACATCAAATCCATGCCGGTCATCCTTGCCAGCATTAGGCTTGGTTGGGTCTGTCACATCAACAATCTGTAGCCCGCCTATGCCGCAGGCAACAAAGGCATAATTCCCAACCACATAGACATCTGTTGCCCCTGATTGAACGCCCTCGTCTTCCTGCGGTTTTTTGGCCCCTTGCGGGTTTCTTGGAGCAAGACCGCCTGTTTCCTTTGGTGATTTAGGGTTGGTAATATCAACAATCCTCAGTCCCTCCTTGCCATCTGCAAGGTAGGCATAATTCCCTCGGACAAATACCCCCTGAGCAGAGCCAGACGAATCAAAGCCGCCAATCAGTTTAGGGTTATATGGATTGGAGATATCAAATATTTGCAGCCCCATTTCACCTGCAGCCACATAGGCATAATTGCCGATAACATAGATATCCTGAGCACTTCCTACAGTAGAGGTTTGAGCCACGAGCACCGGACCCCTTGTCAACTCTATCCGTGGCTGGAAATGGTTATTCCTGTTCTCATAATAATAGAATGTCCCTCTTGAGTTGCCGACAATCATATCCAGATCACAATCCCTATCCCAGTCAATCAGAAACGGGGCAGCATTGTGTCCAACATTGACAGTAGTATCATCTGCTATCTGCAAGACAAAACCATTAGCAAACACAGGCTCTTTCTCTGTGCCAATATTTTCATAAAACCAGACATTCCCATCCTTATCGCCGATAAATAAATCCTTCAACCCATCGCGGTTAATGGTTCTCGTGCCTGAGGTAAATGGACCAAAATCCACCCAGCATGGGGCAGAATTCCACCCTGTGCCAGCCGGGTTGCCATCACGGCCAACATCTAATTCGCTTGCCTGAAGCCTTGTTGCTGGAGTATTAAAAACAGGGGGTGCAGCGGAAATGATCTGACAGGACGCAAAAACAATAAGTGCAGATAGTAAAAATGCTTGTTTCACTGTTCCCTCCCAGAATTCGTGCAAGCAGTTTGTAGAAAGACGCGATTAATCGCGTCTCTACGAATTTTTTAAGTATACAATATCACTCAAAAAAAGTCAAGGCTTTTGTGCTGGTTTTTGGCAATTTTTTTGCCATCAATATTCTATACCTCGAACGGTCATAGATTGTGAATTTTTTCGGTGAGCAATGGACATCGATAGCAAGGCGTGAAGGTGAGTAATAGCCTACGCTATTTCTCACCTGAGCAACGCAGCTATCGATGTTCAGAGCCAGCGAAAAATCACAATTTGTGGCCGCTCGAGGTATATATCTGTCTCTGACGTAATGTGGTGTTGGAATGGAAAAGTGAGGTGTGAGAAGAGTAGGCAGTGAATGGTAGAGAACGGTGCGGAAATTGGATCGTGGTGCAGAAAGGAGAGAGTGGTGTGGGAGTGGAGGTCGAGGCAGAAATGTGGGAGTAGTGTAAAAACGGTAGTACGACGCAATGGCAGAAGGGTGGTACGGAAATGATGCACAAAAAGTGACCTGTGCGGTTGAAAATTACCACTCAGGCAAAACTGTCTATATCGGTGTTAATCTATGCAATCTGTGGCTTTCTTAAACAATTTTCGTGAATTTCGTGGGTAATACGATAAGATATGTAGCAAATTTCAACCGCACAGGTCGCAAAAAACGAGCAAGTGGTAAATGGTAAGTGGTGATCAGCATACCATATGAGTACCTCTTACCGATCACCACTTGCTACTAATCTATCGTATGACACCCAATTTACCCACCTTCGTATTTCCCGTAGAATCTTGGATGAGGTAAATGTAGATGCCGGAGGCGACTTTTTCACCTGCAGAATTGTATCCATCCCAACCTATGCAGCGTGAGCTATTTACCCTTCTTTCCCAGATTAACTCGCCTGCTATGGTGAAAATCTGGATGGTAGAATCCTGGCTCAGATTGTCAAAATATATGCAGGAATGTCTGCCATCAGCATAATATGGATTAGGATAAACCAATGCTTTCTCAAGATTACGTTCAGCACCAACTCCCATCAGAATATAGAATGAAAAACCATGGATATCGGCATAAACAACATTATTTATTGGATCTACTTGAGATGAGGCAACTTTCTCCCACGCTGCCGTTGTTCCTGAACCTACCAGATGATAAATGGCTAAGGAGCTTGCCAGCATTGGCGGCATAACTCCATCTACATAACCATCAGCAGGATTGCTGTCTGGATAGGGAATGCAAATACGCACGGTAGTGGTAATTCCTGCATTTCGAATCTCAAACTTGCGTAATGTTCCCTCCACACGGTTTATACTTAAGTCTGCATCATCCTTCGTATTGCCAGCAATGACCATGTCATTCGTAGAAATGCCCGAGGAGGTATCTATCTCAATGCAGCCTTCCCCTGTTAAACTACCACTTTCTACCTCCACCGTTGTTTTACCATCATCACCAACAACAGTTCCAGAACTACTGCTCCGTAACACTAAAATGGTAACCGAATACGTTGCCGAGGTAGTTGTTCCCAGAATGACAGCGGTAACAATTATCGGTGTGGTCGTATTGTTTTGTTTGAAGAAGAAGCTCAAGTTACTTGTGCCTGTTGTCATCGTAAATGTGCCGGAGGCAGTCCATTCGTCACCTGAAGGTGCCATAGCAAATCTGGATTGCTCATCACCATAGACAATAATTGTTGCATTTCCGGGACTTGGGTTATCAAACTCATCCAGTGTTTGCACATTCATTTTGTCAGGTATACCTACGGTTAAAATCTCTGCTGTTGGTGGCACAAAAAGCAGCTTTGCCATCGGTCCTGGCTTAACTGTTACCGTAGCAATTCTCCTTTTACCTTCTGCCTCAACTGTAATCTCTGCCATGCCTGTCTTACTGCCTGCGGTGAATGTAGCTATAGCCGAAACAGTAGTTGGTGTAATACTCCCACCGAGCGGGTTATTTAACCCCCAGGTATAGTTTAATTTCGAGTCTAAAATTGGATGCCCAAATCGGTTAATCGCACTGGCCACAAATGTCTGGCTACCCATAACTTCAACCTCTACAGTAGTAGGATTCACGCTGACTAAACTAACACTACCGTGAATTACCATTATCGTCGCTATGCCTGTAACCGTACTTGTTGAGGCAATCAGTGTCAGTGTTCCCACAACATCGTTGGTTTGCAACACTACTGTTTTATTCGAACCACCACTTATCGTTCCACTTCCTTGAACTATCTGCCAGACAAACTTAGTAAATTCAGTTAGTTCATATCCATACTGATTATATGCTGTTGCGGTAAATGACATTGTTTCCCTTGCTTCAATTGTAGCTGTTGCCGAAGTAATATTGATATAATGCACCACACCATTGACTACGGTAATCCTTACGGTTGCAGTAGCTGTGCGCGTTCCAAAAGCCGCTACTACCTGCAAATCCGCTGTTCCTGTCTTAGTGGCTGTAAATATAACTGTTTGCCCAATAGTTGTATTGAGCGTCCCTATACTTGCGGATTTAAGTGTCCATGTGTAGTCTGAACCCATTGGGAACTTATACTCATTAAGTGCCTGGGCAGTAAATGCCTGCGTTCCACATATCTCTACCGTTGAAGTTGTCTGAGTAATGGTTGCACTTGTCAATTGACCATAGACAATACTAACCGATGTAGAACCTGTAATAGTTAAAGTAGCAGCAAAGATTGTTCCTGTAGCTGGAATAGATACCGATTGTAAAATAGCAGAAGTGCCTGCTGGTGATGGAGTTAATGTGCCAATTTCTCCTGCTTTTGTCCAAACATAGCTTAATCCTGTAACCTCATTTCCATACCCATCATAACCGGTAGCTGTAAATGGAAATAGTTGGTTTATGTTAACATAAGATGTGTCAGGAGAAACCTTGATTTGGGTCAATGTCCCCGAAGTAGCCATAGCTGTGAATGTCGCTTTCAATGAACCTTCTGCGATAACTATGTAAGTGCCTGTTTTAGTTCCTAACGTCAATGTTGTGCTGGCTAATCCTTCTGCATTAGTAGTAGTTATGGTAGCGGATAAGTTGGATAATACTGGTGCAGAAACTATCGTCCACTTAATTGTATGTCCAGGGATAGGTCTGTTTAGATTATCTGTCAGTTGGACTACAAATGGTTCAAGGATAGTGGTAATTGTTGCCATCTGTGAAATTCCATCAATCGGCGAAAGTATTCTCGGTATGCTTATTTGAAATGTCATGGTGGCACTACCTGGGTTACTTGCCGTGTCAGTCCCTTTGACAATAATAGTCGCCGTTCCATCTGCATAAGCAGAGGTAATGGTTGCGTGATAGGTATAAGTCCCCTTTACATAACTAATAAATGTGGTCGTAACAGTAGCATTGGCACTATCCTTTATCATTAAATTCGGCGTTGCCTCTAACAACTCATGAGGGGTTACAATTATGATTAAAGTCCCTGTGCCAGTCGAGTCATGTATTGGAGTTACAGCAAAATCAGGGGAGATTGTATCTACTATGAATGTAGCTGTTGTTGATCCTACATTATTAGCTGAATCCGTACCAAATACTGTAATTGCAGCTGTCCCTTGAGCAGTAATCAGGGTAATATTACCTTGATACTCAAATACAGTATTTACAGAAGAAATAAGCTCAAAGGCAATTGGATTACTATCACTATCCTTTATGGTCACAGATGGTGTCCCTTTCAACTTTTCGTTAGTGGTTATTTTTAGACTAAATGTCCCTTCTTTCACACAGACAGGTGCCGTAATAGTGAAAGTAGCTGGAATGGTATCAACCTTAAATGCAGTCGTTCTTGAGCCGGGATTACCCGCTAAATCTGAGCCTGATACCTTTACCGTAGCGGTCCCATAGACAGCAGCTATCGTCCCGGAATAGGTAAATACCGGATTAGCATCTATTAACAAAACAGTAGATATAGTTCCATTAGCACTATCTCTGGCTATAATAGCTGGCGATCCAGTTAATTGTTCACTGGCTGTAACTACTATACTTACAGTTCCTGTCTTTGCCGGGTCAGGGCTAACCGTAACAGTAAATGCAGGCACAATTGTATCAAAGGTTACCGTTGGTGTTGCATTTGAGAGATATGTGGTAGTGCCAATAAGCAGATGTCCGGCAACTATAGCATCTTTAATGTTATTTCCTGCAACTACCAGATAGCTGCCAGTATAAGTGCCGGGAGAAACTTGTATCATTGGTCGTCCTGTAGTGAATGTCCCAATATCGAATGTAGCCGTACAATTGGCTACCCCTGACAGGGTGACAGTTAAGGTATTTCCTGTCTTAAGTGGACAGGTAGCATTATGGGAAATGGAGGTAATAAATCCAATGATTGTTACTGTTCCATCTGCCACATCAGAAGGAATGTTTTGAGGCACTGGAAGCGAGTTATCGGTGAGAAACACATTCTGCAGCTTCAATAGGCTCACTCCCTCTGCTTTAGCCCTAAATTCAACTATAGCCAATGTTCCTGTTCCGCTCACTCCTGTAGTAGTTCCAGCTCTTGTGCAGCCGGCATTGGTAATAGAATCTGTGCCAATCTTTGGAGCAGTCCAAAAGGTAGAAGCACCATTACCCTTAAGGAATGGTCCTTCAGTAACACTGATTACCTCAAAGAAATTTGGATCAAACCTCATATCAAACTGGAAACCATATAGGTTGGTGACAGATTCAGCCTTAATATTAACCGTGAATTGTGAACCCTTACCAACAGACTGGAACTCTGGGTCAACTTTAACCAAAGGTTTTGGAAAATCTGTATGTTTTTGGAAAGATATAAAGGGAGAAAGCTTATAGGTAGGTGAATATTTTTCTCCGAAGTGAATGCCTACTGTAGAAAGGTCAGTAATATTTATTTTTTTATCTTCGTTTATATCAGCAGGAGGATAAAAATTAGGGGAAACTGCTATTTCTCCAAAATGGATACCTACTGTAGAAAGATCAGTAATATCTATCTTATCATTCCTTACAACATCCCATGGAGCGATAGAGATTACTCCGTCGCATGGAATGGCAGGAATAGTTTGAGGGATGGGGGTAAGATTATCTTTAAGAATAAGATTGGAAACCTCTATAGAGCTTGTGCCAACCTTTTTTGATCTTAATCTAACTATAGCCAATGTCCCTGTTCCACTTACCCCTGTAGCCGTTTCATATCTTGTGCAGCCAATATTGGCAATTAAATCTGTACTACTACTATTTGGAGCAGTCCAAAGGGTGGAAGTGCCATCACCTTTAAGGAATGGTCCTTCAGTAACACTAACTACTTCAAGAAAATCTGAATCAAACTTTATATCAAACTGAAAACCATATAGATTGGTGACAGTTCCAATATTGATGTTAATATCAAATTCATCTTTTACATTGACTATCTCCATAGATGGCTCTACGGTAACTGAAGTTGTTTTATGCAAAATTGTTCCAATAAAGACAGAGGTAGATAGAAGTATGTTTTCATCTTTCCATAGCTCTGCTTTATTTTTAAGACAACTGTCCTGTAGAGTATTCGTTGCTACTTGAGCGATTAAGGTAATCGAACCACCTTGGCATGGTGTGAGTGTGCCTATGTTCCATGTGCAGAGGGTACCTGAGTAAGAACTCCATGCTGGAGTTGAGGTAGAAATTACTATCCCGAAAGGCAGCCAATCCTTTATTACCACACCGGTTAAGGTTTCAGAGGCTGAATTTTGGTAGGTTAAGATATAGGTTACATTGTCGCCAGGGAATACTTCAGTTGGTGTCCCTACTTTTGTTATAACAGGTATCGGTGTATCCACATATATAGAGAAGATAGAACTGCACAGAAGGTTGGGACTGCCATCACGCAACTCTGCTTTATTTTCAATCTGGCTGCAGAGTAGGGTGTTTGTTGCTACTCTGGCTATTACAGTAATTGTTCCACTCTGGTATGGGAAAATAGTGCCTACTTTCCATGAATAAAAATCAGGGGCATATGAAGAATAGGGGATGTTAGAGGTAACAAATTCTAACTCAGGAGGTAAAATATCATTAATCATCCCGCAAAGAAAAGGTGTGGCACCTATATTATGATAAATCATGTTATAAGTAACCGTCCCCCCTGGCAAGACTTTTGTCGGGCTGCCAAGCTTTGTTATTGTTCCTTTGACATAATTATCATAATAGCTTTTTAAAAATTCATCCCAGTTTGTTGCCTTAGCAAAATCAATATAATCATAATTTTCATCATACATTTGTTCCTTTACCGTATCTGGATCTGGAAAGTAAATAGACAAACCATGGGAATCAGGAGAATACTTCTCTCCATTAGCTATAATCATAGAATCTATTGTCTCAATAAGTCTATTAGCCGCATTTTGGATATTAGTCTCAGTGATAGTAGCACAGATAAGTCTCGCAAAATGCGATAAATCAACCGATGTCCCATCCTGTCCATATCCTTGCACATTATCCTTGCCATACTTGATTTTATCCCAATAACCATCATTAATTAAATTTATAAGGTTATTTGTCCATGAACCCACCTCATTCACCTTATCTAAATCTATGGCTGATAGAGTAACATTATCTGTCATAGAACCGTAAGATTTAATATATTCTTGCACTACTATCTTCCCTAATTCCTCTTCAGACATAGCAGGATTTTGGGTTAACATTGATAAAATAGGGGTATAAGGCCAGCCATAGTCAGGTTCTTTCTCTTCAGAACCTACCATAACCTTTGCATAATCTTTTATCCAATATCCATTTTCAATCATACTCATCAGGCAAGCATCAAAACCCACTAAATCAATCTTTTGTCCTAAATTTGTTGTGGTTGTTGCCAATGCTTCTTTTACTTCCTTCATAAATAAAACATCTTTACTTGTAGCATCATTGCATATCTCTTTATAAATTGGTTTTGCTTGTACTGCCTCAGATCTCCATCCACCACCATGATTCCATAAGACTAATCCATATCTTTTTGCAGGATAAGTCTTAATTGCCCAATTTATAAAATCAGATAGTACTGCTGGGTCACCCATATTTACTTCACCTATATCTTCTAAGGCATTCTTATGGGTAGGAGTCATTCCTTTTGTGATATGAAATCTTTTTGTAGTGGTCCATCCATCGTAACTCGTATTATAATAATCAATTCTATCAAACTGAACAATAATATTTATCTCTGGTGTTGATCCTACGTTTGCCATCTCTAAAAAATCAGCAATAGCAGATGATTCTAAGTCATTATCCCCATCAAGATAGACCATAAATGTCCATTCCTTTTCCTTGGATTCTATTCTTTGTGTCAGTTCAAAATCTGTTCCAGAGGTAATAGAATCTGCATAGACATATACAGATGTAGGTGTGCCGATAACTTGCCATGGATAATATACAGTTGATGATGTACCGTAAATACCGACAGGGTCATCTGCAGTCGGGCTTGCATCATTATTAACATCAATATATGCCCTCAGGCAGTATGTTCCGGGAAATACCTCTAATGTATAGCTGAATGTTCCATGACCACTAAATTCAGTTGCACCTTCTGCTGTGGGTTTCCCTGTCCACTGTGGATTATCAAAGACTGAATAATATAAAGTGCCTGTTTCTGTTCCTGAGTAGGAAATAAAACCACTTATTCTTCCCACTGGAGCCGGAGTGAACTCAAGCCTATCCACCCAACCACAATCATTACCATTAACATTGCTGCTATTCTTTGTATAAGCCCATTTAAGGGTATGAGTTCCCAGTGGAATAAAATGGCTCATTTGCATCCAGTCTACTTCATTACTAATCTTACTCTGCTCAATTCCGTCTATATAAAACCTCAGATAATCACACCCGCCCTCTGATGAAACCTTCCAATAAAATGTTAGTGTTCCTGGGGATGTTACTGTAGTTTGGATATGAGTTTCCTTGTTGTGTGCTATCTTGCCACTCTGTGCCGCATCGCCACCATAGTAAGAATAATCAGCATCAGTTTGCCTGAACCAATTTGCAGCTCCGTCTGTTCTCCAGATTAGTTCTGTATTATCAACAGCCTCACCTATTAAGCTCTGGACGTTATGACTCAACACAAAGTCTTTATCTGAAGTGGTAGAATTACTATAAACATTTACCGGTATTGCTGTCCCAATAACCTCCCAGGGATGACAATAGGCAAGGGATAAATTACCATAAATACCCACAGGCTCATGGTCAGAGGGATTGCTATCATCATCAACATCAAGATATGCCCGTAGAGAATATGTCCCTTCCGGCACCTCTAATGAATAATTGATATTCTCTGAATCATTAAATGTCCCTGTCCATTCTGCCACAGGTATCCCTATAAATTGAGGATTATCAAATGCAGAATAGTATAAAGTGCCGGTTTTTGTCCCTGAGTAGGAAATATCACCGATTATTTTACCCCAGGGGATAAACTCAAGCCTGTCTATCCAACCACAATCACTGCCACTACTTCCTGAACTATCTTTTATATAAATCCATTCAAGTGTATGTGTCCCTGCTGGAATAAAATAGCTCATCTTCGTCCAATATACCGTACCACTAATCTTATTCTGTTCATTACCATCTATATAAAATTTTAGATAATCAGACCCACTTTGTGATGATACCCTCCAATAGAATGTTATCGTTCCAGAATATGTAGATGTAAGATTAGTCTGGATATATGTTGTTTGATTATCTGTTATATCACCACTCTGTGCCGCATCTTCATCGTAGCAACAAGTAGCTGTTTGCTTAAACCAATCTGCATTTCCACCTGTTGTCCATCTAACCCCTGCATTATCAACTGCCTCACCTAATGCATCCTTTACTTCCTGACTCAACGCAAGGTCTATACCTGATGTAGTAGTCCCGCTACAAACAATTATTGGTGTTGGTGTCCCGATAACTTCCCATGGATGACAATAGACAAGGGATAAACTGCCATAAATATCAACAGGGTCATTTACACTCGGACTTTTATCATTATCCGCATCAATATATGCCCTTAGATAATATGTTCCTGGAAATACATCTAACCCATAGCTGACAGTCTCTGGGCTACTAACTGTCCCTGTCCCTTCTGCTGTAGGTGTTCCTGTCCATTGAGGATTATCAAATGCTGCATAGTATAAACTTCCGGTCTTTGTTCCTGAGTAGGAAATATCACCGCTTATTTTACCCCAGGGGAGGAACTCAACCTTATCCAGCCAACCACAATCACTATCACTGCTTACCGTACCATCTTTTGTATAAACCCATTTAAGTGTATGTGTCCCTGCTGGAATAAAATAACTCATCTGCGTCCAATCTACCGTCCCACTAATCTTATTCTGTTCATTACCGTCTATATAAAACTTCAGATAATCAGACCCGCTTTGTGATGATACCTTCCAATAGAATCTTAGTGTCGCTGTTCCTGTAACTTGCGTCTGGATATATGTTTGCTGGTTATCTGTTATATCATCACTTTGTGCCGCATCTCCATCGTAATAATAAACAGTATATTCCCTCAGCCAATTTGCTGCGTTATCTGTTATCCATGCAAGCCCTGTATTATCAAGTGCCTCACCTATAAAATCCTTGACTATTACTTTATGGGTTAGCTCAAAATCTCTGCCTGAACTAATAACCCGGCTCGAAACATCTACTGATGTCGGTGTCCCCATAATTTGATAAGGATAATATACCGTTGATAAACTACCATAAATACCAATAGGGTCATATTCAGTTGGACTTCCATCTTCACAAATATCAAGGTATGCCATGAGATCATACTCTCCTGGAGGCACTTCAAAGGCATAGTTAATTGCTCCTGGACCATTAAATGTCCCTGTCCTTCCTGTTATAGGTG
>DYDG01000010.1 GCA_020717845.1 Marinifilum sp. | reverse complement strand
ACTGCCAACCAGGACACCGCTAACCCCATTATCAGGGACAGTAGCCTTCACACACGGCGGTGTTGAATCTATCTCAAACACGCTATTGCTCTCATCTGTCACTGTCTTACCAGCAGCGTCAATAACCTCAAGCCTCACCTTAACCTGCGTAGAATCTATCCTGCCCACATTCCAGGTATACGGCGAACCACCCACACCCCTTGCTATCTCTATCCACTCACCACCAGTGGTGTAATACAGGTTCACCTTGTATGGCCTCATCCCGCCAGACATGCTCCAGTGAATATCATGAGCCGTGTTGCCAGCCCAGCATTCGCCGCCATTTGGTGTAATTAATTCTGCCTTCAGCGGTGATATTTGCTTCTCAGTCGTAAACTCCCAAACATAGTTACCAACCATATGATTGCCGGCACAGGTATCCTTGGCAACGGTTGTTACCATACAGGTATACTTAGTATCATAGCTTAGTTCAGCCGTCTTGATCATCAGTGTGCTTGTCCCGTTGCTCCACGTATAGGTAATACTGCCAGGTGTTTCCTGTCCGGGTATCATCACAAACGCATTTTGTGTCTCAACAGCATTCATATCTTCACTAAAGTTGACAACAATAGCACCATTTCGTCCAACATCCAGGGTATTATTTGCCGGTATAGTGCTGAGTATGGTTGGTAGAATAGAGTCTACCTCAAACACACTGCTTATTGCCTCACATGTTGACCCAGCAGCATCCTTGACCTGCACCTTTACCTTGACACACTCAGAGTTGACCATTGGCACTGACCATCTGTATGGTGATGAGGTATTGCTGCTAATCTCTATCCATGAGCCGCAATAATAGTACAGGCTTGCCTGATATGGTGCTATGCCCCCGGTTGTCTGCCACTCGATGTACTGCTGACTTGAGCCGGCAATGCACTTTAAGCCTTGCGGCTGGATCAATGCCACGCTCAATGGACTGATATCCTGCTTTGTCTTGAAAGCCCACTTGTAGGCTGATGCCAGCGGGTTGCCGGCACAGGTATCCTTTGCCTGAGTGGTGATAACACAGGTATAGTCTGTGTTTGGCATGAGCTTGTTTATGCCAATACTCAAGACAGACTTATCAGTACTCCAGCTGTATCCAGTAATACCAACATCTGGGGTAATGACAAACGCATTCTGGCTTTGCTGCGTATTCATCTCCTCGCTGAAAACAACGGTGATTGTGCCAATATTCACATCAACGCTGCTCAGACCGTTTGCCGGTGTGGTTGAAATCACTGTTGGCGGGGTTGAGTCTATCTCAAAGACATTATCGCTTTCATCCACTGCTGTCTTGCCAGCCGCATCGATAACCTCAACCTTAACCTTAACCTGGCATGAGTTTATCCTGGCTACATTCCAGCTATATGGCGACTGAAGGCTGCCAGTATCTATCAAGGTTGTATTTGAGCCAACAACATAGCTCAAGGCCACCTTGTATGGCGGTGTTCCACCAGACATGCTCCAGTGTATTAGTTGATTGCTCCCGCCTGCCCAACATTCACCCTTGCCAATGGTGCTGCTTCCATTGGGTGACAATACCTGTACCTTGAGCGTCGATATCTGCTTCTCAGTAACAAACTCCCATGTGTAGTTGCTCAAGAGATGATTGCCGGCACAGGTATCTTTAGCCGCAGTGGTTACCATGCAGGTGTATCGGGTATCATATTTAAGCTCTGCTGTCTTGATCATCAGGGTGCTTGTAGCATTGCTCCATGTATAGGTCATACTACCTGGTCCGGGTATCATCACAAACGCATTTTGTGTCTCAACAGCGTTCATATCCTCACTAAAGTTGACGACAATAGCACTCATCCGGCTAATATCTATGGCATTATTGGCTGGTATGGTGCTGAGTATGGTTGGCAATATTGAGTCTACCTCAAACACACTGCTTACTGCCTCACATGTTGACCCAAGTGCATCCTTGATCACTACCCTTACCTTGACAGACTCCGAGTTGATCATGGGCACTGACCATTTGTATGGTGATGTGGCATTGCTGTTAATCTCTACCCATGTGCCAGAATAATAGTACAGGCTTGCCTGATATGGCTGAACCCCGCCTGTTGTCTGCCACTCAATGTACTGCTGACTGCCACCAGCAATGCATTTTAGTCCCTGAGGCTGGATCAATGCCACGTTCAATGGGCTAATATCCTGCTTTGTCTTGAAAGCCCACTTGTAGGCTGATGCCAGCGGGTTGCCGGCACAGGTATCCTTTGCCTGAGTGGTGATAACACAGGTATAGTCTGTGTTTGGCATGAGCTTGTTTATGCCAATACTCAAGACAGACTTATCAGTACTCCAGCTGTATCCAGTAATACCAACATCTGGGGTAATGACAAACGCATTCTGGCTTTGCTGCGTATTCATCTCCTCGCTGAAAACAACGGTGATTGTGCCAATATTCACATCAACGCTGCTCAGACCGTTTGCCGGTGTGGTTGAAATCACTGTTGGCGGGGTTGAGTCTATCTCAAAGACATTATCGCTTTCATCCACTGCTGTCTTGCCAGCCGCATCGATAACCTCAACCTTAACCTTAACCTGGCATGAGTTTATCCTGGCTACATTCCAGCTATATGGCGACTGAAGGCTGCCAGTATCTATCAAGGTTGTATTTGAGCCAACAACATAGCTCAAGGCCACCTTGTATGGCGGTGTTCCACCAGACATGCTCCAGTGTATTAGTTGATTGCTCCCGCCTGCCCAACATTCACCCTTGCCAATGGTGCTGCTTCCATTGGGTGACAATACCTGTACCTTGAGCGTCGATATCTGCTTCTCAGTAACAAACTCCCATGTGTAGTTGCTCAAGAGATGATTGCCGGCACAGGTATCTTTAGCCGCAGTGGTTACCATGCAGGTGTATCGGGTATCATATTTAAGCTCTGCTGTCTTGATCATCAGGGTGCTTGTAGCATTGCTCCATGTATAGGTCATACTACCTGGTCCGGGTATCATCACAAACGCATTTTGTGTCTCAACAGCGTTCATATCCTCACTAAAGTTGACGACAATAGCACTCATCCGGCTAATATCTATGGCATTATTGGCTGGTATGGTGCTGAGTATGGTTGGCAATATTGAGTCTACCTCAAACACACTGCTTACTGCCTCACATGTTGACCCAAGTGCATCCTTGATCACTACCCTTACCTTGACAGACTCCGAGTTGATCATGGGCACTGACCATTTGTATGGTGATGTGGCATTGCTGTTAATCTCTACCCATGTGCCAGAATAATAGTACAGGCTTGCCTGATATGGCTGAACCCCGCCTGTTGTCTGCCACTCAATGTACTGCTGACTGCCACCAGCAATGCATTTTAGTCCCTGAGGCTGGATCAATGCCACGTTCAATGGGCTAATATCCTGCTTTGTCTTGAAAGCCCACTTGTAGGCTGATGCCAGCGGGTTACCAGCACAGGTATCCTTTGCCTGAGTAGTGATGACACAGGTATATTCTGTGTTTGCTACGAGCTTGTTTACACCAATGCTCAAAACAGACCTGCCAGGGCTCCAGCTGTATCCAGTAATGCCAACATCTGGAGTAATGATAAACGCATTCTGGCTCTCCTGAGCATTCATCTCCTCACTAAAGACAACAGTGATTGTGCCGATGTTCACATCAACATTATTCAAACCGTTTGACGGTGTAGTTGAAATCACCGTTGGCGGGGTTGAGTCTATCTCAAACACATTATCGCTTTCATCCATTGCTGTCTTGCCAGCCGCATCAATAACCTCAACCCTAATTTTAACCTGTGTGGAGTCTATCTTAGCCACATTCCAGACATATGGCGACTGAAGGCTTCCAGTCCCTATTAAGGTTGCATTTGTCCCCACAACATAGCTTAAAGCCACCCTGTATGGCGGTGTTCCGCCAGACATATTCCAGTATATCGATTTATTGCTCCCGCCTGCCCAGCATTCACCTCCGCCAGAGTGGCTCCCTCCGTTTGGTGACAATACCTGCACCCTGGGCGGAATAACAGCCTCTGCATCATGAGAAAATGGTGCCTTTCTCTGCCATGTCTTGCCATCTGGAGCTACGGCCGTACCGCTTGCATCAAAATGAATGAACGAATACCCCGCATATTCTATCTGAAGATAATGAATATCTCCTGTGCCGGTGCCGCTTTCACCAGGGTTATAGTTATGAATAATCTCCCCAGCAGCACCTACCATAAGGTCTGGCAAGGAGTAGACACAATAATGGGTAGGATAGATACCATGACCTGGGGTAAAAGGCTTGCCATAGACATCAAAGGTTATAGGCACACCATTAACCTTTACATATGCACCAACTAAGTCCTTTTCACTCTCCTTGATAACAATATAAAGCTTCACATCCTTGATATATTGAACAGGCTCAGGCGAGGATGCTCCAAGCACCTGAAGCTCAAACTCAGGCTCATGTGTTACCCATGATTCTGTAAGTGAGCCATAGACAGAGCCTGGAATATAAAGCTGAAGGGTTGGCCCGCCACCATTATTTGCCGGTACAGGTTCGGTCATAAATGTCCATGTATAAGCAGATGCCATTTTATTGCCAGCAGTATCCCTTGCCTCGTTTGAAACCGTACAGGTATACTTAGTATTATATGCTAAGGTATTCATGTCCACATTCAGGGTAGTTGTCCCATTAGCCCAGTTATAGTTGAGAATACCCGGGTTTGGGCTGATGCTAAAGGCAGACTGGGTGATGAGGGCATCCATATTATCACTAAAGTTAATCGTTATATCTGATGAAACAGGTGTATTTGTCGCTCCACTTACAGGAATGGTACTTTTTACCGCTGGCAGGATAGAATCTATCTCAAAATCAGCATCACTCACATCCTCACTCTGTCTCCCAGAGCCATCATAAACCACAGCCTTTATCCTTGCCTGAGTGGTATTAATATTAGGCACTGTCCATGAAAAAGGGGAGGATGTCAGGCATATAACAAAGGGTGACGAATAACTCTTCCCACTATCAATAGAATAAGATAGGGAAACAGAATGCGAATTAACACTGCCAGTTACCTTCCAGGAGATGTTCTGCGTGCTTCCACCAATAAAAGACTCCCCGCCATCAGGAGAGATAACCTTAATCATCAGCGTCTGTGGTGTCTTTTCAGTGGTAAATAAACATGCCTGCGGCTGATTAATAACAGGATTTCCTGCAAGATCCACTGCACCTGTGCCAAGCTTCCAGGTATATGTGGTCTCATAGTCCATGTTTTTAAGGTCAATAGTCAGGGTTTTGCTCCCATTGCTCCATAAACAGCCATTTACCCCCACGATTGGGCTAATACTAAATGCCTCTTGCGTCTTTTTGGTATCCATCGCCTCACTAAAATTAATGATTATATCAGAGGCAACCGGTACATTTGCCGCACCATTGGGGATAGAAATGCTTTGTATCTCCGGAGAGATAGAATCAATCCTGCATGGTTCACTATTAATCGTATCAAGCTGAACACCACTTGCGTCTGTAGATACTATCTTGAGTTTAACATCATTAAAGTTCCCATACGGCACATACCATTGATAAGAGTTTCCAGTCAAGCCTTGTTTAATAGGAAGATAAACCTTTCCGCCATCTGTAGAATAGTAGAGGTCAATAAGATAAGGCGGCTTGCCGCCGCTCACCTGCCAGGTAAGAGCATACACATTCCCGCCAGCAAGAGATGTCCCTGACCCCGGGAAAAGCAGTACAGACTGAAATGGTATTGCCTGCTTCTCTGTATAAAACGCACTCTCATATTTTTGAAGCATTGGATTACCATACAAGTCTGTTGCCTGTGTTGTTACCACACAATTATACAGGCTATTATATCCAAGATTCTTCAAATCAATGGTTAATGTCTTACCATCATTACTCCATTTATATTCATTTATTCCTGGGTCAGGACTGATAACAAATGCCGCCTCAGTGAACGAAGGATTCATTACCTCACTAAAGTTTATGACCATATCTGTATGGACAGGCACATCCGAGAGTTTATTTGTTGGGAAAAAGCCAGTAACAAATGGAGCCGTAGAATCGATGCTGCAGCTTGAATCGCTTTCATCATACGCATATTCCCCATTCCCATCTGTCAGCTCAACCTTTATGCGTAAGGATTCAGCATCTATTTTAGGAACAAGCCATTTATAAGAGCTGCCACTTATGCCAGAGGCAATCTTATAGGGATATGTCCGTCCATGATCAGTAGAATACCAGAGAGACATGGTATATGGCAACACCCCGCCCGATATTCGCCATGTTATTTCATACTCTTTGCCGCCGATTAAATGCTCTGGACCATTCGGAGAGGTAAGGATAAGGTAATCACTGGCAATATAGCAATCTGTAGTCACCTTGCCCTTGGGCACCTCTGTTGGATGAGGCACATCGATTATTTGTAAGCCACAAGAACCATCCGCAACAAAGGCACATCTGCCAGAAAGGCAAACCCCATAAGCCTTGCCAGGGGTTTTATAATTGGAGACAACAATAGGATTTTTAATATCTCGAGCGTTCACTATTTGCAAACCACTGTTCTGTCCATCAGCCAGATAAACATATCCATCTGAGACATAAATCTTACTGGCTATGCCTGGCGTAGTGCAACAGCCAGCCAGTTTAGGGGCAGCTGAGTTTGAGACATCAATAATCTGCAAGCCTGAATATTGACCATCAGCCACAAAGGCATATTGACCTACTACCTGAACATCATAAGCCTTACCCTTTGTATCATAAGTGCTCACCAATCTTGGGCTGTTAGGATTGGATACATCTATAATCCTCAATCCATTTACCCCATCTGCCAGATAGGCATATTGTCCAGAAACCCAGATGCCATAAGCCGTCCCATCTGTCCGACATGCACCCACAACCTCAGGCTGTCTGGGATTTTGCACATCAATAATCTGCAATCCTGAGCGGTAATCAGCTAAGTAGGCATATCTTCCTTCAACAAAAACATCGTATGCCCAGCCGCCAGTATAACAGGTAGATGTCAGACTGAGATCTTTAGGATTAGAAACATCAATTATCTGCAAGCCAGAATAGGCATCAGCCACAAAAGCATAGCCATTTTTAACACACACATCATATGCCCAGCCAGTAGTATTATAATTGCTGATTAATAATGGTTTTTTGGAGTTGCTAACATCAAGGACATATAATCCAGAGCGAAACGAGGCGACAAAAGCCACATTATCAACCACAGAAACCCCATAGGCAACTTCATAGGTATCAAAGGTAGAAAGCAGGGTTGGCGGGCTATTATTTCCCTCAGAAAACTTAAATCTGCCCAGCTTTGGGTCAATGGCTACATTACCTGTTGGGATACTTATATTTGGCCAGCCAGCTGCATTTGAAAGGTCCATGCCTATGATTTTCTTGGGATAAGCGTAATTGCTTGAGGCAATATCGTTACCATCAACATATATCCTCATACCGTCTGCTGTTCCATAACAAGAAGGGATTTCCGCATAACCCATAGAGCTGCTATTCTTTTTCAATATTTGCTGATCAGCATTATCGGCAGAAAACTTAAATGTAGCAGTGTTCAAATCTCTGGCATCACCGGCAATAACACCTGTTAATCCTCGAGCATAACCGGTAATAGCATTGAAGCAAAGGATAGTTGCGATGAATATTGCTGCTACATTTTTCATAATTACCTCACCTTGTGTAAGCGTTCAAAATAATTCACACGAGCGACATGTGTACCCCCAAAAGCTATCATTTGCACCCATACGTACACATTCTGGCAATCAAGCATTACGACTATAAACCATAACTGCTTATGATGCTAAGCATTAACAAAGTTTCTCGCCATCTGGCATTACTTTTGCTATACAACATATTGCTACGACAAAGCAATATGGGATAGTTGTGTTTTGATACACCTATCCCCTTTAATACTTTAGTGTTAGCAAGTTTCATACCAGCAGTAATGTAGCAAAGGAATAATTAATACTCTAAGGCATTTATTAATAGCACTTAGTTATGATTTATCCCCTTGTTTTATCTCATCTTATGCAAGTTTTTCCTGCAGGAATATGCCATGTCATGTCTATTTTTTGGACATAGTTGTCTGGACATGTTCAATTACCATACACAATACACCCTGCCTCTAAACAGCTTGCAATTATAGAGACGCAAGATATTGCGTATTTACAATCTCCTCTATCAATATCTGTAACTGTAAATAAAAATTAACAAAACTTTGTCGCCAAACGCAATTGTAGGATTTAGATGCATTTGCCCTGCAGGCTAATTAATTACTCCTTGACAAATAAATCTTTATATGATATAGTATCCTCACACAAGTTAAGGATTATCAGATGGAAGGAAGGGAAATGAAGCCAATCAAGGTTGGGGTTGTTGGGATTGGGCATATGGGTAAATATCATGTAAAATGCTATCATGATATCCCTGAGGCAGGATTAACTGCCATTGCAGACGTTAATACAGAGATACTTTCTAATGTGGCTAAAGAATATGGTGCTGTTCCATATGCTGATTATTCACAGCTTTATGATAAGGTTGAAGCTGTAAGTATTGCTGTCCCTACCAGATTTCATTACCAGGTAGCCAGAGATTTTTTGAATGCAGGGATTCATGTTCTCCTTGAAAAGCCAATAACTCAGGATATAAAAGAGGCTGAAGAATTAATGGCTATAGCCCAAAAGAATAATCTTGTCCTGCAGGTAGGACATGTGGAACGGTTTAATGCAGCTATCTGGGAGCTGAAAAAGGTGCTTAACAAGCCTTTGTTTGTTGAATGCCGACGACTGGGACCGTTTAATACCAGGATAGACGATGCTGGTGTTGTTCTTGATCTGCTTATTCATGATATTGATATTGTGCTTAATCTTATTAACTCTGCTGTTGTTGAAATTCATGCCATCGGAACGCGGGTTTATTCTCAGGAGCATGAGGATATTGCCAATGTTCAGATTATTTTTGCCAATGGGTGCATAGCCAATCTAACAGCATCAAGGGCAACGGAAAATAAGATACGGACATTAGCTATTACCCAGCCGGATGCCTATATTTTTCTTGATTATGCTGAGCAGGATATTCATATCCATCGTCAAACAACCGGCAATTATATCCTGACCCATGACACGGTTGGATACCAGCAAAGATCAGTTATTGAAAGGGTATTTGTCCATAAAGACAACCCGTTAAAATTAGAATTATTCCATTTCTTAAGCTGTATTGCCAATGGAACCAAACCATTAACTACACCAGAGGATGATTTGACTGCATTGAGGATAACCTTGAGTGTTTTAGAGCAGATAAAGGCAAGGATTCTATGTAGGCGGTGATCGGTAATCGGTGATCAGTAATTGGTGAGCGAAAAGCAGAAAGCGGTGAATGGTGAGTTGGAAGGGTAAACGGTAATTGTAGTGTACTGATCACCGATTACCGAATAGCTCCACTCCTTTCAAATAAGGGGACAGGAGTCAGGGGTGGTTAATGGCAGCTATGTCTCGATTACTGAAATATGTTCTTGGATACAAACTACGTTTATTTGCAGCCTTTTGCTGTATCCTGATTGTTTCTGGGTGTGCCCTGACATTCCCATGGCTGATCAAGGGATTGATAGAGGATGCCTTAAACAAAAAAGATCTTTTTCAATTAAATATTATTTTAATAATAGCCCTTGGAGTTGCTATTATTCAGGCTGTATCTCAATATACCCACAGCTTTATTATGAATTATATTGGACAGCGTGTGCTTTTTGTTATTCGAAATCAGATATTTGAGCATCTTACCCATCTTTCTATGAAATTTCATAAGGATAGCCGATGCGGTGAGCTTATATCAAGAACAATAAATGATGTTAATATCCTGCAAAACCTTATCACCTCTGGGGCAGTGACATTGATCAAGTCCCCGTTTATTCTGATAGGCGGGATATGTATTATTTTTTGCATCCACTGGAAACTTGCCCTCCTTGTTACGATTGTTGCTCCGCTTATTGCTGGAGTCATTGTGCAAATAGGGAAAAGGATACGAAAGGTAACCCATCAGATTCAGGAAAAGATGGCAGATGTTACTAATATTTTACAGGAAACCATCTCTGGCGTATCTATCGTTAAGCTCTTTTGTGCTGAAGAGATAGAGTCAAAACGGTTTTCTAAGGAGAATGAAGGTTATTTTCGCCTGTATCTTAAAGGAATAAAACTGATGGTTCTCTCTGGTCCACTTGTCTGGATTATTGGGATAGTTGGTATGCTCTTAGTTATCTGGTATGGTGGATATGAGGTTGCTCATGAACGATTGAGTCCTGGAGCATTGATGTCTTTTGTAGCATACTTATTGACCATATCCAGGCCAATCCAGGATTTTTCTCAGGCAAATATCCTTATTCAGCAGGCAGCAGCAGCAAGTCAGCGAATATTTGGGCTGCTTGATACCATGATTACGGTTAAAGAGTCACCAAATGCCTTTGAAATGCCAACAGAGGAAATGCAAGGAACTCAAACCCTTAAAGGAAAGATAGAGTTTGTAGATGTATCATTTGTATACGATGATAAACCTGTGCTTCAGGGAATAAACCTGACGATTGACCCAGGTGAGGTTCTGGCTCTTGTTGGCCCATCTGGCGGCGGAAAAACCACATTGGTCAATCTTATCCCACGGCTTTATGACCCTGCATCAGGTGTCATTAGGATAGATGAGATGGATATTCGGGATGTAACCTTGAGCAGCCTAAGAAGACAGATAGGTATAGTCCCGCAGCATACATTTCTCTTCTCCGGCAGTATCGCTGAAAATATTGCCTACGGTATGCTGGATGCAAGCATGGAGGAAATAATTGAATCAGCCCTAAATGCTAATGCGCATGATTTTATCATGCGTCTTCCTACAGGGTATGATACCCCTATCGGAGAGCATGGAGTCAGGCTTTCAGGCGGAGAGCGGCAAAGAATAGCCATTGCTAGGGCATTGCTTAGGAAACCAGGGATATTGATATTGGATGAGGCAACAGCATCCCTTGATACAGAATCAGAAAACCTTATCCAGTCTGCTCTTTTCAGGATTATGCGTCAACAGACAACTATCATTATTGCTCACAGACTTTCGACCATTATTCGTGCAGACAGGATTATTACCATCAGTCAGGGGGGGATTGCAGAGATAGGGACACATGACGAACTGCTGTCCTCTGATGGATTGTATAAGAGGCTTTATGAGATACAGTATAATGATTGCACAGATTAAAGAAAGGATATTAACTATAATCCTGCCTTTGCTGGCTGAGATCCTTATCCGCCTCTTATTCTGTACCATCAGGCTGAGGGTTGTTGGGAAAGAGAATGCGGAATGCGGAATGCGGAATGCGGATTTCGAGTCTGACATTTTGCATTCTCCTCATGTTATTTACGCCTTCTGGCATGGACAGCAATTTCTGCTTGTGCCATTTATGAGTCAGAGGAATATTATATTAATGAGCAGCCTGAGCAAGGATGGAGAGTATCAGGCAAGGATATTGCAAAGGTTTGGCTACAAAATTGTAAGAGGCTCTTCGGCTAAAGGCGGAACACGCGGGTTGATAGGGCTGATCCGTGGGATGAGGGATGGACATGATTGTGGACTGGCTATTGATGGTCCAACAGGTCCAATCTACGAACCAAAGGAAGGGATAATAACCCTGGCAAGGAAAACAGGGGCATATATCGTTCCACTTGTTTCAGCATCAAGGCATAAATGGATATTTGAGGCAGCGTGGGATAAGTATGTATTGCCAAAACCATTTAGCCAGGGGTTGATTGCTTTTGGCCAGCCGTATAAAGTAGGGGAGGATACATCTGTTCAGCAGGAATGTGATATATTGAAAGAACGGCTGAATGCCTTGAGTAGAGAGGCAGAAGAATTGATTGACAGGTCAGTTAGATAATACAATAGAGGTTGAATTATGCCTATCATTTCCATGTTTTATGGAATTATTATTCGATTGTATCTTATCGATAACCGGCAGCATAATCTGCCGCATATTCATGCCAAATACGCTGAGTTTGAGGCTTCTATCAGTATTGAAGATGGTGAGATATTGGCAGGCAAATTGCCTCGCAAGCAATTGCGGTTAGTGCAGGCATGGATAGAACTGCACTATGATGAACTACTGGCAGATTGGGAATTGATTATCAGTGGTGAACAACCCTATAAAATTGTCCCTTTGTGAGGTTGTCATGTATTGGGATGCTAAATTTGTTAAACCACTGTCAGATTATCGTATTTATGTAGAGCTTGAGAATGGGCGTAAGGGTATCTTTGACCTTAAACCATATCTTGGTCGAGGTGTCTTGCACGAACTTCAAGATATACATTACTTTAATCAGGTTGGCATTTTATTCGGTGCAGTAACATGGCCAAACGAACAGGACATTGCTCCAGAAACCTTGCTTGCTGAAATGCTTCCAGCGGAATCGACAAATCTGCCAAATAATTTGTTCAACAATGGGTTGTGTTAACCGGCAAAGAGGAGCGAATGCATGGCATTAAGCAGTCAGTGGGCAAGACAGGGAATGAACTAACTGCTGTCAGATATGTTGGAAGACAAAATATTCGGAAGAAGGGGAATTATGCAAAAAACAATGGTAACTGATACACTAAATCTTTCAATTCCAGAGAGAATTGTGCTTGTTGAAGATATCTGGGATTCAATTGCTGCTAAGGTAGATGCAATCGAATTGACAGACAAAGAGAAACAGATACTCGATCAACGCATAGAGGCATACCATTGTAATCCTAATGCCGTATCTCCATGGAATGAAGTCTGCCAAAGAATTGTGAAACGTTATGAAGCATGAACTCGTTGTTACAATAGAGGCTGAAGATGATCTGAAAGAGATTTTTGATTGGTACGAAAGCCATCGAAGAGGATTAGGGCAGGTATAAAGCAGATGAGCTTTACTACTCATTAATATATCATTGCCACTGCAACTTACGCCTCAAAGGAGGGAGAAATTGGATCTCAAGTCATATCTGAATAATCTATTAGCTGATAGTGAAATAGGCAAATGGAGAGCTCTTTATGTGCCTCTTCATATCACAGAAAGTGCTGAAGATTTACCTGTTATTCCCTGTCTTCGTCATATAATCTTAGAAGAGACAAAAGAGCTTGCTTATAGTGGTGCTGTCCTACCTGAAGGGCTTGCCTGGACAAAGAAGAGGCAGACTATTCAGGAATTGATAGAAGGGTTGCAATCAGAGCCTGACTTATTCTCTCACTCATTAGAAACGAAAGACATGACGAGTCTCCCGCTTATTTTAATAGGTGAATCAGGCTCAGGCAAGACTACATCCTTAAGATACTTGACAAGTTTGTATGCCACAAAATGTTTACAAGAGATGACAAACTCCCCAGAGACAACCGTAAGCCATAACCTTGCAGGATTAATACCCATTTTTCTGGATATGGGCGGTTTTCGTTCTGGAAATTTTTCAGACTATCTTCTTAGTGAATTAAATAATAGAAAGCTTACCTTAAATCATGATCAATTAAGGATATTGTTTGAAAAAAATCTGTTTTTAGTTTTGATTGATGGGCTTGATCTTCTCTGCCCTTATGAAGGGTTTAATCCAGTAGAATCTATTCAGAAATTTATCAGTCAATTCCCCCAAAATAATTACATCCTTAGCTGCCGTAAAGGGGTTTGTTATACCAGCTTCCCGGCAAATTACAAGGTTATAGAATTATTGGAATTAACAGAAGATGATGTCCGAGAATATCTTGGTCATTATATCAAGGATACGGAAAAAAGGGATGTGGTCTTTAATGCTATTATGGATGACCCAAGCCTGAAAGAGATTGCTGAAAGCCCGCTCCTTCTCCTGCTAATGATGGCCACCTTTATTCGTTATAAAAAGATACCCAAAAATAAGACCGATGTATATGCTGCATACATTAACTGCCTCTATGACCTCTATGAAAAAATGGGGAAACTTGTTGAAGCAGACAAACAGATAATTGCACAGGGACTGGCTATGATGGGGTTTACACTTCAGATGCACAATGCTACTGTTCTGGATAAGCAGGAGGTTGTTACCCTATTTAAGAATATTGCCAATCAAAGTAGACATAATGGCAATTCGCCAGAAGAGCTGCTTCATCTCTGCACCCAGCTTGGTATTATCAGGATTCAAAAGGATGAGGTGAAATTCTTCTACCAGTCATTCAGAGAATATTTTGCTGCAGAGAAGTTGAAAGAATTATTTCTACAGAATATTGATTTGTCTACTATTTGCAGTCATCCCCGCTGGGAGGATGTGCTTGTTTATCTGGCAGGATTAATGGATACCAACAATACCTCTAATTTAGTTAAGGCAATACTGAATATGCCTTATAAGTATCGTAATCCGTTATTCTTAGCTGCTGAGTGTGTGTCCAGCGGTGATGTAGAGGAGACAATTGAGAACAGGGTAATAGGATTATTAAAAGATCGATTAAACGACCGATACTGGCATAATCAAAGAGAGGCACTTTATGGGCTTGCCAGAATAGCTGGCCGTGCAGCTCGCAAACAGGCATCCATGTCAGACAAGATGGCAAAGGATTATCTGGACGAAACAGGCAAAAATAAAGCAATTGATATCTTTATCCAGAGGCTCGGAGATGAGGATTGGATACGTCGGGAAAAATCTGCCAGAGCATTGGGCAAGCTATGTGACCGGGAGGTTATCCCGTATCTTGAAAGATTGCTTGCAGATGAGTCTCCATCTGTATACAATGCTGCCTTTGAAGCTATCGTTGAAATAGAACGAAGGGAAAAAGAAAATATTGCGATTTCCTTCCCTCAAATACAAATAGGTATCCTTCCTAAGGTTGTGCCGACAAAAAAGGAAGGGATCGAAATTATACCAAGATCTGAAACACCTTTTCCTCCCACCCCTGAAACTGTCCCTGCACCATTGCCTGAATGCAAGACAACCATACTCTTTATGAGCATAAAAAGATCCCTGGAATTAATTAGACAACTTGGCGAAACAAGGGGATTAACCGGATTACAGGTTTATAATAATACTATTAAGCCAAATGTAACTAATTGTCAGGGGAAGATACTTAAATTTACTGGTGCCACATTCGTTGCCCTGTTTGAAGAACCTGCTCAGGCGATTAATACTGCTGCCAAGGTGCAAGAGGAAATAGATGAGTATAATCTCAGGCAGCCAAGCCGAAAGTTTTATATACGGATGGGAATGGCTTCAGGAAATCCTCAACCTCAAACATCACTTACAAGTATTGAGGTCCATCTGGCTACCAAGATTGGACGAATAGCCAATGGCGGACAAATCCTTGCCGGAGAAAATACCTATAAGATAATAAAAAGCATGGGAGCACCTATTAAGTTTCGTTACTTTGGGTCAAGAAGACTGCTGGCAGATGAAACAAAGGTTGGGATTTATGAGCTGCTGAGTCGTGGAGAAAGCTATGTCGCAATGATCAAGGAATCAGTAATGGCTGTAGAATATCTTGATGTAGTCACAGGACATAATGTAACCAAGAATATTCAAATATCTGCCAGGATAAGTGTTGCCCGCAGTTTCTTAAAGAGGGCAAAAGGGCTGATGTTTGCCAAATCACCTGACCCTCTTCTGATGGAATATCCACATCCAACAGGGACAAGGGTCTCGATTCATATGCTTTTTGTCCCAGTATCCATTGATATAATCTGGCTTGATTCGAGCTTTAAGGTTGTAGATATTGCTGAAAATGTTGCCCCCTTTAATCCAACCAAGCTCAATACATGGAAGGCATACACCTCTCAGCGATTAGCCAAATATGTGCTCGAACTGCCCGCAGGCAGGGCGCATACAGGCAAGGTAGAGGTAGGGGATTTGATACTGTTTAAGGAACAGAAGGAAATGCAAAAGAGAGACTGAAGGCTGAAGGTAAAAAGATTAAACATCTGCTCACTGTATTTACCTTCAGTCTATTTACCTAAAAGGAGTTACCATGATTACTGACATACTTGAATTCTTGGCTGTTATTGTAAAAAATATCATTGATGCCACAGGCTATTTTGGTGTAGGAATAGCCATGGCAATAGAAAGTGCCTGCATTCCTCTGCCCTCTGAGATTATCATGCCATTTGCAGGCTGTTTGATAGCTGAGGGGAAATTCTCAATGTTCTGGGTGGTATTTGCCGGGACAGTGGGTAATCTGGTTGGATCAGTAATTGCTTACTGGGTTGGTGCGGTTGGCGGCAGACCATTTATTATGAAATACGGCAAATATATCTTAATCACCCATCACGATATAGATGTAGCCGATAGATGGTTTAGTAAATATGGTGAATGGGCAATATTTATTACCAGAAATATGCCGGTTATCAGAACGTTTATCTCCCTGCCAGCAGGCATATCAAAGATGAACTTCTTTAAGTTTTGTCTTTATACAACCATTGGCTCTATTCCCTGGAATTATGGACTTACCTATTTGGGGATGAAATTTGGCGAAAAATACCATTCTGTTGTTTCTCCAATATTCCATAAGTGTGATCTATTCATAGGCATTCTTCTTGTTGTTGGATTGTATGTCTTTATCAGAAGACATCTTAAAGTAAAGTGCAAAGGAGACAATAATGAGTGAGCAAGGTAAAACAGCATTAATTACAGGTATTCGTGGACAAGATGGGGCATATCTTGGACAGCTTCTATTGGAAAAAGGATATACGGTTTTTGGGGCTGACAGAAGAAGCGGTGATTCAAGCAATTGGAGATTAAAGGATCTGGGGATAGAAGACAAGATTAAGATCGTTTATATGGATCTGCTGGAGTTTGAAAATGTCTATAGAATAATAGAAAAAATCCAGCCAGATGAGATATATAACCTGGCGGCTCAGAGCTTTGTCCATACCTCTTTTGAACAGCCAATCCTGACCTCAGAGGTGAATGCCATTGGTGTCTTGCGATTGCTTGAGATAATCAGGACACTGAAACCAGAGGCAAGATTCTATCAGGCATCTACAAGCGAGATGTTTGGTGATGTCCGGGAGATGCCTCAGACAGAAAGAACACCGTTTTATCCAAGAAGCCCATATGGGGTTTCAAAGTTGTTTGCTCATTGGGCTGTAGTAAATTATAGGGAATCTTATAATATGTTCGCCTGTTCCGGGATATTGTTCAATCATGAATCTCCGCTACGAGGCTTAGAATTTATTACCAGGAAAATAACCTATGGCATCGCCAGGATCATCCTTGGGTTGCAGGAAAAGATTGTCCTCGGCAATCTGGATGCCAAAAGAGATTGGGGGTATGCCAAGGAGTATGTGGAAGGGATGTGGCGTATGCTTCAACAAGATAAGGCAGATGATTACATCTTATCTACTGGAGAAACTCATACTGTCCGGGAATTTGTAGAATATGCCTTTGATTGTGCAGGGTTCAAGATACAATGGCAAGGACAGGGCGTTGAAACAAAAGGGATTGATGAAAAAACAGGTAAGATATTGATAGAGGTATCACCAGAATTTTATCGGCCGGCTGAGGTAGATATATTACTGGGCAATCCCCTTAAGGCTAAAGAAAAACTTGGCTGGCAGCCAGAGACTAAGTTTGAAGAGCTGGCAAAAATGATGGTAGAGTCAGATATTAAAAGGGTTAAGAAGGAGCAAAGATGAAAGGAATTATTCTTGCAGGAGGAAGCGGATCAAGGCTTTATCCAGTAACCATTAGTGTTTGCAAACAGCTTTTGCCAATTTATAATAAGCCCATGATCTACTACCCGCTTTCTATACTTATGCTTGCAGGCATAAGGGATGTCCTGATAATCTCAACCCCTCAGGATTTGCCAAGGTTTGAAGAGATATTTGGTGACGGCAATCATCTTGGGTTAAATATTAAATTCAAGGAACAGCCTTCTCCAAATGGATTGGCAGAGGCATTTATCCTGGGTGAGGAATTCATTGGGAATGATGATGTCTGCCTCATCCTGGGAGATAATATCTTTTATGGCCATGGATTAATCGAGCTGTTAAAAAAGGCGGTTATGGATGTATCCTTCCAGAAAGGGGCAACAGTATTTGGCTACTATGTGACAGATCCGCAGAGATATGGTGTGGTTGAGTTTGACAAGGATGGCAGGGTTTTGTCTATTGAGGAAAAACCCATGATGCCTAAATCCAATTATGCGGTTACAGGGCTATATTTTTATGACAATCTGGTTGTTGATATCGCTAAAAATATCAAGCCTTCATGGAGGGGAGAGCTGGAGATAACAGATGTGAACAAGAGATACCTGGAGAATAATAACCTCAGGGTTGAGCTGATGGGAAGGGGATATGCCTGGCTTGATACAGGAACACATGAAAGCCTTTTTGATGCTGCAGGGTTTGTCGAGGCAATCGAAAAAAGGCAGGGACTGAAGGTAGCCTGTATAGAAGAGATAGCCTTTTCTTTGGGATATATCGATAAGGAACAGCTGTTAAGGCTTGCAGAACCTTTAAGCAAAAATGAGTATGGACAATATCTTCTGAGATTGGTTGGTTAGTAGCACAGGTTTCCAACCTGCCTTTTTTAATCTGCTATAGTAGAACAGATAATTTCTACCAGATAAGATTTTTGACAGGATTACAGGATTGGACAGGATAAAAACAAAAAAGATAAAAATAAATTAAAAAATATCCTGTCCATCCTGTAATCCTGTCAAAAAAACTCTACAAAAAAGGTAATGTCCGGGATACTAAAATAAGTAAAACTATGGAGCATCGCTCCTCACAGGCAAGATGCCTGTGCTACTAAAATAAAATCAAAAGGAGATGAAAAAAAATGGAAATAGCAGAAACTATTAAAAAGGTTGTTCAGGAACTTATACTTCCTGAACTTGGCGTAATCAAAGGAGAGAATGAAAAGATTAATGTATTGTTGCAGTTGACAAATAAGAGGCTTGACGATATGAACGCTCATCTTGTTGACCAGAGTAGAAGGATAGATGAGACGAATAAACGAATAGATGAGACGAATAATCGAATGGGTGAAATGAACACAAGTTTAATTGCACGAATGGACGAGATGAATAGGAGTTTAATTGCACGAATAGATGAGACGAATAATCGAATGGATCAGATGAACATAAATTTAAGTGCACGATTAGACAGAACAAATGAGCGAATTGATCAACTTTATAGAGCAGTTGTCAGGCGTGAGGAGCAAGAGAAATTAGAAATTAGGGTTATAAATGTAGAGCAGGAGATAGTAGGGATAAAGGGCGAATTACTAAAATTAGCCGCATAGAGAATTAGTAATCGGATACAGGATAAATTATCAGCAATTCTCGGTAAAAAAGGCAAGAGTGATGTTTTTCACCGAGAATTGCTGTACTAATTGCTACTTGCCATATTATTTGGGGTAGTTTTATAGTTGATGCACTCTAAACGTATGGGGCAAAAAACCCACAAGCTGTTGTCTTTTTACACAAACAAAGGTTGCGAAAGAACTGCTTTTGTGGTGCTATTCCACATTTACGGGTGTGGGATTTAGATGCGTTTGCCCTGCCGGATAGCAAAAAAAATTTGACAAATCGATATATTTGTGGTATAATGTAAATATTTGGCAGACAAAAATATCAAATTCTTGATTGAATCAGGAATTTATTAACATATAAAGTTGATGGCATACATCTAATCTTAGTTGGAGGTGTTTATTATGAAACGGTATTTTATATTTCTATTGGTGATTTCATGCTTTTTTCTGTTTGAGGGAAAGGCAGGAGCAGATTATTGGGGGTGGTCGGTGGATGGTTCTCATACCTCTACGGTGCTAACTGATGTTAGCCCTACTGCTAACGGAGAATATACCTATAATTTTACTGTCCTCAATGCCTTGAATAGCACGGATGAGATAAGTGATTTTATGCTGCCAGTGTGGCCATGGCAAACCACAACACACAATATTACCTCGCCACAAGGGTGGAATTATACTTGGAGTTGGTTGGAGCATTTTTCACAGGTATGGGGTAATGCAACTCCTATAAATATGATTGAGGATAGATTGGTGCCCATTACACCAAGCTGGCGATGGCAGTCTTTCCCAGCAACATTGCATTGGTATGAAGAAAGTACAGTGTATGGAGGTGAGCATGACTCTCCCATACCTGCTGGTAATATCTTGAATGGTTTTGGGTTTACTACGCCACTGTCACCAATTGCTACACCATATGAAACAGTTGGTGGAAGCTGGCAAATAGGAAGTGGATATGAGTATGATTATTATATAAATGAACTGTTGGATAAACCAGAAGGTGAACCAGAAGGTGAACCAGAAGGAACCAGTACTTATGAATACTGGGAGACATCTTCAGAGTTTTACGGCACAGCCACGGCTGCCTTTCAACCCTGGCAGCATACATCATGGATAGATACCATTGTCAACCAGGATTCCTTAAGTGGCTGGTATACCTATGACTTTGAGGTTAATAATTCGGCAACATCAACCGCTCCTATCATTGATTATGAGGTGCCTATCTTCCCTGGAACGGTATTCAATATCCAATCCCCGCTTGGCTGGACATATACCATTGGCAAACCAGGTGATCCTGGTATTATCTGGAATTGGGAAAATGTGAACCAACAGTTTGGCACATGGGGGGCAAACTGGCAGAATCCACCATTAATCCTGCACTGGCAGGCAGAAGGCAGTAACTGGTACTATCCTGACATGGTTAATCCAGGGACATCGCTTGCTGGCTTCAGGTTTGACAGTCCTTATGCCGGGGCAGGGGGACCATATCAAACCTCTGATCCGAGTGACTTTCCGTTTATAGGTGATCCGCCATTGCCAGAAGATTCATCTGGAGAGACAACCCCTCCACCAGATTCACCGCCATTGGTTGATCCAGCAGGAAATTCACTTCCAGCAACGGCAACCCCTGCTCAGATAGCTGGTGCAGTGGTTAGTAATGGGGGACATATCTCATGGATTGATACCATGATCACTACTGGAGCTGATAACTGGTTCACCTATAACTTCACAGTGAATAACTCTGACCTTTCTGCTCAGAATATTGTTGACTATGAGGTGCCTATCTGGCCGGGAACGGTATTTGATATCAATTCACCTGCAGGATGGTCATATCAAATGGTATCTCCTGATCCATCAATTTGGAATTGGCAGAATACCGGAGGTATGTGGGGCAGCAATGGTAACCTCTGGCAGGATCCGCCAGAGATACTTCGCTGGTACTCAACAGATTATGCAACCCATAACATCACTCCAGACAATGATCTGGCAGGTTTTTCATTCCGCAGCCCTTATCCTGGGACAGATGGCCCGTATGCAACATCTGATCCAAGACCAGGTTATTTTA
Organism: Marinifilum sp.; assembly: GCA_020717845.1. GTDB lineage: Bacteria > UBA9089 > CG2-30-40-21 > CG2-30-40-21 > CG2-30-40-21 > CG2-30-40-21. The sequence goes on along the minus strand of DYDG01000010.1, from coordinate 21,749 downwards.
TCGGTGATCCACCCTTGCCAGGCGGTGGCGGTGGTGGTGGAATAGGTGCACCTGCTCCTGGCTCACCTCCTGTAGGGGGACCAGCTGCTGTTCCAGAACCAACAACTATATTGCTTCTGGGCAGCGGATTAATTGGACTTGCCAGAGGACTGAGAAAGAAACAAAGATAGATTATCAAGGGACAAGATTGATATTTTGAGTAGGGGCAGGGTTTATTTTCTCTGCCCCTATTTTTAGTTGTAGGGTGGGCATTGCCCACCAATACATGAGATGCTATTGTCGTGTCAACCTTAAACATAGGGAGGAGATATGCCCTTTGATTTCAAACAATTATCCATACCTGAAATTATCCTTATTGAACCAAAGGTATTGACAGATGAAAGAGGTTTCTTCATGGAAACCTATAAGTATTCTGATTTTGTTAAAATGGGGATAATGGAGAAATTTGTTCAGGATAATCAATCAATGTCTGTGAAATCTGTGTTAAGGGGTCTTCATTATCAGAAAAATCCTAAGGCACAGGGTAAATTGGTTCGCTGCTTAAGGGGGAGGATATTTGATGTAGCTGTTGATATAAGAAAAGGCTCACCCAGCTATACCCAATGGGTTGGGATTGAGCTATCAGAAGAAAATCAGTCCATACTTTATATCCCGACTGGTTTTGCCCATGGATTTCTTGTTTTAAGCCAAATGGCTGAGGTTGTTTATAAGTGTACAGAGGAATATTCCCCTGAGCATGACTGCGGGATCATCTGGAATGACCCTGAGATTAATATCAACTGGCCGATTAATGACCCAATTATCTCTGAAAAGGATAGGAGCCTTTCGAGGCTAAGTGCTAAATGAATTGCCAAACAACGTAGCACAGACATTCCTGTCTGTGGTGATGGAATGTCCACTGCCGGTGGTCAATTGCACTCAAACATATTCTACCCGAGGTGGACATGAATAAGGTAAACATAGAACATATATTGCCACTTGTAACCAAACCAGCCAGATATACAGGGGGTGAGATTAATAGTGTTTTTAAGGATATTTCCTCAACAGGGGTAAGGATTGCCTTAGCCTTTCCAGATGTTTATGAGATAGGCATGTCTCATTTGGGATTGAAAATATTATATGAAATCCTGAATGATCTGCCAGATGTGGCTGCAGAAAGGGTGTATTCCCCATGGCTTGATATGGAGGAAAGGCTGAGAAAAGAAGGTATCCCTTTGTTTGGACTGGAGTCTAAAACACCTCTGTCAGAGTTCGATATTATCGGCTTCAGCCTTCAATATGAGCTGAGTTATACCAATGTCCTGAATATGCTGCAGTTATCAAACATTCCCCTGCTTTCTAAAGATAGGGGAGAAAAACACCCTTTAATCATTGCTGGCGGGCCATGCAGCCTTAATCCTGAGCCATTGGCTGATTTTATTGATGTATTCTGTATCGGTGAGTCTGAGGAGCTTATTGTTGAGATAGTTTCAACGGTTAAAAGCTATCGAGACAAAAGCCGTTATGAAATGCTTCTGGCATTATCTCAAATAGAAAGCGTTTATGTGCCGTCATTCTATAGGGTAGAATATCATCCAGATGGAACAATCAAAGAGTTCACACCACAGATTGAAGATCTTCCCCTTCAGCCTTCAACCTTCAGCCTTCAGCCTTTATCAAAAATAAAAAGACGGGTGGTTGATCTTGAGCAGCAGAGGGCATCCATTAAACCAATAGTGCCGTTTATAGAGATTGCTCATGATCGGGCTGGATTGGAGATTCAGCGAGGATGCAGTCGGGGATGCCGATTCTGTCAGGCAGGTTTTATCTATAGACCACTTCGGGGGCGGTCATTAAACACCCTGCTTAAACAGTCTCAACAGATAATCAAGGAAACTGGTTATGAGGAGCTGTCTCTTGGCTCTTTAAGTTCTACAGATCATTCGGATATTCTGGATCTGGTCAAAGGGATAGAGAGGTGTTATGGTAGAAAATTAGCCATTTCCCTGCCCTCTTTGCGATTGAATTCATTGGTAACAGAGGTTTCAGCTATATTGTCCAAAATCAAAAAAACAGGGCTGACCATTGCCCCAGAGGCAGGGACAAAGAGATTATCTTGTGTAATTAATAAAGATGTTCTTGATTATGACCTGCCTGCAATTATAAGGGATGCATATCACCAGGGATGGAATACTGTAAAGCTGTATTTTATGATTGGTTTGCCAACAGAGACATGGGAGGATATAGAGGGCATGGTTTCCCTGATAAATAGTGTCAGGTATGGCAAAAAACAACTCAAGATAAGCCTTGCCTCATTTGTTCCCAAGTCACATACCCCATTCCAATGGGAGGCACAGGAATCTATTGAGCAATTAAGGGAAAAACTGAACTATATCAAGAGACAGTTTCAACGTTGTCGATGGATAACCGTTAGCTGGAATGACCCGGCAACAAGCTTTATGGAGGCAGTATTTGCCAGGGGTGATAGAAGGCTGGGACAGGTGCTGCTTTATGCCTTAGAACAGGGGTGTAAATTTGATGCCTGGTCAGAATACTTTAAGCTCTCTGCCTGGATGGATGCCTTTGCAAGGGCGGGAATATCCCCTGAATTTTACACTGCCAGAAAAAGAAGTCTTGAGGAACACCTTCCATGGGATCATATTGATACTGGTGTCCACAAAGAATATCTGATAAAAGAGGCAAAGCGTGCCTATGAGGCTATAACTACCCCTGCATGTCAGATAGGCAGATGCAAGCAGTGCGGGGTATGTGAGACAGGTGGACAAAAAGGAGAAAAAGGACAAGAGGATGCAGTCGAGCAGACTCCTATGACAACATATTACCTTCCGCCATCTGCCAGAAATGCTGTAGAAGGAAGACAGATACGGGTAAGATTGAAATATACCAAAGGAAAAGAGGTATCGTTTGTCTCCCATCTTGATATGCTCCGAATGTTTATGCGATCATTAAGCCGAGCCAGTATCCCGATTGCCTATAGCAGTGGTTACAGTCCGCATCCAAGGCTTTCCTTTGGCCATCCCTTAAGCGTAGGGATAATGAGTCAGGAGGAATTCCTGGATATAGAGCTTGAGATACCCATGAAGCTGGATGAGTTAATGAGGAGGCTGAATGAGGTGCTGCCTTGTGGCATAAGGATTATGGATGCTGTATTTATTGCCTCAAATGCTGGTGCATTGACATCTATTGTAGATTTTATCCGTTATCAGGTTGATGGACAGGGAATAATATCACTCAGTGACATTGCCTCTTTTATGAGCAAAACAGAGGTTATTGTCCAGCGGAAGAGAAAGGATACAATAAAGCAGGTAAATATCCGAGAGTTTGTTCGTGGTATTGAAATACATAATGCGGAATGCGGAATGGGAACAGCAGGATTTCAGTTATTGATGGAGATTAAGACAACCAATTCTGGAACAGGCAAGCCAGAAGAGGTTGTCCATGCCTTATGTCCAAATGCAAACATAACCTCTTGTATCAGGATTGCCCAATGTTGTGAAGTAAATGGCAGAATATTGTCACCAATGGAGATAAGGACATAAGGGACAGGCATACCTGTGTGCTGCTTCAGACGGAATCATAATTTTCTTCAATTTAATTTAGCGAAAAAGTGTAATTAAATTGAGAGTGTTGCATAGCAACCAAAGCCACATCTATATTCTTAAGCACTGTTTGACTCCATTTCCTGCCATGTTTTGGTATTGCTATCCCGGAAGACATTCAATCGGGTCATTTATCAGTTGATAGAAGGGCATAGGACGCACTTATTGGCTACGGTCACAAACAGGATTCCCTATCGTATTACCCCAAGCTTACCCGATTTGGTGCCACCTGTTACTGGATCACTCAAGAGGTAGATGTATATCCCGCTTGAAACCTTATCACCATCATTATTTTCACATCCCCATGTCCATTTGCCATTAGTGGTGTGAGTTCTGTCATATATCAGCTCTCCAGCTATATTGTATATCTTCACCCTGACCTGATCTGTTAATCTGGCAAAAACCATTTCTCCTGTTTTAGTCGGATTTGGATAGCAACAGGCATTATCAAGACTTGATTCCGACTCTACCCTGACAATCCTGTTATCTGCTATCTCTGCCTCAATGATACCTCCGTTTGAGTCTTGCAATTCAATAGATGAAATACATATTGCTGAAGCCATCTCTTTCGTTGATAGAGGCGGGCTTTGAGCCGAGTTGCTCGAAGCAATAATTAGCTCAGCAATTGGAGCTATATTCTCTATCTCTTCATAAGTAGATGGGGTGTAGGTAGTATTCTTATCGTGTGGACTATCAAGCAACATTGCCGGAGCAGCACACATAAACCCGGGTGCTCTCAAGGGTATAGCTTGAGCAGCTGCAGTAGAGCTGCCTTCTAATTGCTCTTTCCCTACTACCATGGCAATTATCTTCACTACCCCTGTCTCATTATCAATCTCTTTATCAATCAATACGGTTAAACCATCATCCGGTAAAGTGGGTGATTCAACATCCTTTACCTGTACCCTACCAGGATCAAATTTCACAGTCATTTTAGCTGTAGTCAAGTCTTCTTCTACATCCCTGACCATAATCGAGGTTCTGGAATCACCAAGAATCGGGGCTAATGCTCTGCTGTCTGAATCAGAACCAGAAGACGGAAAACTCAAGCTAACCGAAGCCTTTGCTGCCCTTTTCTCAGGTAGTTCTATCGATTCAGCTAAGGTTGCATTTTCCAATACCATCCCGGGAGCTAACTTCCCGCCAGTATTAATAATATACTCCTGATTAAAGAAAGCCCTTTGCCACCACAGACCTCTCAGAGTAACATCAATAACCAATCGGTTCTTAGCCGCATCAATCCGGGCATATTTCTGATTAAAATCCCATTGCCAGCTATAACTATGCCATCTCTGGCAACTCTTACACCAATACCATCCATAATATGTGGTTCCATTCTGCCCAGTAGAATATGAATCATAATCAGTGATTTTAGCAGAATCACGAGGAGATAAATAGAATCTATATTTAGACCTCCATTCCCTACTGTTTAGACTTATCTGTAGTTTATTCGGACGCTCATACCCATATCCCTCACCACTGTTCCACCACCCATAGGCTTCTCCATGAGCTCCTTTCAATAATTGTATCCATTGATTACACCTCGGCATCATAAAGTCAAGATCAACCACATTCTCATCTGACGGCAGCTGAGCCTTTATATAGGGGATATACTCATTCCACATAATGTTCCACCCCTTCCACCGGCTTTGTGTTATTTTACTTGTCACTACACTGTAATCACCTTTAGAAGGCAGATTGCCAATCCGATATCGTCCATCAGAATCTGTATACGCCTTGTCTTTGTATTTCTCTAATTGAAAAACTTCTACCCTGGCTTTAGAAATAGGCTTTCCATCAATATCAAGCACCTGCCCGGAAATCTCAATGACAGATGACATTACTCTGAAAGGGCAGCTGGTTGTTTGATTGGAACTCAGCCCAACAGCCTTTATTGTCAGGCTACCTATTTGTTGTGAATCCACTGTAAATGTAACTGCGAACCTGCCCATTGTATCTGCACTGGCTATAGTCATAGTGCTCGTCACACCAAAATCAATCCGAATTGGCTCTGAAGGTAAATAGCCATTGCCTAAAATAGTTACTAATGTGCCTGGATAACCTGAACAAGGGGTTACCTGAACATCAGGCATAATGAAAAATTCACTACTGGCTTTTCTGCTCGAACCCATACCATTTGCCATAATAGTTTTTGTCCCATAAGGCTGGCTATCTGCTCTAAATACAGCCGTAAATGTCCCAGCAGCACTTGCAATAGTAGTGGCAATGCTCAGGGTAGTGCCAAGGTCGATCCGTATCTCTTCTCCGGCTGAATATCCACAACCGTTTATATCAATACGGCATCCAACCGTCCCAAAACCCGGCTCTACCAGACTAACTTCTGGAATCTGCCTCAATACCTGCATGGCCAGGGCTGTCTCATACGCATTCTGGCTCCAACTGCCGTCTGGTAACTGTTGATCTTTAAGCCATTTTACGGTCTTAGACAGGGTATCTGAATGCTTGAAAGGGGTTTCCAGTAAGGCTAATGCCGCTAAAGCAGTTTGATAAGTGGTACCTGTCCCTTCTCCAAAGCTGCCATCCTGATTCTGTTGGTTAAGTAACCATAATGTATTGGAATCTATGGTATCATGAAACCATTGAATAAACCAATCAGGTGCAAAAAGGTTAACGGTATCACACGAAATAAGACCAATAAGCGAGTTAGCAGTAGTATAAATACTGGCAGTTGTTTCTTCATAATATCGGCTGTCCCAGCCATGATCTGAGGTTAAATTTGATGTAATTAATAGGAATTGCACATCCTGACAAACAACATCCTCATCTATAGCATTAGCTGCAACAAATGCCTTGATGGCTAAAGCAGTATCTAATGGTGTCCCTTCCCAGTCTTTCTTATATCCATGCCCTCCACCAGGAATATATTTATTTCCATTCATAAAGCCAATATTAGTATAGGATTTCAAGATAGTTGTCAGGGTTGCGGTATTTCTGCCCCCCTTAGCCAGAGCTATAATCTTGCGAGCTAAATAATCTGTAGTTTCTACATCAGCAGCCTCAATATAATCCAGAGCATTCTTTAACACATCATTGTTCACACCCAACTCCAACAATGTTTCTGCTACTACACAAGTATCCCTGAATTTGCTTTTTTCTCCCCTCTCTCCCCAGCTGTTGTCCGAATTCTGGTGGGTGTAGAGCCAGAGCAGTCCTTTATCTACAGCTGTGGTCTGTGTTGCCTGTACTTCATGAGACAAAAGGAATAGCATCAATATTAATAGTAATTTCAGTCCATTCAGCTTGCTTGATTCCATATTTACGCTCCATTACTATTATAGTACCTCATAACAATTAAAATTGTAGGTTATGAGTAGGGTGGGCATCGCCCACCAATCTATTTCTGTCATTTACACCTTTTTGGTGGGCAATGCCCACCCTACAGACCCTCACTACAGACTATCCACATCAACTTCTCCTTACTTAAATGCCAGTTCCCCAAACGTCTCCGGCTTATTCCACTTCAACTTAGATGAAGTCAGCAGAGAATCCTGTTCTGGATTTGCCGCATCATCCGTATCACTTACCACCAATGTAAACCTTACCGACTGAGTCTCCTTGGTGATACCTATATTTGCCAGCGGTATTTTTACTTCTACATTATAACCTGCCTCTATTCTTTGACTATCCACCTTTATCCCTTTAAGAACCTTTTGCTTGTTATCTGAAGAAACATTCGGCAGCCACAATACTGCCTCTGGCTTTAATCCCTTAAAATCTCCGGGAGATAGCCCAAATTGATATGTGCCCTTTTCAGTACCAAACCACAACTCAACATGATCCCCCTTAAGCATCTCATCACCTCTAAATTGCTGAACAAATTTATCGTCGGTTACCTTAATCGCTAAATACAGATTCTCATCATCATACTGAGCCATTAGTTCAGCACTTAAATCATCCTTGCCCTGCCAATTGGCTGGCTTGTAGGTGATATATTGTTTTTCGTCAAGCATTGCTCTGTCTATCCCCTGCCATTCACTCAATTTGCCACCAATAACAATTTTGTTTGCTGCTCTGAAAGCTTTAAGTGAGATATAGCCTGTTTCCTGGTTCTTCACTTGAGATATAGCAGGGGATTTTTGAGAACCTTGCCAAGGACCTGCCTGGAGATGAAGAGGGAGGGTTAGGATGTAAAAATTTGTCTTGTCGTTTCCTTTGTTATATCCAAGAAATAATATCTTCTTGCCATCAGCTGACCAGGATGGCCTTTGATCAGAACCACTTACTACCACATCTCCAGTATCTAATTCAGTCCGGTTTGAACCGTCAGAACTTATTATCCGGAATTTTGCAGAAAGATGATCAATGGCTGCAATCTTTGTCCCATCTGGTGACCATCTCAAAGATGTTCCTTGATAATTACTCAATTTTGTTAAGCCTGTGCCATCTATATTTATTGTCCAGACATTAGAGTTGCCGCCTCTTGTAGAGTTGAATGCTATCTTTGTGTTATCATTTGTCCACTCAATAGGTAGGGAGACAGCTCCTCCTGTAACCAAATGCCTCTGATTTGTTCCATCACTATTCATTATCCATAAAATATCTTTATTAGAATCATCCCATTTATAGAAAAGAATCTTGGTCCCATCAGGTGACCAGGAAAAATCAGAATACCCTTTATCATCGTTAGTGAGTTGAATTAGGTCAGAACCATCTGGCTTCATTGTCCACATATTACTGCCTCTTGTAAAAGCAATCTTAGAACCATCTGGTGACCACTTAGGCTCCCATCCTGGCAATTCCGGACTATTTGTCAGTTTTCGAACATATGTTCCATTAATATCAACTATCCATATATCTGTATTTCCTGTCATTCTCTGGATAAAACAAAAGACGATTTCCTTGCCATCAGGACTCCAATCAGGAGTAGCCAACCATGTAGCACCATAAAGTCCTATTTTCATCCTGTGATTTGGATCATTCTCTGGAAAAACGGACGAAATAGTTACCTGCCCTGAAACTGCCATTTGAGCAATCAGAAATAATATGCCAAAGCTCATCCCTAAAACTATTATCTTTTGTTTTATCATTATTGCCCCTCCTCATTCTGTTTGTTTTCATCATTTGGCTCATCTTCTTTATCCTTCTCCTCATCTACCTTCTTTTTGTCTTCAAGTGGGTATTTTTCATATTCTTTGAGTCCTTTTGCTCGCAACATCTCATTTATATACTTTACTGTAACTTTTGGTAGAGGAAGGTAATACGGCCATAAGGGCGTATCATTGGATATTTGTTTATTTTTTCTATATTCCCCTGGATCTTCCTTTGCCTTCTCTATAGCCCCCCAAACACCATTTCTCTCTTTCGGACCTCCAGCCCCTGCATTATACCCTGCTACAATCTTAGCCACATCATTTCCAATCCACGGTCTTTTCATCAGCCACTTAATATAATTAAACATCAACTTCACACCTGTTTCAGTATTAGTTCGTTCATCAGCCGCTAATTTATTATACTTAAAATCAGCAAAATACCGTGGGCTTAGCATACTATCTAACGGGCTAAGTTGAAGTACCATAAAATCTTGTGGCAGTTCGTCATTTACTTTTATACCTGGCATACGCCAGGTGGCTGTATCTGGCATAAACTGACCCAATCCCAGTCCTCCATCGCTACCCCCATCCTCATTTACATTCATTGCATACGGATTATTCCCGGCAGACTCGAGAGTAACCATAAAATTCATCAAGTCCTGATCCACATCAGGATAATTTACACCCTGTTCAGCTATTATCTTTCTAAGCTTAAAATCAGAGACTTGAGCGAAGCTCTTGGTAAAGTTATTAAATGAGTTGACATTTTTTACTATTTTTCCTCTTTGTTTTCCATCCAGCCCATTCCATTTTGCATCCATCTTTGCCAGTGGATCATCCTTCACCACTGTCTCTCCCCCTCTCATCTCTCCTTCAATAAAATACCCTCCATACCCATCTTCGATATGTTCCCAGACATACCCAATCCCTGTCCAATCGTGATAAGTAAACTTTGAATGCGGGATAATGATACGATAGCCGGGATGTTTCTCAGGATTCAGAAGCTCTCTAAGTCTTTGCTTATGTCGGGAGTCAAGATTCAATTGATCAATCTCACTTTGATTATTCCAAGTTATGGTATGAATAGAAATATTGGTAGCCTTAGCATATTGCAGGGCTTTAATTGTAGAGATAGCCTCCAGCCCAACCACCTCTTCCCATATCTTATGCTCATGAAATGAAGCATTCATCAGGGATAGTCTTGTTATCTCCCCGTTGCCACCTGTTTTACCATCAATTGAATACAATACATCTGCATAATCATCAGGGATAACGGCATTAATCAGGTTAGTAGTTAGTTCTAAATAGGTTGGCTGTCCAGCTAAGGCAACAGGGTTGACCTTTTGAATAGTCATAGCTGACCAGATGCGACGATTAATGGAGTAATCTTTTAGGCTGGCCAATTCATTTATCTCTGTTTCTGTATTTTGGAGATATTTCAAGGCAGCGATACAAAGCAGCTCACCCATCACCTCTTCTGACAGGATATTAATGCCTTCTGATGGTGGGTTTTCAATAGTAGAAATAAATCTATCAACCCTACTTTTAATCAATCTGGAGGTATCTCCAGCCGTATCAAGGGCTAAATTATGGACTGCACCGGTATAGAGGGTATACGGATAGCCAAGATACAGGCTCTCACCAACATCATCTGGGTATCCAATTCCATCTTTGCGGTATCCGGGCTCAGGTGGGATAGAAAAGAGTTTTAATTCCTCTGTCTCACCAATTTTTAATCCGAACCAACCATTGGTAATTGATAAACCATCCACTCGCAGGTCAGGAGTTAATTTAGCTAAATGAATCTTTCCTTCACTAATTAACTGCTCATCCTCCTGGCAGTATCCCTTATAGGTTATAGCCAATCTCTTACCATACAACGAGGGCACATCGGTTATCTGTTGAATCATATATGTTCGATCGGTAGATAACTCTATTCGCACCCGATGGTTTATGGTTAACCTGGAAAGTGAAGAGCCAATACAACTATCAAGCTTATAATACGGATCATCCTGCCCATAATAAGGCAGGGCAGATGGCAAGACCTCAAACTTCTGCTCTTTTATCTTCCGTGTCCTTTTAGCCTCCTGGACAGAAATACCCTGATCTTGAAGCTGCTGCTTGAAATATTGTATTGGGCTTAAAGTAGTTGTCCCGGCCAGATAGGATTGAGAATCAAAAGCCACCTCTTTTGCCTGACCATTACCTTCGGTATAATCATATGACTTAAAACTGGGATCTAATGGAATCCACATCTTTTCTGACAGATCATTCATATGACCACGATAGTTCCCATAAGGCAGATAAGCCTCTACAAAAACGTGTTCAAAGACAAGCCCAGCCAGCCTGGTACAAGCAGTATCTCCCCATATCGGACCCACTGGCACATAGGATCTCCAGAAGATTGACCAAGCTGTATCAACATCCTGGACCCCTACCCAATTTTTTACCGTATTGCTTTGCATCCGAATAATGCCCCTTCTATACCGGCATGGAATACCAGAAACTCGATATAGAGCCATTAACATGGAACAGGTATCCCAGTCATTACCTGATCGCTCAAGCAGGGTATATTGACTGCCTTTATATGAGCCATAGTAGGGAATATAATCAATATTATTAGAGACCCATTCAAATATTTTAACCGGGTCATGGTCAAGGCTGGCAGCTAAATCTATAATCTCCTGCGTAAAATGAATATCACGAGTTGGATCAAGATCATATTCAGCAGGTGGCAGCGGGGCATATTTTGTTTGAGTGGTGAGAGGTGGAGCATACATAGACTGTTTCTCAGAAGATGTTGTTTCAGCAGGCGGGCTGAATACAGGTGGAGTCTCCTCATCTTTTTTAATAATACCTTTGACATCCAACATCTCTTCCCTGCTAAATTCAGGCTTTTTCACATCCTCAGGCAATGGACTGCTGAGACAAGGCTCTTTGGGCAGGAGTTCATTATCAATAAAATCCAGTGTTTTTTGGATACTGGAACAAACCTTGCTTTCATCAGAAGCACACACTTCATCGAGGCAGGTTATCAAGGCTGCGACATTGGTTTTATATTTTTCAGCAAACTCCTCATGGCGTCTAAGAATTGTTGAAGAATACCCTTTTTCTTTAAGCTCGATCTCTTCCTGCTCCAGGGCAGCTTTGATTTCCAGATCAATGGCCTTAATTTGCAGCCTTTTTCCCTCTATAGTTGAAACTATGCTTTGTATGGAGATAGGTTTATTTTCCACATCACCCTTAATCTTGCTCAAAGCATCTTTGATATCCAGTACAACCTGCTCGAATGCTTTTGCCTCAATAGCCAGTGAACTTTTTGTTTGCTTAAGCGGCATTGCCTTAATTCTATCGATTTTTGTATGTAGAGGCTGCGATTCAGCCAGGCAATCCTGCGAGACAAAAAACAGGTTTAGCAGCAATAAGGCAACAAAAAAACGTGCCCCTGCTTCCTGCATTCTGGCACGCCTTAGCATATCCCTCTTTATCAAATCAAGGCATACTATTATTGATTGATTGATTGATTGATTGATTGATTGCAACTCTGAACATAGCCATCACCAACCTCACAAATTTTATTTCAAAGTATTTATAGTATACCACATTTTTTTGGGTTTGTCAAGATGTTTTTTGCAGAAAACAGGGCAAATTCAGAGAGTGCTGCATAGTAACCAAAACCATATTTTTTAAGCACTGCTATATTGGGGAATATGGCAAAAATATTGTCAAGTTGGCAAATTATGCCTTTTTGAACTATTTGAACTTTTTGAACCGTTTGGTAAGTTTTCTCTTGCTGAAATTTCCAAAACCTGTGTCAAATCTGGCAACTGCTTTGATTGTCATACAACGCTCTCTAAAATTACGATTCACGGTGAACCAAGCCAGTTGACCCTGAAAATGTTTACAATCTATTTGCCGCCAGGGGAACTATTCACTTATACACCTATAAGACCATCTCATTTCGTTCATTGACAAAGATAACCTTTGGCACAAATCCTCTTGCTTCTTTATCTTCTACCATAGCATAGGAGATGATTATTATTATATCACCGGGCATGCCCCATCTTGCTGCAGCACCATTCAGACAGATACATCCTGAATTTCTTATCCCTTCCAGCACATAGGTTTCTACTCTTGTTCCATTATTCAGGTTGACTATCTGCACCCGTTCCCCGGGCAGGATATCGGCTGCCTCCATTAATGCCTCATCAATGGTAATGCTTCCTGTATAATAAAGATTTGCATCAGTAATGGTTACCCTATGTATCTTTGACTTGCACATTGTCCGAAACATTGTTTATTCCCTCCTTACTTACATACACCCGTAAAATACGTGGATTGATCCTGCATAATATCTCATAACTGATTGTGCCGCAGATATCTGCCAATTCATTCACTGACAGCGATGATTGGGCTTGTTTCCCAAACAGGACAACTTCATCACCTGTTCTGACATCAGGAATGCGTGAGACATCTATCATGCAAAAATTCATGGTTACCCGGCCAATAATTGGTGCCCGTTGCCCTTGAATCAAAACCTCAGCCTTATTGGATAATGCTCTTGGATACCCATCTGCATAGCCAATCGGTATGGTTGCTATTTTAATCTTTTTTTTCACATATGTTCTACCATACGAAATGCCTCCATAAACAGGAAGAAACCCATGCACAGGCAAATCCTTTGGCATTTCCTTTAAGTAGATTATCCTTGTCTTAAACGACATGGCTGGTTGAAGAGAAACATTCTGTGCAACTGATTTTGATGGGAAAAGCCCATAGATAGCTATTCCTGTCCGAACCATATCCAGCCTCATCTCTGGCAGGTCAATAATTGCCCCTGAATTAGAGATGTGAGTAATCGGTGCAACAATATCTATTTTCTTAAGGCGATTGATGGCCCCTGTAAACCGTCGAAATTGCTCATAAGCATATGCCTTGTCAACAGAATCAGATGAGGCCAGATGAGAAAAAATCCCTTCTATCTCTATACCTGGCAATAAATGAATCTTTTTTATAAGCTCAAATACCTCGGTATACAATATACCCAGCCTGGACATACCAGTATCTATCTTGACATGGATCTTTACTGTCCTACCCCTGGATATAGCCTCATCAGAAAGTATCTTTGCCTGTTCCCAGGACAAGATACTTGGGGTAATATTATGATAAATATAGCCTTGTATTTCATCTGGCATAGGTGGACCAAGGCTCAGAATAGGGCAATCAATCCCTGCATTTCTTAAATCTATCCCTTCAGACAGGCAGACTACCCCAAGCCTTTGCACTCCAGCCTTGATGGCCGTTTTTGCCACAACCACAGCCCCATGTCCATAAGCATCTGCCTTGACAATTACCATTATCTGACAGGAGGTTCCAACAATTCTTCGGATTTCTCCTATATTATGCGTGATATTATCTAAATCGATCTCAACCCATGAAGGTGGCTGCATGGAATCCTCCGTTTTAGGTGTCGGGTGTCAGGTAAGATCAGTAAAACCAAGGGGGTAGGGAATGGATTCATTCCTCTTGTTTTTCTGCCATAAGCATGCTAATTCTCTCAAGAGCTGAGTAGTAGAACCCGATACCTGATACCTAATTTGCCTCTGAAACCCCAGCCTCAGCAAAGGTTGCCATCTGTGTCAATATTTTTACCCCAGCCTCAACAATACCCATTGCCAGTGCTGCCCCTGTCCCCTCACCAAGCCTCATCTGTAGATCCAAGATAGGCTCAAGACCCATCATCTTCAAGGCAGCCTGCTGTCCCCTTTCCACAGAGGCATGTCCGGCAATCATATATTTGACAGCAGCAGGTTTCAATAGATAAGCAATCAAGGCAGCAGCAGTAGAGATAAAACCATCAATAACCACTGGCTTTTTGTTTGCAGCTGAGGCAAGGATTATGCCGCACAGCCCGCCTATCTCAAACCCGCCAACCTTAGACAGGACATCAATCCCATCAGTTGAGTCTGGCTGATTCACCGCCAATGCCTTTTTGATGACAGCTACCTTTTTCAGCCAGGCAGTATCCCCAATCCCTGTTCCCCTGCCAGTGATGTCCTCTACTGCTCTACCGGTTATTGCAGCAACAATGGCTGCAGATGGGGTTGTGTTTCCAATCCCCATATCACCACACCCGCAAATATCCACTCCATTAGTCTCAAACTCCTGCTCAAAGGCTTCGATCCCTCGTTCAATACAAAGAATTGCCTCCTCCCGGCTCATAGCTGGACATCTGGATATATTTTTTGTCCCATAACCAACCTTTTTTATAACCAACCCTGGCTGCGGCTCAAGGTCAATAGCTACACCCATATCTACCACAATTACCTTAGCTCCCACATGGTTTGCTAAGACATTTATCCCTGCCCCGCCGCGAATAAAGTTATAAACCATCTGTGGTGTCACATCTGTAGGAAAAAGACTCACACCTTCCTCGCATACCCCATGATCACCAGCCATAGTAAAAATAACCTTTTTCCCAAGACAGGGGGACATGTTCCCAGTAATCATCACCACCTGTTTTGCCAATTCTTCAAGCCTGCCAAGGCTTGCCTGCGGCTTGGTGAGATTATCAAGACGGCTTTGAACTGCCTCTGCCAGGGAAAGGGAGGAGAGAAAAATATCCTCTATTTGTGTCAATGTTTTTGTTAATTTTTGCATCATTATGCCTTTTAATAAGCAGTAACAAATTGTCCAAACTGAAAAGCTGACTGCTAATAGCTGAACACTTACTGGTATTATAACAAATTTTCAAATATTGTCAAGGAATTTTTGATGGTGTCTGAAATTAGCTAAAAGTTTGCCACAAAGGCACAAAGGCACTAAGATGCACAAAGAAAATTTTAAAGCACTCATTCGTGTCTTAGTGCCTTTGTGGCAGAAATTATCCGGCAACTAACAAGCTAAGCTATTCTCAGACACCACCTAATTTTTGTTAATTTCTCTGTGCCTCTGCGTCTCTGCGTTGAACTATTACGTGTTAAGCCTAACTACCTTTTTTTCCTTTCATGACCAATTGAGGCAACCTCATCCATAAATTCCTGTTCTTCTTTATTTGCCTCCAACCAGAATTCATTCCATTTTCGTTCCCTTAATTTCTCAAAGATTTTCCTTTCCTGAGAAGCATGGACCAATTTAGAGATAGCATCATCTATCTCTGTAGAAAGGTTTTCAAGCTTGTTTTTTTGAGCAATAATATCCTTGTTCAGGCTGATGAGGAAATTATGATAATCCATGATTTCTTGGATAGAGATTACCCCTGCTTGAAGCTCTTTTAATTTAAGGAGGTATTCCTTTGTCTTGTCCTCTATCTCCCAGAGGACAGATTCTTCCTGTTGAAATAACCGCTTTAATTGAGACAGTCCTTCCTGTAATAGATTTTCCTTATGTTTCTTAACATTTAAGATATGTTGAAACTTAAAATCAAATCGTGCCATTATCTACAAAATTCCTGCACTTCTCTAATGTCGCGTCAACTTTAATCTGTCGCATGTAGTAGAGACGCGATTAATCGCGTCTCTACATTGGGAAAAGGCAGGGACAAGCCCTGCAGCTACATTAATAAACCATTCGACACTTGAGACTTGACACGACACTAAGTGCTTCAGCAAGCGTCTCTACCGGACTATCCCCACCTTACCCGTCTTTTTCTGTTCCTTGTTATTTGTGATAAGGTAGAGGTAAATGCCAGAGGCAACGGGTGTGTTTGATTCGTTGACTACAGGCCAGTTGAATTTGCCAAATTTGTCTCTTGTGTTAATCATCCCAGAATCATAAACCAGCTCACCAGCTATGTCAAAGATTCTAATCCTTGCTTCATCAGTTAGTTCAGCAAAGGTTATGCCTTGCGTATGCTCTAATGAAATATAAGGATTGGGATAGCAGTAGACTCTGGTTAAGTCTGATGCAGTGACAGAAATGGGAACGATGTATGACGATATCGGCTTAGCTGCTGTGCTTCGTAAGTCAGCAGAAGCAACAAAGATTGGCAATCGGTCATCAGAAATTGGAGATTTAATAAGAAAAGTGAGACTGACAATAGTACTGCTTGCTGCGATTTGACCATTCAAGTCAGCAATACTGATATCCAATTGTCCATGTTGTTCTTTAACAAACTTATCTGCCAAAGAGGTAATGGTTACAAGTTCCAGTTTGGTTGTGTCAAACTGCAAGATAAAATGTCCAGCAAGCAGGTCAGAGACATTCTCCACAACGACATCGACACATACCTTGTTCTCATCTACATTCATGGTTTTTAATTTAACCATTGCCGTAGTATCTATTGCACCCCTTGATTTCAACCTTGGAGCTTGTGTCCCTTTGTTATAATCCCATTTCCACATCGCTGCAAAATAAACCAGATCCTCAAACTCTATCCTGCCATCCAGCTCATAGGTAAAGTCAGGGGCAAAGCCTGTGGTTCTGGTTGAGGCGATATCGCCTTTCGGATTATTGTCATTCCAATACTTAGTAAACCACATCAAATCATTAAAGTTTATTTTGTTATCAGGATATTCGTTGTCTTTTTGACCAAAATCACCAAGAAGTCGTTTCCCACGAATCACAGCTGGATATTTATCCCCTACTAAAATAACCGCCAGATTGACATCCTTTAATACTGCCTCACTAATGGATATGGTTCCTGAGCAATCATTAAACATGGGGCAAAAGGTAACAGAATAAATCGTTCCTGATCCTGTAACACCTGATGAAGCACGTCTTGTCCCACTAATCTCTACAGTCCCTTGAGGATTCTTTATAGCAGAAAATAATAGGAAATTGGGGTCATTCTGACCGAAGAAGCTGCCTATTGTTACTGTTCCTGCCCTTAGCTTACTCTTGTCAAAGGACAAGAGTATCTTTGCCCCTGACAAATCAACCACATCAGCAATATCGATATTCAGGGTAAAGACCTCATTTTGTCGTGTATATATAGCTTGAGGGGATAATTTAACCGTAGCAGGCTGGCAGACAATTACTGATGCAGTTCCTTGAACGGTTCCTGATGCTGCAGTGATTATTCCAGTAGTTACAGTGCCAGGAGCAGTAAATATAATGCTTTTCCCATTGGCTGGCAGGACACTGCCAATGCTGCTGCTCCATGAACATTCTATCTCTCCCATTGATCTTTCATACTGATCATAACCTATTGCTGTAAATGAGTATGTGCCGCTTAGTCCGAGGACTGTTGACTGCGGTGCAACCTTTAATGTGGTCAAAATCGGTATTGGCTCCATATAAACATCATGATGAACCGGGTCATTGATTACCTCCAGAGTACCGCTCTGATAGGTTTTGTATCCCGAACATACTGCATGAACATAATACTTGCCTGCTGGAACCATGAAGCTGTAATAACAATCATTAGTTGTGGTCGTGGTCTGGGGGTTTATTTGCGGGACACTGTTGAAGGGATAATCCCATGCTGGCCAGATTTCCCAGGTAGTAGTTGCTGTACTGAACCAATAGCAGGTAACGACTGCCCCTGTAACCGTTCCATTTGTCATAATGTTATAGACATGTCCATCAGGATCAATCAATAGTGTGCCAATATTAACCTCAGATGTTCCGCTGGTCGCATACTCAATCACTACTGTCAGGGGCACATTACCATGAAGCGGATAGGGGACAAAGGAATACGTATAGATGTTGTCATTATCAATATCACTCATGGTAGCCTCAGTTCCGCTATATTTAATATATACACGCGTAGGTGAACCGGTTACAGGAACAGTAACTGTTATAGTACTCTGCCAGTGAACGCCTACACTACTATCCTCATCCATACTCATGGGATGCTCTGTGCCGCGAGGTGAGGAGATATTGACACCTACCGGGTCAATGGGCAGATCTGGCTGGATAATCAAGGTTACTATGTTAGAAAAGCCACTTTTATCCCCCTTTACCGCGTTTACTGTTACGGTACGTGTTCCAGCAGTAAGGTTGGTCAGGGTGTAGCTGAATGTTCCACTAATAGATGCCGTTGCAGTGCCAATATTTGCATTATCAAGATAAACCCCGACCGATGCATTTGCCCGGCATTTACCTGAAATAATGATATCCGTGGACTTAGTGGTCTTGCCAGAAACAGGGCTGACAATGACTGGCGGAATACCTATCGTAACCTTTACAGGATACGAAGAAGGGCTGATATTGCCTAACCAATTTTTTACCCTTGCCGTAATTTCATTCAGTCCATCAGATAAAACCTGGGTAGTAAATGTCCATCCACCGCTTTCATTACTGGTAACACTGCCCACTTCAATAGAATTGATGTAAATAAATACCGTACTGGTAGCAATGGTTAGTCCGGTGATAGTCAATATATCGTCCGGCATCTTGCTGCCAGATGCTGGTTTTGTTATAATCGGCGGCATTGGTGCCACAGTGTCAATCAAAAGATTTACCATGTCTGATGATGCCATTACCCCAGAGTTATTTGTTGACTGGGCATAAAGATTGTGCAACCCATCAACCAACTTAACTGTAGAGGAATAAAAGCCATTGGTAGCGGTTACTGTTCCAATAGGCTTAAGATTGTCATAAATGACAACCGTGCTTCCATCCTCAGCAGTGCCTGTAATGGTTATAGTTGCTTGATTGGTTGCACCAGATACTGGACTATCAATGGTAGGGGCAACACCCGGAACAATGGTCAGGGAAAGATATGTTTGACCGCTGGTGCCAAACCTGTCAACGCTGATAGCCTTTAAGATGTGAGTCCCTGTGTTTAAGTTGCTACAGCTTAAGCTAAACAGCCCGCTTGAGTCAGTTGCTACTGTTCCAAGCAGAGTGGCAGTTCCGTTATAAACAAGTACCACACTGCCAGGGCTGCTGCTGCCTATGATCAGTGGTGTTGAATCAGATGTTTTTGCTGCATTTGCTGGTGTGTGGATGGTTGGTGGTGCAGGTGCAGTATTAGTATCTGTGCCGCGGTAGATGCCATAGGGTGGATAGTTGAGATAAAACCTGTTATGCATGGCTGGATCCATAGCAAAGGCTGTGCTGCCTACACTACCAGCAATAGCAGAGATTAGTTTGCCAGTATTAATAATTGGCAGCCCCTGGTTTGCTTCACCCCAGCTTTTGCCATCGTCAATACTCTTGATAACCCCATCATCACTATGAGCATACAAAACGCCAGCAATATCAGGGTTGATAAGCAGTGAATCAACCTTTTTATCACTTATTTGTGTCCATGTGCCGCCGCTGTTTGTGGTTTTGAGTATTCTGGCAAGATTGCTGTATTGGTAATATTTGTAAAAGTTGCCAAAGGTGTAGATGGTGCTGGAGGCAGTCCCAAGTGTAATGCCCTCAATCCACAGGTTACTGCATACTGGTATTGTTGTCCATGTGCCACCATGATCATTGCTGCGATATATATTACCGTTATACATATTGCTGGAAGTATCCCACATATTGTTGTAAGTCAGCAAGCTGGCATCTGCTGGAGAGATAAACATACCAGCACAATAAGAGAATGGTGTGTTGACTATCTTGCTCCAACTTGTTCCAGCAGTTGTGCTTTTGCATAGCATCCTATCAACAAGGGCATAGATTGTCTGTAAATTATTGGGGTCAATGGCAATGCTGTTGATACAAGAATATGATTGTGCAAGCTGCATAAGGTTAGCTGTGATAGAACCCCAGCTATCACCGCCATCTATACTCTTGTAAATCATCTGATTTCCAGCTGCATAGATTGTCTGTGAATTATTGGGATCAATGGCAAGTATATTAAACCATAGTCCATTATTCTTCGCAGACCAGCTATTGCCAGCATCAGTGCTCTTGAATATGCCGCGATCATTGGCAATATAAACCGTGCCAGTGGCTTTGGGGTCAACAGCCATGGCAGATACATTTACATGATGGGGCAGGCCGGTATTGATAAGATTCCATGTTAAACCACTATCCGCACTCTTGTGTATCCCCTTGCCAGCCACATAGACAGCATCATTTGTTACTAATATCGTTTGAGCGTTGGCAGCAGAAGAGGGTGTGGTAACTGTTCCCCATATATCGCCACTGTTTGTAGTGCTATATAAGGCACTGCCTGCTGGTGAATATGTTGTTATCCAGCTATATAGTTTTGAGCTGTCAGTCGGATGTCCGGCAAGTGTAATTGTGCCCCGAGATGGCAGGCCGCTGCTCTTTGTTCCCCATGCGTATCCATTGTCTGTGCTGCTGACAATGCTATTGACTCTTACTGCATACATAACGTCTGGATAAACAAGCAGGTCATTGAGCTGTGAGGATGAAACCGTGCCCCAGCCCTGTCCCCCATCTGTGATTATAAACAATCCCGAATTAGTAAGGGCATAAAGGCTACTTGTTGTTGTTCCAGCAACCAGCTTAAAGCAGTATGAATTATTTATTTTTGTCCAGGATGCTCCCGTATTTGTTCCCTTATACACGCCATCATGCCCGCTGGCCACATAAATAACATCAGCCTGAGCAACAATACTCAAGCTTGAATATGGATAAATGGTCAGAGTACCCGTAATATCCACCCAACTGTCCCCATTCTTTGCAGCCTTAAATATCTTGCCACCACAGCCAAGGTAAACATTAGTCGAATCCACAGCCAGGGCAATTGCAATCTGTTCACTATTTTTACCTGACGAAATATCCAATCCATTGGTAATATCTGTCCAGCTACTGCCGCTATTTATGGTTTTATACACCCTGCCAAAACTTGCAGCAGCATAGATAATACTTGAGCTGTCTGGATCAACAGCCAGAGTATCAATCAAAATATCGTTTGGTAGCCCATCATTAATATCCGTCCATTCAATCCCGCCACCAGCATAGGCAGTAGCAGTCATAAACATCCAAAGCACCAATCCTATTAATTTGTGGTTACACTTAGCAAACATAATTCAATTACCCCCTTTTGAGATTTATTAATACTATGTAATGGATCAGTAATTGGCAGGAGAAACAGGTAAGACGCATCTTTGAATGCGTTATGCGGTTTTTCACACCGACGACTAACCCGGATAATATTATACCATGAAAATCGTTATAAAGCAAGACAAAGTTTGTATTATGCGTAATGCGTCAGTGATTGGTAGGTAAAAGAAGATAGTGCATTGTC
>DYDG01000009.1 GCA_020717845.1 Marinifilum sp. | reverse complement strand
AACATATTGTGTGCCTCTTGTGCCAAATTCTTATTCCGTAACAGCCTGTCGAAATGTTACGGAATTTTTTGGGTTAATCCCTTCGCTCCTTCACTGCTTTTTCGATTTTTCGGTTTTTTCGGTCGTTTCTTGACTTTTTCCTATTTTTTGCTTTTATAATCTGTGTAATAAATCTTCAAGAATCCTCTGCAATTTCGCTGTAAATAGCTTTTGCCTGCCTTTCTCAGGCATTATGAAGCAGTTTTGCTTTATCGAATATTCAGAATATGCAAAAAACACTTGACAAATAAGGGAGAGATGTGATAAGATAAAATGGAGGCAAAATAAGTATGAAAAGTAGCTATTAGTTTTATAATTATTCTATTACTCGATGTTCAAGTTTTTGGATTCCTGCTTTCGCAGGAATGACATGCATGCGTATCTTGCTATTTCTGCAAAGCATCGAATAGTAATAAGAATATTCGCAACTAATTGTATGAATGAGAGTTATGCGTATCTTGTCATTTTTGTGAAAATGTGTTATTCCTGCCCCTGCTTTCACAGAGATAAACTTCAGCAGGAATCCAATTAGCGATAATTAAGACATTACTAAAAAACTTGAACATCGAGTTACAGTTAAAAAAATAGGATATAAAAGAAAGGCTACCTTGGTACCTGTCCAATCTTGCAAAGAAAGGTGGTGAAAAATTTCCTCCAAACTGTTTTGCCGGGCAAAAAAATTTATAGGTACAAGGTAAAATTAAATCTTAAGGGTGAGACTTTTCTAAGGTAAAATACCTTGTCATTGTCCACACCTGAAAGAATAAAATCTTTTTAAGGAGGAACAAAGAAATGAAAAAGACTTTAAGTTATTTAGTGGCAAGCCTGGTAGTGGTGTTTGTGGCTATGCCGGCTTTTGCAGGGATAGAGTGGAGTGGCAATATCGCCGTGGGGATTGAGAAGACGAAGTATGGCGTTGACAAGATTGAGGTTCCATGGACTTACAGAGACGAAACAGGTACAACTACAGGTACAAGCACTGAATATGCACAGGATAAACTTCAATTCACTGATGCTAAGGTCAATCTGGATGCAAAGGTAGAGATAGCAGATGGGGTAACAGTTGTTGCTCAAATTCGGCAAGAGTGGGGATTAGAAACAAGGAAGGTTGCTGTTGAGCTATCTAACCTGATTCCAAATGCTACGCTGATGGTTGGTAAGGTGGTATTTCCTATGGGCAAAGAAGCCGACTCTCAAACCGAGGGTGCGAATATGATGAAAAATGTTATGATTGGGGACTCAGCCCTCTTCGATATAGAACTAACAGGTCAAATAGTAGACTATGGAATGGCTTTAAAGACAGCAATGGGAGCAGTCAATTGTCTGTTAGCTATCACCAATGGTAATTATGGTGACTCAAGTGATAATAACAGCAAGAAGGCGATAGGGCTAAGGTTGGATGGTGATGTCAAAGCAGTTCCAGGATTATCATTAGCCGCAAGCTATGGGATACATGATGCAACTCCGTCTAATTCGAATGAGACAGATAAAGCAACAGGAATGGTTATTGATGCAGGGTATGTAATGGATGCATTTACCCTGGGCGTTGCTTATGGAGATAGTGAACTCAAAGAAGGAGCAGCTAAAATAAAGGTAGGTGGTCTATCAATCGAAGCTATCTATGCTATAAGTGATGCCTGCTCACTGGCTGTGCGACGGAGTACAGTAAAAGCAGATGAAACAGATAACTTTGAAGTAACAAAACTGCAAGCCGGTGTCAACTATAAATTAGCAGATAATACACTCTTCAAGTTAGAATATGTTGATAATAAGGTTGACGACAAACCAAATGTAAAGGATTTTAATGATTATAAGGGTATTAAAGCAGCCGTAGCTGTTGCCTTCTAATCTGAGTGTGTTTTAACAACGACGATTAAACAAAGCAAAGTGGGTTGAGCTTATTAATTTAAGTTCAACCCATTTCCTGTGAATATATCAGGAGTTCTGAAGCTTCGCTCTTTAGAGCGGAACAGAGAAGAACTCTCCAAAGCGAGCTCAAGCCAGTTTGTCTGTGTTATTGGTAACTTCGCCATAAATGGCAAAGTTATTTCATAATGAGAATTGCTGCTTGCCCAGAATTTTCCTTGACATCTTTTCAGAAATGTGTTAAACTTCAAAATCAGAAATGCTGCATCTTTGCTTTCCACATTCCGCATTTTTTTAACTAAGGCGGTGTTTTATGATAGACCTGCATACCCATTCTTTGCTTTCTGATGGGATACTTTTACCTTCTGAAATGCTTCAACAGGCAAAAAGCACAGGGATAACGACTCTTGCTATTACTGACCATGTCGATTTATCAAACATTGACTGGGTAATACCGCGGCTGGTAAATGTTTGCCAGCATCTAAAGGGACAGGGGGTTTGTCTTATCCCAGGAGCAGAGATAACCCATGTTCCGCCGGAATTAATTGCATCATTGGTTGAAAAGGCAAGGGAATTAGGGGCAATGCTTGTAATTGTTCATGGTGAAACCATTTCTGAGCCAGTTCCTTTGGGAACAAATCTTGCAGCTATTAATAGTGATATTGATATTCTTGCTCATCCGGGACTTTTGACACAGGAAGAGGCAGAACTGGCAAAACAAAGAGGTGTTGCCTTAGAGATTACTGCCAGAAAAGGACATTGCCTAACCAATGGGCTTGTGGCAAAGATAGCACAAAAAGTTGGAGCAAAGCTTGTTCTTAATACCGATGCCCATACAGATACTGATTTGATTACCCTTGAAAAGGCAGAAAAGATTGCTCATGGTGCAGGGATAGAAGATTTTAAGATGCTGATAGAGAATTCAAGACAGATTGTTGATACTCGATGCTCAAGTTTTTTTAAGCTATGCAATTAGAATTAGCCATCTGTGCAGGTCAGATAGCCCATACAGGGCTTGAGTGCTCAGTTATACTTGCATAGGACATAAGTTGCAATTTAGATAGGAGGTGTATACAATGAGTGAGCATGACATGGATTATGAATTGATAAAAAAGGCAGTCAAGCAGGCATTATTAGAGGAAGGGTATGCGTTACGTGATTCAGAGATGGAGATGGGAGAGAAATGGGCTGGTGGAGAGCTGATTATCAAGCCTCAAAGTGATACCCTTGCAGAAAAGAGGATTCCTCTGGAAGCATTTTTTCATAAGATAATTATGATTCGTGACCGATTAAGGGTTCTGGAGCAAAAGATAAATGCTCATCCAAAGCTTGAGGATGAAGAAAAGATTGATATGCAGCAGTATATTACTCGTATCTACGGCAGTTTGACCACCTTTAACCTGCTTTTCAAGCGAAAGAGTGGCTGGTTTGTTGGGGAAAAAGGAGAAAAGTCGTAAGCAAATCTTAATGTATTCTACCCATAAAATTGTCGAATCACACCGTACTGAGCAGGGTCCACGTCAACGCACTATCCTTAATCTCGGAACAAGCTTTAACCTTCCTAAAGACCAGTGGGGGCTTCTTTTCCAATGTATTGAAGAAATGATTACTGGAAGACGATCATTTATGACTTTGTTGATTTAGTCAATTTTTGCGAGACCACATTTCGACATTGCTCAATGATCATCATACCACATATTGTGCTTCATGTCCATCAAATAGCCACATGCTGTATGCCTATAGAGATATTGTGCTGCTTCTATCAACTGATAAATGACCCGTTTGGATGTCTCTTGGGACTCCAAAATGTCAAGCAATACCAAAACATGAAAGGAAAGGAAGTCAATCAGTGCTTACGAGTGTAGATATGGCTTTGGTGGTCATTGAGCAGAGTTGAAATGTTGCTATGCAACGCTCACCGCGTTTGCCCTGAGATATAACATATTTTTGCTTGACAACCAGGTTATGTTATGGTATCCTAAAAGACATATATTGTTGTGGAGCAAATAATGACTTTCACTATTATTCCGATTATAGCCGGGATTATCAGTCTTGGTATAGGACTTTTTGTTTTTCTAAAAGAACCAAAGAAAAAGCCCAACAGGATTTTTTTTCTCTTAGGGTTATCTCTTGTCGTTTGGAACCTTGCTTCTTTAGGCGTATACTGTGCTTCAAGCGATAAGGATGCTATTGTCTGGATAAAGTTATTTTATATTGGACTGGTATTTATTCCATCATTGTTTTTTCATTTTGTTTTAACTGTAATCGATGATCACAGCCTCTTAAACAGAAGGGTGTATAGCCTGGGATATGGAATCAGCTACTTATTTCTTTTATTTGCAGGCACAGGGTTTCTTGGTCAGGATATTGCCTATATTGGGGATTACTATTATCCAACCCTTGGCAAGATAGGGAACATATTCTTGATGTTCATATTATCACTTGGAGGATATGGTTGCTGCCTGCTCATTCATAGAGGACTAAAAACCGTTAATTTTGTAGAAAGACAGCAATTGGGATATTTTTTAGTCGGAGGATTAATACTATTTGCAGGCATTGCTACCAATCTCCTTTGTTCTCTTGGAATATGGGTATATCCATCCGGACATGCAGCAACAATTATCTATTCCTTTATTACTTCTTATGCAATTATAGAGCATCGTCTGATAGGGGTAGAGATTAGCAGATTAGTTTTTTATAAAAGAAAGTTTTTTTATTTCCTTGCAAATACGATACCAATAATTATTATCTTTGTTCTGGCTATTGAGATTGAAAGCTTGTTTCAAAAATTTATTGGCAAAGGGTCATCATCCTTAAGTATAGGGGTGATTTTGATAGTTGCATTATGCCTTAATTGGGCACGACAGCAATTGCAGATATTTATCAATCAATACCTTTTCAGACAAATCGCCTGTCAATGGCATCCAATAAAAGGCATTTCTAATCAGATTGCCTCTATATTTGACAAAAACATGTTGATGAATACCCTGCTTAATGCTGCAGCAAATCTTGTCTGCACAGATAAGGCAGCTATTCTCCTTCTGGATAGAGAAAAACAGGAATATTTCATTGGTCTGGGGTTAGGGGTAAATTTGGCAAAAAAAAAGACCCTGCGGCTTAAAAAGGATGAAGGACTGGCTTTGTCCCTGACTGATAAAAAAAAAGTACTCTTAAAGAATGAGGTCTCAAGGTCTAAGCTGCAAAATAATCAGTGGAGAGAGATAAAAAGGGATATAGAAAAGATAGATGGTATGGCATGTATTCCATTACTGAATGAGGAGGAATTATCAGGGATATTAATCCTGGGTGAAAAATTTTCAGGAGAAGCTTATCGGGATGAAGATGTCCGGATATTATCTATCTTGGGAACAAAGGTATCTATGGCTCTTAAAAATATATCCTATTATCAGGAGTGCATAGGAAATTTTACAGATAGTATCTTTTCATTAATCGTTGTTTTAGAATCAAAGGATAAATACTTTCAGGATCATTCAAAACGGGTTGCCAGTTATGCCTCCTCGATTGCCCAAGAGCTGGGATTGGATAAAGAGGCAATAGTGGCAGCAAACATAGCTGGGTTTTTTCATGATCTGGGTAATATCGGGGTATCAGAGCAGATACTTCAAAAAACTACACGGCTAAACAAGGGTGAATTCAGGCATGTCAAACAACATGTCGCTATTGGGACAAGGATTGTTGAATTCATGGGTCTTAATTCTGAGATTGTTGATGGGATACGGTATCATCATGAAAGATTGAACGGCTCAGGGTATCCATTTAATCTGTCAGGCAAAGATATTCCATTAATATCAAGAATATTGGCTGTAGCAGAAGTGTTTGATGCCCTGATAACAGATAGGCCGTATCGAAAAGCATTTTCTCTGGAAAATGCCCTTGTTGAATTAAAAAATAAGAGTAATGCCTCTGGTGGATGTGAGCTTGATTCTAAGATAGTTGATGCCCTTATCCATGTTTTGGAAAAGGACTACTTAAGCAAAAAGCGTCTAAAAAAGCAAAGAGGAGGAAAAGGGAATGAAAAAATGTTATGATGTCAGAGGTTGTCCAGCAAGCCATTATTTAAGGTGTGCAGCTTATACCTCTGGCAAGGATTGTTGGGATGTTACAGATATTCCATGCTGCAAAAGGAATGATAAGGAAAGATGCAAAGAATGCAATATATATCAGGAAGTGTTTGGTCTTACTAAGAAGGAATTTTAATCTATGGATATAGACTTAGATGAATCTTAACCGTATATTAATTATTGTCCTTGACAGCGTTGGCATAGAAGAGCTTCCAGATGCAGCAGATTATGGGGATAAGGGGAGCAATACCCTGCAGAACATAGCTACAGCTGTTGGAGGGTTGAATCTGCCTGTCCTGCAAGGGCTCGGACTGGGCAATATAGTTTCTTTGTCAGGGGTTTCAGGGGCTTCATGTGATCATGTCCAGGGATGCTTTGGAAAGATGGCCGAGGCATCGATGGGCAAGGATACAACCATTGGACATTGGGAAATAGCAGGCATTATCAGCCAAAAACCATTCCCTGTCTACCCTCAGGGCTTCCCTGAAGAGGTGATTGAGGCATTTACTGTATCCATTGGACGTAAAATACTGGGGAACAAGCCTGCCTCTGGCACACAAATTATTCAGGAGCTGGGGGAAGAACACGTCAGAACAGGTTATCCAATTGTATATACCTCAGCCGATAGTGTGTTTCAGATTGCTGCACATGAGGAGATAATCCCTCTGGATGAGTTGTATGATATTTGCAGGATTGCCAGAAAGATATTGGTTGGACAACATCAAGTAGCCAGGGTAATTGCCAGACCATTTATCGGACAGAAAGGACAGATTGGACAAAAAAATAATTTTCAGCGGACAGTAAATAGAAGGGATTTTTCTGTTCTGCCACCAGAGGAAACTGTTCTTAATTTTGTTTGTAAGGCAGGATATGAAACCATTGGGATTGGTAAAATATCGGATATATTTGGAGGCTCTGGTTTAACCAGAAGCATCCTGACCCATGGTAATGCTGATGGTATAGCTAAGACTATTGAATGCCTTAAACAGTATTTTGAGGGTGTGGTATTCACCAACTTGATAGATTTTGATATGCTTTATGGACATCGAAATGATGTTGAAGGCTATAAGAGGGCATTGGAGGAATTTGATCAGGCTTTGCCAGAGATAATTAAGGCTATGAGGGAAACAGATTTGCTTATCTTGACAGCTGATCATGGATGTGACCCAACCACATTGTCTACTGACCATTCCAGGGAGTTTGTTCCCCTATTAGTGTATGGTGCAGCCATCAGACGAGGAGTAAACTTAGGTATCCGTCAAACCTTTGCTGATGTAGGGCAAACCATTGCTGATATATTTGGTGTCAAGGGATTGAAGAATGGAGAAAGCTTTTTGGGGAGGTTGTAGGTTGTAGAGACAAGGCACTGCCTTGTCTCTACTGCCTTGTCTCTACTGCCTTGTCTCTACATGTTTATGGTTGATGTAACGGTAGCCTAAAGGATATGGTAACCGTTTAGCCTATGCATATAAGAATATAAAACGGAGGTTGCACATTATGTTTATGGAAAGATTAAAGGTATGTGATGTCATGACCAGGGGTGTGGTGGCTATTCATGAAAAAGCAAGTGTTCGGGATGCCATAGAAATAATGGCTGATTATGATATTTCAGGGCTTGTGGTAACATCATCTATGGACAGGGTTGTTGGCGTAGTAGCAGAGATAGATGTGGTTAAGGTGTTAGACCAATGTTTTGATGATGTGACGGTTAAAGAGATTATGACCTCACCCGCTGTAACCATTGGAAAGCACGAAAGCCTTAAAACAGCTTGCCAGATAATGCAGGGGAAAAATATTCATCGTATAGTGGTCTTGAGTGAGGAAACAAGTGTTAGCGGAAATGGAGATCACCCGACTGCGTTTCCATGTGGCATCATTTCTATCTCTGATGTGATAGAGGTAATTGCTGCATCAAGGCAGAAAATAATAACGAGCGAGGAATAGTTTGTTATACTTAACACGGGCATAACTTGTGATTTTTGCAGCTACTCGTTAGCCTATTTGGGAAGAATAGAAAATGTATAATCACGGAAAGAATGAGTTGTTTGTTGTTTTTTCTCCGATCACAGACAAAAAGTTTGTTATTGATCCACAGGAGAAGCTTGTTCATTTAAGCACATGTCCAAGCCTAACAACAAAACAGGAAAAAGATCATAAGGATATTGCACATCATCCTTATCAAAAATGTCCCTTGTGCCTGGGATGACCTAATTCCCACTTAACAAAGGTGGTTAGGGGGTTTGTTACTCCTTTTTTGCAATTTTTGCAATGACTAACTGCTAAAACTTACAAGGAGCTGCCACAATGATAAATATCTTGCATTCATGGGATGATAAAGAAAAAGGAAGGATTAGTGAGCTACTCAGCCGAACAAATCTTTTGCTTCGAGATACAGAGGCAAATGCTGTTGTTCATGAAATAATCAATGACATAGCCACTACCGGGGATAAGGGATTGATAAAATATACCCAGAGGTTTGATGGGGTGAAATTAACCCCAAAAGCTCTCAAGGTTAGCCCCACAGAGATACGAAATGCTTATGCCCAGGTAGAAAAGGAATTTTTAGATACCATTAGGCTTGCTTCTACAAATATTACCAAATTCCATATTAAACAGTTGAAGAATTCATGGATGGTGGTAGAGACAAATGGCGGGACACTTGCCCAATTATATCGGCCTATTGAACGCGTAGGCATCTATATCCCTGGAGGAAGTGCACCATTGGTATCTACTGTCTTAATGACAGCCATGCCAGCTAAGGTAGCCGGGGTAAACCAGATAGTTCTTTGTACTCCGCCAGGACAGGATGGACAGGTATCCCCTTATATTCTGGCTACTGCCCATGTCATGGGGATCAACGAGATATATAAGGTTGGCGGTGCCCAGTCAATTGCAGCCATGGCTTTTGGAACACAGACTATTCCAAAGGTAGATAAGATAGTTGGTCCAGGGAATATTTATGTTACCTTAGCCAAAAAGGCAGTATATGGACATGTGTCTATAGATATGATTGCTGGTCCAACCGAGATAGCTATCATTGCTGATGAAACATCAAACCCGAGGTTTTTGGCAGCTGATCTATTGGCTCAGGCAGAGCATGATCCATTATCCTCCTCTATCTTGCTGACTACATCTCAAGAGATTGCTTCAAAGGTGATGGAGGAAATAGAAAAACAGATACAAGACTTAAGCCGCAGAAAGATTATAGAAAAAGCCTTAAACAATAGTGCCGTTATTGTTGTTGAAAATATTGATGAGGCAATATCTATGGCTAATACCTTTGCCAGTGAACACTTAGAAATTCATACTAAAAATCCATGGGAACTGCTTGGCAGGATAGAACATGCTGGCTGTATTCTCCTTGGTGAGCATACCCCTGAATCTGTAGCAGATTATTTTGCCGGACCAAGTCATGTCCTGCCAACCTCAGGAACAGCAAGATTCTTTTCTCCACTTACAGTAGATGACTTTGTTAAAAAGACCAGTCTGGTATGCTGGAGCAAACAAGAGCTTGAGACATTCAAGGATGATATCATGAGAATAGCAAAAATAGAAGGGCTTGATGCCCATGCCAGAGCAGTAGAGATAAGGTTTGATTAATAAGGCTGAAGGTAGATAGACTGAAGACTGTTAGGTAGGAAGGGAGTATTATAACCTAACCTGGACGAGCCAGAACCAAACAGGAACAGGTGATCGGTAAACGGTGATCAGGTAATGTAGGATACCGATCACTGATTACCGATTACCAAAATTCTTGCTTTTTGTGCAAGAATTTTACTGGTAATGTACTAATGTCGTGTCAAGTCTCAAGTGTCTGATAGTTTATAATGTAGCTACAGGAGGGAGCCCCTCTGGCAGGCTTGTCCCTGCCTTTTCCCAATGTAGAGACGCGATTAATCGCGTCTCTACTACATGCGACAGATTAAGGTTGACGCGACACTATTTCAAAATAGCGTTGTTGATAATAGGATAGACTTCCTGAAGGAGGGAATATGGTTTGTGGAATTGGTGTGGATGTGGTAGAGATTCTGCGAATGAAAAAGAGTTCTTTACGATTTGGTCGAAGATTTTTTGAGCGAGTATTCACAGACCGTGAAATTAAATACTGTCAAAGCAAGAAACGAAGCTACGAGCATCTATCTGCACGATTTGCTGCAAAAGAAGCGGTATTAAAATCCCTTGGGGTTGGTTGGCCAATAATACCCTTGAAACATATTGAAGTAGTAAATGACCCGTTCACAGGTGCTCCAGAGATTCAACTTCATGGGAAAGCAAAATATCTGGCTGCCAGCCTTCAAGCTCATACCATCCATATCAGCCTTTCTCATTCAGAGCATTTTGCTACTGCCTTTGCCGTGGTTGAGAGAAAGACAGGGTATTAAGGAAGCGTTCAGGTATCAGCTAACAGCTGTCAGCTGATACCTGAACGCTTACAAAAACTGGTGGTATCTATGAAGATTGTCACTCGCAAACAGATGCAGGAGATTGATCGAGTTGTCCCAGTGCAATATGGTATATCAGGTGCTATCTTGATGGAAAATGCCGGGATACAGGCATTTTTAACCATAAAGGAATACCTCGGACAGGTAGAGGGGATAAAAATAGCTGTTTTATGCGGTAGTGGCAATAATGGCGGGGATGGGTTTGTTGTTGCCAGACACCTTTTAAATCATGGAGCAAGGGTAAAAATATATCTCCTTGTTCCAGAGGAGAAGGTAAAGGGCGATGCCCTACTTAACCTGAATGCTGCCAGACAATTTGGTGTTCCTATCCAGGTTATTACCTCTGAGGATGAACTGAATGCTGTTGCCCTTGAGCTAAAACATGTCGGATTAATCATAGATGCCCTGCTTGGAACTGGAGCCTCTGGAGAGGTAAAGGGATTATTTGCAGGGATAATCGATATTATCAATAGCCTTGCTATTCCAATAATTGCTATTGATATCCCCTCTGGACTTGATGCTGATACTGGCATGTCACTTGGGCACACAGTTCAGGCAACCATAACCGTAACCTTTGGACTTCCTAAGATTGGATTGACCATTCCACCTGGAATTAAATACACGGGAAAACTACTTGTTGCCAACATAGGCTTTCCCAAAGAGCTTCTTACCCAAGAAAGCATCAAGATAAATCTCCTCACCCCAAAGAATATGACAGAGCATATCCCTCATCATCCTGTTGATGCTCATAAGGGACTGTGCGGCAAAGCCTTTATTCTTGCAGGCTCTATAGGCATGACCGGAGCTGCTGCCCTTTGCAGTGAAGCTGCCTTACGAATTGGAGCTGGGCTGGTAACACTGGGTATCCCTGAAAGCCTGAATCAAATCATGGAGGTAAAGCTAACCGAGGTTATGACCCTGCCTCTGCCACAGACATCTTCGGCTGCATTCAGTCAGCAAGGGTATGAAAAGATAGTCCGCTATTGCGAGAATATGGATGTCCTCGCTATAGGACCTGGTGTTGGCAGAGATGAGGATACTAAAAGGCTGCTGGAACGTCTTATCCTTCATCTAAAAACCCCAATGGTGATAGATGCAGATGCCCTATTTGCTATTGCCGGGCAGACCGGACAGATAGATGTCTTAAAACACAAAAACGCACCAGCAATTATCACCCCTCATCCAGGGGAGATGGCTTATTTGCTTGGATGTCGGACAAAGGATGTTCTGGATAATCGAATAGATGTTGCCCAGAAATTTGCAGAGGAGCATGATACTATTGTGGTGCTCAAGGGTAGCAGAACCATTATCGCTGATCCTTCAGGACATATCTGGATAAATCCAACCGGTAATCAGGGTATGGCTACAGCCGGCTGCGGGGATGTGCTTAGCGGGATGATCAGTGGATTGATAGCTCAAGGGTTGTCTGTTCCAGAAGCAGCAAGGCTTGGTGTATTCCTGCACGGATTAGCCGGTGATATAAAGGCAGAAGAAAAGGGAACATTGTCTCTTATTGCCTCAGATGTCTTAGATGGTATTGCGGAAGCGGTTAAAAAACTATTGACTTATCGTGTTTCTCCTATTCCCCTCTTCTCTAATGCTCCCTTCTACTCCAACACCCTGGCATCATAATTAATAATCTCTGCCTCTTCGTCTTTCCCATAAGGGATTTGTTCATCCTCAAACATAAAATAGCCCTTTTCTTTTTCAAGTTTATTATGATAGGTATTATTTTTTACAGCATCCCTCTTAATCAGCAAAACATGAACCGTATCTGATTTCCTAATATTCATTGCCTGAACATTCCACTCTCCAGTCCACCAGTTCAGTTTAAGGACATTCTTTTTAACCCGAGATAGGACACCTGGTTTATCAGGATGTTCGACATAAACCCCAACCCTGTATAATAGGTTGTAAAATGGATTAAACAGGCAGTTTATTTTGCCTTTCGAGCAGATAATTCCCTTAGCCGTATTTTTATCTACATGGCCTATCTCTATTTGGGGAATTGGAGGAATCATAAGAAAATACAAAAAGACAGCACAAATGGCTATGACCACAACCAAGCCGCCAATTGCTCCTACCTCAACAGCTTGCTTCACATTCCCCATTTTCCCTATTTTTATATCCGAGGTATCAGTCCGATGAATGGTAACAATAACCATTACAACGATAATAATAAATGGAATACTAAGAACTAATATTGCGTTAATCATGTTTGTTTACCTATAAATCAAATGCGGAATACGGAACTGAGACGGAACTGAGAATGCGGAATTCAAAACAAGTTTATCTTGCTCATATACTCTGTTACTTCCGCGCTGTGGACTAACGTAGCTGTGCATCACAGGGTGATACACTGCCCAGATAATGATACTTTTCCAACAAGGCTCGCCATATCTGTGAATGTCGGCAATATCGGCTTGTTACAGGCAGTACCTCTATCGGGCCTATTTTGGCCAACGAGCACGAAAGCAGAGGAGAGTCTACTCTGCAGAAACCCCCTTATGCCTCTGGAAGGCATACTCCCCAACAGGTGGAAGGTTTAATGCCCCACACTCCACACCCTACGCCGATTCAACTCGGCCAAGGACTTACGACAACTGCCCTCCTGCCAGCCTCCTCTCGACGAACGCCAATCCAGCCACTCGCATACTTGCCGCGACAGATAATTGCGTCTGACAACAAAGCCTTTTATCCTTGTAGAATAGGATATGCACCATCAAAACATGCTGTGCAAAATCTATCATTTTCGATAGATGATGAAGCAGCAGACAGAAGATTTTCGATACTCAAATAACTAAGGCTGTCTACCCCAATAAAATCTCTTATCTCCTCAAGGCTATGGGTTGAGGCAATCAATTCTGCAGGGTCTGGTGTATCTACACCATAGAAGCATGAATGCTTGATTGGCGGAGAGCTTATTCTCAGGTGCACCTCTTTTGCCCCGGCATTCCGAATCATTTTTATTATCTTTTTACAGGTAGTGCCTCGAACGATAGAATCATCCACCAAAAGCACCCTTTTATCGGCAATAATCTCTCTTACCGGGTTCAACTTCATGGAAACCCCAAACTCTCTGATAGACTGCTTTGGATTAATAAATGTCCGACCAACATAGTGATTTCTGATTAACCCAAGTTCATATTTAATCCCACACGCCTCTGCATATCCCAGGGCTGCAGACACACCTGAATCAGGAATAGGAATAATCACATCTGCTGATACAGGTGATTCCTTAGCTAAGTATCTGCCGCTTTGTTTGCGGACATCATACACGCTTTTACCAAATACCTTGCTGTCTGGTCTGGCAAAGTAGATGTATTCAAAAACACATTGCTTATACCTTTCTGGCTGTTTCGCAGGTTTCTGAGAGGTTATGCCAGAATTATTAATAATAACTATCTCTCCAGGCTCTACCTCTCTTATGTATTCTGCACCGATAATATCCAGGGCACAGCTTTCTGAGGCAAGGACAAAGCTGTTGTTCAGCTTTCCTATACATAGCGGTCTGAATCCAAACTCATCCCTTATGCCAATCAATTCATTGTTTGTCAGGAGAATAAGGGCATAAGCACCTTTGATAGAAGAAATGGCTCTGATAATTCCTTGATACAAGTCACAAGAGGCAGTATGAGAAACAATAGTCTGGATAATAACCTCACTATCAGATGTTGTTTGAAAGACAGCCCCTTGCCTCTCCAGAATTTCTCGAAGCAGGTCAGTATTTACAAGATTTCCATTATGAGCAGCCGAAAGTTGTCCACCGGCATAGGTAACACTGATTGGCTGGGCATTTTCTAATATCGACGAGCCTGTAGTAGAATATCGCACATGACCAATGGCTGCTGTTCCAGGAAAGGTCTCAATGTTCTGGGTCGAAAAAACCTCTGAGACAAGACCCATCCCTTTAATAGTTTTCAGCTTGCCTTCCTGAAGAGAGGTTATCCCGGCACTCTCCTGTCCACGATGCTGCAGGGCAAATAAGCCAAGGTATGTCAACCTTGCTGCTGATAAGGCATCATGCTCCCCTGTTGCAACACAAGCATCCTGCTCGGGATGCTTCCATATTCCAAATATTCCACATTCTTCACGCATAGATTACACCGTCTCGCTTAATCTTGAGATTAATTTGGGCACAACCTCAAAGAGATCGCCGACTATTCCGTATGTGGCTACATCAAAGATTGGGGCATCAGGGTCTTTATTGATAGCGACAATGCAATCACTTGACTGCATACCGGCTAAATGCTGGATTGCCCCAGATATGCCGCAGGCGATATAAAGCTTTGGACAAACGGTTTTGCCTGTCTGTCCAACCTGATGATGATGGGATATCCATTCAGCATCTACTGCTGCCCGAGAAGCGCCAACCGTTCCATTCAGGACATCAGCCAATTCCCTGATCAGCTTGAAGTTTTCCTTGTTCTGCAGCCCTCTGCCACCAGATACAATTATCTCTGCCTCATCCAGGTTTACCCTTTCCTTTACCTCTTTAACCACCTCTAATATTCTGGTGTGAATATCTCCAGAAGAAAGATTAACCTCTACTGGAATTATTGTTCCGGCTCTATCTGGATTAAATTCAGCCTTTTTCATCACCTTTGGCCGCACAGTAGCCATTTGTGGGCGTGTATTTGGAGAAATAATAGTAGCCATAATATTCCCGCCAAAGGCTGGCCTTGTCTGAAGCAGGTTGTTATTCTCATCTATATCCAATCCAGTACAGTCTGCGGTTAAGCCTGTTTGCAGGCGGGCAGCAACCCTGGGAGATAATGACCTGCCGACAATTGTTGCCCCTATCAGAAGAATCTCTGGTTTATGCTTCCTTATCAGGTCAACCATAACCTTTGTATAGCCGTCATCTGAATAAGACTCAAGCAATGGATCCTCTGCAACATAAACCTCATCTGCTCCATAACCAATCAATTCCTGAGCAAATCCTGAAACATCCTTGCCTATCAAGACTACACCCAACCTTTGATTAAGCTTATCTGCCAATACCCTTCCAGCAGAGACAAGTTCATAGGTTACTGAGACCAATCTATTATCCCGATGCTCAGCAAACACCCAGACCCCTTTATATCCGCTCATTTTCTCAGCAGGGGTTTCTCTTTCGATAACAATTGCCTCTACCGGGCAGACATCAACACAACTGCCGCACAGGCTGCACCCCTCTCCAATCATGGCTATATCGTCCTCCATCTGGATTATCCCAAACGGACAGGACGAGAGACAGGCTTCGCAACCAATACATTTTTCTTTTAATACAGAAATCCCCATTCCAAACACCTCTTTTGATATTTTTTTTAATGGTTATAGTTATATCATAACATTTGTGTTTTGTCAATATATTTCCTTGTGTTATCCATGACGAGTCAGTGAAAAAATATGGAAGAAATACTTCTTGGCAAAAATTCAAATTCGTGATATAATTTAACCAGTGCAAACAAGAATTTATCACAGAGACGGACAAGGCACAGTAGTGTCGTGTCAAGTCTCAAGTGTCAAATGGTTTATTAATGTAGCTGCAGGGCTTGTCCCTGCCTTTTCCCAATGTAGAGACGCGATTAATCGCGTCTCTACTACATGCGACAGATTAAGCTTGACGCGACAGTAGGAGTGTTTACAGATTATGATAGATATGGAAAAGATGGAAAAAAAAGTTAATCAGTCAGTTTTTAGCTTAGTTGAGGGAGATATAACGCAGGAGACAACAGATGCGATTGTTAATGCGGCTAATTCCGGGCTTATGGGCGGTGGAGGGGTGGACGGTGCTATCCATCGAGCAGGTGGTCCAGAGATACTGGAGGAGTGTAAAAAGATTCGGGCAAAAATAGGTCAGCTCCCTGCTGGTCAGGCAGTAATCACTACTGCCGGCAATATGAAGGCCAGGTTTGTTATCCATACTGTTGGTCCAATATGGCATGGCGGTGACAAGAATGAACCAGAAATACTTGCCAGTTGTTATCTCGAAAGCCTGAAGATAGCCATAGCCAATGGATGTCGATCCATATCCTTCCCATCTATCAGTACCGGTGCCTATGGATATCCGCTAAACCTTGCTGCTCCAGTGGCTGTTAATGCTATTATGAATTCTTTAATAGAGACGTATTGCTATATACCTTTAGTGATAAGATTTGTTCTGTTTAACTCAAGTGTGTTTGATGCCTATGCCGAGGCAGTGAGATCAAATGCAGCTATTCAGGCAGGTAAAGTGTCTGATAAACACCAAAGGCAAGGGTATTAATTACCCTTGCCTTCAGCCTTCTACATTTCTTGCAGCCATAATTACTGTAACATTATTGTTGCGATGTCGTTTCTTTCATCTTCAGCATTTTATTTGAGAACTATCAGTTACTGCCTCTTCCTTCTTGTGACTGCCCCTATCATACCTACAAGCCCGCTTCCCAGAAGAAGCAGGGTGCATGGTTCGGGAACCGCATCTGGTTCAACAGAATAGGTAATATCCCACTTAGGAGCATACTTTTGACCCATACAGCTATTATCGCTGGAAACAAAACTTACATATCCAGCCGGACCACCATTTTCTTCCCTCAACAGCACACCATAATTCTTGTTTGTTTCATTTGTCCATGTCTGAACCATTGAGGTAATGTCCCAGTCATACCACTGCTGTTTGCCATTAACAAGGGTTATGTCATATACATCAGGAGCATACGCCCCGCCACTCCAGGCAAGACCATATCCATTATTAGTATAAGTAGCCTTTGCCTCACTCCAATCCTCTGTCAGTCTGTAGGCACCAACAGGAACATTAAAGCTATTTCCACAGACTCGATACATACTCAGGGTTGCTTTTTCAATCGTTACATTTTTGGGAATATTAACCTCAATAGGATCATATCTGAGCAATCCACCCAGATCACTGCAACCATTACTTCCCATCTGGATATATGGATAACTGCCATATGTCGTCTTTACCTTACTCATTATCATAGTATCCAGACCATTTTTTGGCTGATAACTTATAGTCTCAGCTGTAGCCATAGAAACAAGAAACATTCCAATCAGAAAACTTACTGTTAACCTTAACATTGTTCTGCCTCCTCTAATAATTTTCCTTCCTTATAAAATTGGAAGGTTTTTGTTTTGACAATAAAGAACCTCTGCAAAGCAATATTTACGAAACATTATCTTCAGCATTACAAAAAACATAAGCTGTATGTCATGCACTAATGAAGGCTTATGAACATACTTCAAATCCCAGAATACCTTTTCTGCTATCGTCACATGAGGGGAATCATCTGAAAAACCATATTGAATTTCAGATGGACCAAAGAGTCCTGGTTTTACGTGCAATCTTTTTCCTTGAAGGATTTCATGTTGTTCCACTGCAAATGGTCTCTCAGGTCTTGGTCCCACCACACTCATTTCACCTATCAAAACATTAATGAATTGAGGAATTTCATCCAGACCAAACCCTCTTAATAAATTGCCAAAAGGTATTATTCTTGAGTCATTGGTTACAACCTCTACAGGGCCGGTATGTTTTTCTGCATCGTTAATCATAGTGCGAAACTTATAGACATGAAATAGTTGTCCCTTTTTCCCTACCCTTTCCTGTTTATAAAATATAGGACCGGGTGATACCAATTTTATCAAGATAGGAATAACTATAAAAAACGGAAACGACATCAACAAACCCGTGACAGCAATCATGACGTCCAAACCTCTTTTTCCTCTTTTCATGTAAAATCCCTGTTCCATCATAGCCTCCTTATTTATAATAATCAGTCGCTTGATAGCCGACTGTTGAATGTCTACACTTAATATATACCACATTTTTTTGATTTTGTCAATGTTATTTTATCTTTTCTTGCGTTTTTTAACATTATCTTGCTCTGATGCCTGAAGCGACAACTGTTAAAGGAGATGAGAAGTGCAGGATTTGAGGGAAAAACACGGGAGGAATGTTTGCTATTGATTTTGAATTGTTTGCCAGAAGTGGCAGGTGGTCATTGAGCAAAGTCGAAATGTGAAAATTGTCAACAGGCTGTTACGGGATAAGAATTTTGGCAGTGGTTGAGGGAAACATAAAGACATAAAAATTTGCAATAGAACACGGATTTACACGGATGAGACGGATAAACACTGATAAAAATCTGTGAAAATCCGTCAAATCTGTGTCATCCGTGTTCTATTATTGAGTTTGCCCTCAAACACCTGGATACTTATTTTTTCGTTCCCTTTCGATACAAAACATATTCAATACTATCCCTTAATGCCTGATAAGATGCCTCGATCAGGTTTTCAGACACTCCAACCGTGCTCCATGTTTCGTTAATATCTGAGGATTCGATCAACACCCTTACCTTAGCTGCAGTGCCATCCTTGGCATCAAGCACCCTGACCTTATAATCTGTCAAGTGAACACCTTTCAGGATAGGATAGAACCCTTCCAGAGCCTCTCGCAATGCCTTGTCCAGAGCATCTACAGGTCCATCACCCTCAGCTACGGTATATTCTACCTCATCATCAACCTCTACCTTTATGGTTGCCTCTGAATTAAGCATTTCATGCCCATTTTTTTCTACAATTATCCTAAAACTTTTCAGGGTGAAGAATGGCTTGTAATCTCCCACTGT
Source organism: Marinifilum sp. (assembly GCA_020717845.1). Taxonomy (GTDB): domain Bacteria; phylum UBA9089; class CG2-30-40-21; order CG2-30-40-21; family CG2-30-40-21; genus CG2-30-40-21. The sequence goes on along the minus strand of DYDG01000009.1, from coordinate 24,440 downwards.
TTTTTTCATCAGCAGTTCAAATGAGGCATCTGCTCCCTCAAACTGATACCCTTCATCCTCAAGCTCTTTTACCTTATTCAATATCTTTTTTACATCCTCAGTATCTTTGGACAGATCTATCTTGTATTCTTCTGCCTTATGCAGGATACTGCTCTGTCCAGCAAGCTCTGAGATAAGAATTTTTCTTGCATTTCCTACCAATTCAGGCAGAATGTGTTCATAGGTAAGCGGATTTTTTCTTACCGCACTTACATGAATGCCTCCCTTATGAGCAAAGGCTGATGCCCCAACAAAGGGCTGATGTGTCTGTGGAACCATATTAGCCAATTCAGAAACATACCTTGAAACCTCAGTAATGTTTTTTAATTGTTCATCTGAGATGCAATCAATCCCCAGCTTTAGCTTCAGGTTAGGAATGATTGAGCATAGGTTTGCATTTCCGCATCGTTCACCATATCCGTTTATTGTTCCCTGGACATGACAGCACCCCATCTTAACAGCAGTAATAGTATTTGCCACAGCCAGGTCAGAATCATTATGGCTATGGATACCCAGTGGTATCTTAACTACCTTTTTAACCATAACAATAGCTGCTTCTATCTCCTGAGGAATACTCCCACCGTTGGTATCACAGAGGACTATGGTATCTGCCCCAGCATCCATAGCTGTTTCAAGGGTACTTAAGGCATATCTTGGATTTGCCTTATAACCGTCAAAGAAATGCTCAGCATCATAGATAACCTCTTTGTTGTGTTTCTTTAAGTAAGCAACAGATTCCTTTATCATGTCAAGGTTTTCTTCCAAGAAAATATTTAATGCCTCTTTGACATGCAAGTCCCATGTTTTACCAAAGATACAGATTGTCCCTGTTTGTGCGGCTAACAATGCCTGAATATTTGGGTCTTTATCGACATCTATCTTTGCCCGTCTGGTGCTGCCAAATGCGGTCAGCCTGGCAGAGGTTAATTGGACATTCTTCATCTCTTCAAAAAATCTGATATCCTTTGGATTTGAGCCAGGCCAGCCACCCTCGATGTAATGAACCCCAAGGTGGTCCAATCTTTTGGCAATCCGTAGCTTATCCTCGAGAGAAAAATTAATCCCCTCCATCTGTGTTCCATCCCGAAGGGTTGTATCATAAATAAATACTTTGTGAGGCAATATATCTGGTGATTGAGTCGACATCTTTTATTCTCCTTTTAATAGTAGAGACAAGGCATTGCCTTATCTCTACAAAACCGTGGTAAATTCTGTTATTCCTGAACACTACCTGTTTTTTCCTCTACAGTAATCAATGGCTTTATTCGTTCAAGTATTTTTTCGCCTATTCCCTTAACCATGGTTAGATCCTCTATCTTCTGGAATAGACCGTGGCTGCTTCTGTAATCAAGGATTGCCTTTGCCTTTCCAGGACCGATGCCAGGTAATTCTTCCAATTCAGAAGCTGAGGCAGTATTGATGTTGACAAGAGAACTTCTGCACATGGTTGTAGGGGTTGGCAATGCATCTGCTACGGTTGTTATTTTTACGGCTTTAGTCGTAATGGTTGATAGGGAACCAGCCTTTACGCTGCCTGTTCCCACGCATACCATTTCCTGCATCCTTGCCAGTGTTTTTGGTCCAATCCCTTTAACATCCAACAATTCTTTCACGCAACTAAATTTACCATGCCGTTTACGATACTCTATGATCCTGGCAGCGGTATATGACCCTACTCTTGGCAATGTCATAAGCTCTTGTTTCGAGGCAGTGTTTATATCTATGCGTTGAAACACCTCATTCTTAGCTGTATGGGTGACTGTCCCTTCAGGAATAAACCTTACCTCCGCACCCCTTTTTTCACCTTTTTCAGCCATACTCTGACAGATAGTGATACCGCTTGCCAGCAGTGCAGTACACGAAAGTACAATTATCCCTACCTGCTGAAGCCGGGTAAATGTAAGAAATCGCATAGGCTGCCTCCGTTCTAAGGAAATGCGAAATGCAGAAGTGAGAATGCGGAATTAAGAGACAGCCTTTTTACGATTTACTTCCTTACATTCCGTATCCTGCATTCTTACTTCCGCATTCTATACATAAAATCCTTGACAAACTCATAGTATATATGCTATCCTATAGCCTGTTGGGAAAAGGCAGGGACAAGCCCTGCAGCTGCATAGAAGCAAGCAGCTTCTACTATTAGCGAGGATGGCGGAGTTGGCAGACGCGCCAGACTTAGGATCTGGTGGGGTAACCTGTGCGGGTTCGAGTCCCGCTCCTCGCACCATAAATTGTATCAGGCTTGTAGGGCAAAATTTCTTAAACAGCGAACAGAAAGGACAGACAGGAATGTCTGTGCTACTACCATCCAGTTGGTATGCTTTCCCCGCGAATCATATCCTCACATGTCTCTCGTTCCCGAACAATATAATCCTTCCCATCAGCAACCATTATCTCTGGCACACGTGGTCTTGAGTTATAGTTAGAAGACATGCTGAACCCATAGGCTCCAGCGTCTTTGATTACCAACAAATCACCCTGTTTAACCCTGGGCATATTCCTATCCCTGGCAATGAAATCACCCTCTTCGCAGATTGGTCCCACAATATCATACATCATCTCTTCAGGGTATATATGCTTTGTGGCTAATACTGCATGATGATACGCCCCATAAATAGAGGGTCTGATAAGATCATTCATGCCAGCATCTACAACAATAAAGTTTTTCTTATGGGTATGTTTGATGTAAAGAACATCAGTAACCAGAACTCCAGCTGGTCCGACAATGCTTCGTCCAGGCTCTAAGATAAGTTTGTAATCCTTGATCCATGGACTGATTAGATTTGATAAGTCTTTTGGATGCGGCATGGATTCATTATCCTGATAAGGGATACCGATTCCTCCCCCTATGTTGATAAATTCAAGATGGATCTGAATGTTACGCAGATCATTAACCAGAGCCATAATCTTTTTAAGTGTTTCGAGATAAAGGTCAACCTTGCTCAATTGCGACCCAATATGGGAATGAATCCCGACAACATTAATATTTTCAAGGCTGGCTGCTGTCTGATAAACATCCTTTGCCTCATGAATGGGTATACCAAACTTGCTTTTTGCCAATCCAGTTGCTACATAGGGATGGGTTAATGGATTTATATCCGGATTCACCCTCAAGGCTATCCTGGCTACAGTATTTGTTGCACCAGCAACCTCATTAAGAAGAAAAAGCTCATTTTGAGAGTCTACATTAAAGGCAAATACCCCAGATTGCAAGGCATACTCCATATCTGCCCTTGTCTTGCCATTTCCATTGTAGACTATTTTTTCAGGAGAAATACCAGCCTTTAATGCCTTAAAAAGCTCGCCAGAAGAAAGAACATCCATGCCTGAACCCATATTCCCCAATGCTCGAAGAATCGACAGGTTAGAATTAGCTTTACAGGCATAACAAACCAGCAGATCTACGGTTTGAAAGGCATCCACATATGATTGATAATTTTTCTTCAGCATATCATAGCTATAAAGATAAAAAGGCGTCTTTACCTTAGAGGCAATCTCTGAAATACTAACACCATCACAACATAGTTCATTATCAACATACTCAAATCCGGACATAATTTCCTCCTTGTATATAGCTCGGTTCTGTCAAAAACTAACCACAAAGAACACAGAGTAGCCACAAAGTTCACAAAGGTTTTAATTAATTACACTTCCTTATCTCCGTGCCCTCTGTGGTTTCTTTCATATTTCAGCACTACTTTCTCGACATAGTCCTTACCAATGTTCTAACAGCTATCTTTTCCTTTCTTGCCCACTGTGCTTTTGGGAATTTTTTCAATATCTCTACAATGCGATCCTGAGCCTTTTGTGACCAAACAGTTGAAAAGTGGTTTTTGATTAAACTTTTATAGACAGAAACAGCTTTCTGCCATTGATTAGCGGTTTCCATGCATCCGCCCAATTGGAACATAGCCTCTGGTATTTTTTCAGATTCTTTATATTTTTTTATGTAAATCTTATAATTACTGATTGCCTCATCCCATTGGGAAAGGGTTTTATAGTTTTCAGCTATCTTGAGCTGTGCCTCATTGGCATGATAAAGTGAGCCATAGTAGTCAAGATAATGTCGAAATTCAGCTATTGCCAGCTCAAGATTACCCTCTTTTTCATACACAATAGCCTTTTCATAGACAAGAACTGCTTCGCGATTAGCCTGATAATCATAGGGTTTAATATAAGACTTACTCTGGATACAGCCAGTAGTAAGTAAGAAAGGGGCAAGGATGCAAAAGCACAGAAACATGAGATGAAAATTCATAACCAATTATTCCTAAAAGCCTTCAAAGGATAGATGGGTTAATACCCATCCTACAACTTCAGTCTATTTACCTGATTGTCCTATACATGGGCATTTACAGACGCGCATTGTGGAGGGGCGGATATTCCTTCGATCTTTTTTAAGGTGGATTCCATTTTGTTTATCAGAGAGGATAGTTTTTCTTCTGCCTTATCCCTTGTCTTAAAAAGCTCATCAGCAATATGAAGAGCAGTTAATACAGCCACCTTACCCGTTGAAACCGTATCAGAATCTGTAGTGATTGCCCGCATTTTAGTATCAACATATTCGGATATTTTTTTTATATGTTCAGGATTTTCATCTCCAAGAATTCGATAGGTATTCCCACAAATCTTTATTTCTATCCTATGTGGATATTGAGACATATCCTTCTCCTTCCGCAAATAGAGGTGCAATGTATTGCACCTCTATTTTTTCTTGCTTCTTTTGCTTGTTGCGGATAGATTCCTATATCGCTACCTTTTCTATCAAAGCCAGCATCATCTCTATCTTTGATTTAAGCTGATATTGTTCGTTTTTCAGGGATTCATTCTCTGATCGCAAAGATTCCAGATCCTCATATGGAAAATCAGCGATTTGTTCCCGACACTGTTGATTTTCTTTTGTAAGGCGTTCTATCTCACCAATAAGCCTATTAACATATTGTTCTAATTGTTCTAATTTTTCCATAGTCATTCTGTCCTACCCCCATCTTATCCTGTTATCCTGTCTGTTGTTTTGTAGTTTGAACATTCTGACAAAGCCTTGATTTTTTTCTGTTAGCAGTATTTTTATGGATAATCCCTTTATTTGCTGCTTTATCAATAGCAGAAATGGCTTCAGACAGGCTAATTTCAACCCCTTCTTTTGCAACCACAGCTGTATGGACATTCTTTATCAAGGTTTTCATCCTTGACTTTGTGGCTGCATTTCTAAGGCACCGCTTTTTATTTTGCCTTGCTCTTTTGATTACCGACTTATGTACTTGCATTCCTTTTCACCTCTCCTTTTTATTTTTTTTAATGGAATAGCTATAATATATCATATTATTTATAAATTGTCAACATATTTTACTTGACTTTCCCTTTATTTTATGATATTATAGTTAATGAGGAAATGGCTAACAAATATATAGGGGGTGAAAGTTTTTCAAAGTTATGGTTATTAATAGTGTCCTTCGTAGAGAATTAGAACAGCTATACAGAAACATTATTAAGCCGATTTTTTAAGTTACGTTAAGGAGGAAATGAGAATGGGCGGAAGATTGTATGTCGGTAACCTCACATATTCTGTAACAAATGAACAATTAAGAGAATTGTTCTCTAGTTATGGCGAGGTCAATCAAGTTAATATTATTGAGGGGAAAGGGTTTGGTTTCGTTGAGTTGTCTACCCCAGAAGAAGCAGCAAAGGCTAAAGAAGCCTTGAATGGTTCTGATTTTATAGGACGGACATTAAGAGTTGATGAAGCGAGACCACCAAAAAGCAGAGATGAAAGAGGCGGCGGCAGCTACGGCGGCGGCGGTAGAAGCGGTGGCTCAGACAGACCACCAAGAAGAGATTATGGCGGTGGCAGCGGCAGCGGCGGCGGTAGAGGAAGATACTGATCTGGTAACTCCCTAAGAGAAAAATGTTAGCCATTTCCAATTTAACATCATTTCTCAGTAGGTAACCGCAACTTTATAATTATGTAGCATTCGTTTAATAGCTCTTGCACTCGATGTTCAACGAGGGACACACAAGAGCTTAAAGTTTGCCCATCTAATATGGCTGTATCCATCCCTCATGCAACCCTTCTTTATCCAGACAATTGAGGGCATCATTATATTCCTCATGACTAATCTTCCGATTGATCTCAGGGTAAGACGAGGCTTTATTTGCCGGAAAATATTGAGACATGAGGCTGACGGACACATTTGTAGATATTTCTTGAGCCAGTATCTTTAATACTTGTTTTGTATCAGCAATCCCCTCTGGCAGCACCAGATGTCGCACAATCAACCCTTTTTGAGCAATTCCATCGTTATCAACAACCAATGAACCTACCTGTCTCCACATCTCTTTTATTGTTGCAAGATTGAGATCTATATAATTGGGCGGGGCATTTGAATACCTCTGTGCCATTTGAGGATCTATGTATTTGGCATCCGGAAGGTAGATATTGATTATCCCATCCAGCAGCCTCAACATCTCTACACTATCATAACCATTGGAGTTCCAGAGAAGCGGGATAGTTAGACCATCTTCTAGGGCTAACCCTATTGCCTTAAGGATTTGGGGGGTAAAATGCGTTGGTGTGACAAAGTTTATGTTATGACAACCCATCTTCTGGAGCTTTAACATCATTCTTGCCAGTTCTTCAATGGTAACCTCATTACCTACACCAAGCTGGCTGATGGGATAATTCTGGCAGAAGACACATCGCAGATTGCAATTGGTAAGGAAAATAGTGCCCGAGCCACGATAACCAGATATTGGCGGCTCTTCACCATGATGGAAGTTATAGCTTGAAACAACAGGCAGCAGCCCTGAGCGGCAAAATCCCTGTTCATTCTTTAATCGATTAACACCGCATTCTCTTGGGCACACCCGACATTTTTCCAGTAGTGCATATGCTTCTTTGACCCTCTGTTTGATGATACTATTATTCAGCATATATTTCCGCATTCTTACTTCCGCATTTCAATCACACCATAACCACTTGCAAGAAATTGGTTAATTCTCTTGACCCCATAGGAAGACTGCCAGTCACAATCACTCTATCCCCTGAATGGAAACAGCCGATAATTTTCGCTGCTTCTATCATCTCTTCTATATTATTTAATTCCTCTGTTTTTAGTGGTAAAACACCCCAACAAAGAGCCATTCTTCTTAACACATTCTCATTTGGGCTGAGAGCAATAATCGCTGCCTTTGGACGGTATTTGATAATCTGCTGCACAATTGCCCCTGTTTTGGTATAAGTAATAATTGCTGGCAGCCGCAAATCCGCACTAATCTGACAGGTGGCATAAGCAACAGCATCCTGACTACTTAGCTTTCTCAATTCTGATCTGTCCCGCAGGATGCCTTCATATTCAAGGGATGACTCTGCTCCATTAATAATCTTGATCAGCGTTTTAATGCATTCCACAGGATACTTGCCTATAGATGTCTCTTCTGAAAGCATAAAGGCATCGGTCATGTCAAAAACAGCATTAGCCACATCAGCTACTTCTATCATTGAGGGAAACGAATTTTCAACCATAGAGTTTAATATTCCTGTGGTTGTAATTACTGGTTTGCCAAGCAAGTTTGCCTGAGCGATAACCCCTTTTTGGACCAATGGCAGTCTTTCTATAGGAATTTCAACCCCTAATTCACCACGAACAATCATTATCCCATTAGAGGCTTTAATAATCTCATCTAAGTGATTAATTGCCTCTGCCCTTTCTATTCCGGCAATCAAGGGAATGTTTGCCCCATTTTTCTTTAAGAATGCTCTGACAGTTTGAACATCATTTGCGGTACGGACAGAGCCAAGGCTAATCATATCCACCCCTGCTTTTATTCCAAAGAGAAGGTCTTCCTCATCCTTATCTGTAATCGCAGGAAGTTTCAGGTTTGTCATAGGGAGGTTCATGGCTTTATTTGACTGGATCTTGCCGCCTCTTATTACCTTACATATAATCTCTGACAGGGATGTGCGAATAACCTTCAGGCGTATCAGTCCCTCATTAAGATAAATAAGTTCTCCTGGATGCATCTCTTTGGGCAGATTGGAATAGGTTATAGGGATAATATTATCACCTTGGGCATTCTCCTCTGTAGTCAGGGTAAAGACAAAATCTTCTTTCAGGGTAATAGTGTCTGACAGCTGTCCAATCCTGACCTTTTGTCCGCTAATCTCTTGAATAATGCCAATATGCTTACCTGTTTCTTTGGATATACCCCGAATATGCTCAATGGTCTCCTGATGTTCAGCATAGCTGCCATAAGAGAAATTTAGTTTTACCATATCCATCCCAGCATCAATCATCTCTCGAAGTATCTTCTGCTGATTTGTTGCCTGTCCAATGGTACAAATAATCTTTGCTTTTTTCATGCCTTAACCCCCTGTAAAAGTGAAGGTAACTATTCAGGTGAACAGCCTTCAGCATGAACAACCTGATGTTTGAATACATTATACCCCACATACCCTTATCTGTCAACATTTTTTCATAACATTACTGTAATCCTGCATGAAAAACCTGAAAAATGTGAGCAGCAGCAACTTTTACTATCAATTGCAGCATATCTCCTGTTTCAAGCTATCCTGTAGCTATAAAATATGCGATTTTTGCAAACATTCTCACTTTCTACTTGCAATTTCCAATATTTTCTGGTATACTAAAAACAATAGGTCATATGAGACTTAATATGACCTATTGTTTAATCTTTGGAGGGAAAATGCAAGATATTGCCAATCTCAAAGAACTGGCCGAAAAGGCCAAAGAGGTAAGAAGGCTTATTATCCAGATGATAGCTGAGGCAAATTCAGGTCATCCAGGCGGCTCGCTTTCCATGACTGATATAATTACAACCCTTTACTTTTCAATCATGAATCATCGTCCTGCCAATCCAGCATGGGAAAAAAGGGATAGGTTTGTCCTTTCTAAAGGACATGCATGTCCTGCTTTTTATGCTGTTTTAGCCTTATGCGGATATTTTCCAGTATCAGAGCTGATGAATTTAAGAAAATTGGGAAGCATGCTCCAGGGACATCCTGATCGCAAGGTAACCCCTGGTGTAGATTTTTCCACTGGTTCTCTGGGTCAGGGGATCTCCGCAGCCTGTGGTATGGCTCTGGCTGGGAAGATTGACAAAAAGAATTATCGGGTTTATGCCATTATCGGTGACGGCGAGAGTCAGGAAGGACAGGTATGGGAGGCAGCCATGTCTGCAGCCCATTATAAATTGGATAACCTCTGCGCCTTTCTTGATTTTAATAAGCTTCAGATTGATGGTGAGGTAGAAAAGATAATGAATATCGAGCCTGTGGTTGATAAGTGGAAGGCTTTTGGATGGAATACATTGCGGATTGATGGGCATTCAATTGAACAGATAATCGAAGCAGTAGGGATTGCCCATAAAACTAAGGGTAAACCAACCATGATTGTGGCCGATACCATTAAGGGTAAGGGTGTTTCTTTTATGGAGGGCAGGGTTGGTTTCCATGGGGTAGCACCTACCCGTGAGCAGGAGCAGCAGGCTTTGAGTGAGTTAAGATAGCACAGACATTCCTGTCTGTGTCTGTAAATAAATAGGTTGTAGATTGTTAGACAGAAGAGGGGATTCGAACAACCCTACTTCAAGGAGCAGATAAATGGCAGAAATGGTAGCGACAAGGGATGCCTATGGCAAGGCTTTAATCAAATTTGGCAAGATGTATCCTGAGATGGTTGTGCTTGATGCAGATACATCATCCTCTACCAGAACCCAGTGGTTTTACAATGAGTTCCCGGAAAGATTTTTTAACTTTGGCATTTCTGAAGCAAATATGATCGGCTATGCAGCCGGTTTATCCACCTGTGGAAAGATACCAGTAGTTTCCACCTTTGCCTGCTTTGGGAGTGGAAGGGTTTTTGAACAGGTAAAGATATCTGTCTGCTGGCCAAGATTAAATGTAAAGATCGTTGTTACCCATGCTGGTGTTTCTGTAGGAGAAGATGGAGCATCACATCAGGCTGTGGACGACATCAATCTGATGAGGGTATTGCCAAATATGACCGTGATTGTGCCAGCTGATGGGATAGAAACAGAGAAGGCAATTCAATATGCCCTTGAGAACTATGGACCATTTTACATTCGGTTGGGACGATTAAAGCTTCCACTTGTTTTTGATGATAATTATGAATTTGTTCTGGGCAGAATGTCTACCTTGAGACAGGGGAAGGATGCAACGATTATTGCCTGTGGATTGATGATTAACGAGTCTATTAAGGCATCTCAAATATTATCTGATAGAGGGATTGAGGTAAGAATCCTTAATGCCAGCAGCATTAAACCAATTGATAAAGAAGCAATTATCCTGGCGGCAAAAGAAACAGGGGTAATTATTACGGCTGAGGAACACTCGATTATCGGCGGACTTGGAAGTGCTGTCTCTGAGGTTTTGTCAACAAATCTTCCCTGTCCAGTAGAAATGGTCGGAATAGCTGATACCTTTGGTCAGTCTGGCAACCCGGAAGAATTATTAAAGCTGTTTAAGATAGATGCCGATGCTATTGTTGAGGCAGTAGTGCGGGGAATGGGAAGGAAAGGTTATTAGACTGAAGACTGTTAGGTCGGAAGGAATCTGAATCTAATAGTCTTCAGCCTAATAACCTAACTATGGAGCATAATCATGATTCAGATGCGTCATATCACCAAGGTATATGAAAAAGGGATTCAGGCATTAAATGATATTAATGTAGAGATTGATCGAGGTGAGGTAGTTTTTATTACGGGTCCATCTGGGGCAGGGAAAACCACCTTTCTGAAGTTGATCTATGCAGAGATAAAGCCAACATCAGGGCTGCTCTTTGTTAGCGGGAAAAATGTCAGCAGTTTGCCGTCAAGAGATGTGCCCTATCTTCGGAGACGGATTGGGGTGGTTTATCAGGATTTTAAGCTCTTATACCAGAAAACCGTATTTGAAAATGTTGCTTTTGCCTTGCGGGTTATTGGATTATCTTCAGCAGAGATTTATAGGCGAACCCTTAAGGTGCTAAATATTGTTGAATTAACCCATAAAAAAGAGGCATTTCCGCACCAGCTTTCTGGCGGAGAACAGCAGCGGGTAGCTATTGCCAGAGCCATAGTCAATGATCCTGTCCTTATCCTTGCAGATGAGCCTACAGGCAATTTAGATGCCGGTATAGCCGCAAATATCATGGATTTTTTCATGGAAGCCAATCGTCAGGGAACAACATTGGTTGTTGCTACCCATGACAGGGAAAAGGCATTAAAGATGAATACGCATGTTATTCAGCTGGATTCGGGTAGGATAGTTGGGTAGTCTGTGGTAGTGAGGGTCTTTGGACCCATAATTTAGACTCAACTGCGAGATGCTTTTAAGACGCACCTAAAGGTGCTCACTACATTATTTCGAAGGAATTGCAGCGATATGATACATCCACAAACCCTTGGTTATTTTTGTAAAGAGGCAATGATAAACTTTAAGCGGGCTGGGGCAATGACCTATGCCAGCATTGGAGTTATCACGGTTACCCTTTTTATCATGGGTATTTTTTTGCTATTAATTGTCAATCTACGTCTGGTTCAGGACGCTTTGATTAAAAAGGCATCCATTATCGTTTACTTAAAAGATAACTTGCCAATTGAGACTGTCCAATCTATTCAGACAAACATTAGCAGACAGGTTAATCAGGCAAGTCAAATAGTATATATCTCCAAACAAGATGCTCTGGAAGGGTTTAAGAAAGAATTAAGTCAGTATGAGGATATTCTTGCCGGGGTATCTGGAAATCCATTGCCAGCCTATTTTGAGATAAAACTGACACCCTCTAAGATATTTTCATGGGAAAGGCTGAAAAATATTGCCATAGCCATAGAAAAAATGGAGGGGATAGAAGGCGTAAACTATGGTCAGAAAGCGGTTGAGGTTATTGGTGCGATTACTGATGTCCTAAGGATGTTTATCATTGGTATCGGCTTTATCCTTGGGCTGGCTACATTGATTATTATCTCAAATACGATTGAGCTGGCTCTTTTTGCCAGGCAGGAAGAGATAGAGATAATGAAATTGGTTGGTGCAACACCATGGTTTATTCGCTGTCCCTATCTCTTAGAAGGGATGATACATGGATTAATAAGCGGGATATTATCTCTTGGTCTTCTCTGGCTGATCTATCATTTTGGTTTGCTTAAAACCTTTGCCGCAAATCCTATTTTTTTGTTTTTGCCGCAAATAAAATTTATATCCTGGCAGATGATGGGCAGTCTGATTATATCCAGCGGGTTTCTTGGATGCCTCGGAAGCTTGCTTTCCTTGCATTATTTTTTGAGGTCTAATAGGGAATAAGTGGATGGTGGGAGAGTGGAGAAAATGGTCAAACCAGGATGTAGTGGTATATGGCAATACATCTTTGCCTGCTGTCTTTGTGTCTTTGTGCCCTTGTGCTTTTGTGCCTGCCTCTGCTTTGCAGATGTATCTACAGAAAAGCAAAGGCTCTTGAAAATACAAAAAGATTTGCAGCAAAAAAAGGCTTTGTTGCAGGAGTCAGCCAAAAAAGAAAAAAGGGTGATAAACGAATTAGATAAAATAAATCGACAGCTGAACCAGACACAAGGAAAGGTCAACGAATTGGGTGTGGTAATAAAAAAGACCCAAAAGGATATCATTGTTAAAAAGATGGTTTTGATTGAAACCCATGATAGACTTTGCCAGAAACAGAATGAATTAATGAATAGATTGAGGGCAATATATAAATATCGAAAGAATGGTGTCATAGATGTTGTCTGTTCCAGCCCAAACCTTTCAGATCTGTCAAGGCAAATTTACTTTATGACCATGATTGCTCAAAATGACAATGTCTTGATTCGACAGATACGACAACAGAAAGAGATGCTGAATTATCAGAAGCAGGTCTTGCAAAAAAAGCAAGAACAACTTTCAGGTGTTCAGAATGAGTATAAACAGGAATTTGTTGTTCAAAAAAAACAGGAAAAGAGCTATCATGGGCTGCTTTCTCGTGTTCAGGAGGAAGAAAAACTTTATCGCCAGCAGATTGCTCAGCTTAACAGGTCGTCGACAGAATTAACCTCATTAATTAATAGGTTAGAGGCACAGAAAAAAGCACAGGCAAAGGTTATTAACAAGAAAACACCGCATGAAATAGAGAAAAAATACTATCCTGAAAAAGGGACATTTGTCTGGCCTGTGGCTGGTGGACGGATTATTAAGGAATTTGGACGATATAAGAGTCCAAAGTTTGATACTTATGTGGAAAATAAGGGTGTAGATATCACCGCTCCCTCAGGGCAAACCGTTGTTGCTGTAAAAGCTGGAAGCGTGGTTTATGCTGATTGGTTTAAGGGATATGGGATGCTGGTCATGATGGATCATGGTAATGGTATCTATAGCCTTTATGCCCATCTGGCAAATATCTTAGTCAGAAAAGGGCAAACGATTAATGCCGGCACTCCGCTTGGTACGGTAGGCGAGACAGGTTTTGCTACAGAACCGTGCCTGCACTTTGAGTTAAGGGTTGATGGACAGCCGGTTAATCCAGCCGGGTGGTTGAGACGGGGATAAAGCATGTGTGGTAACATAAGTCCACTTAAGTGGATACAAAGAGGTAAATATGGAGACAGCACGGGTAATAGAGCATGGTCAAGTTGTTTTGCCTGAATTCATTCGACGTATTCATAACTGGAATGTTGGGCAGGAATTAATGATTGTAAATATTGGGGAAGGGGTATTTTTAACATCAAAAACTTTATTTAAGCCAACAACGTTAAACGAGGTTGCTGGATGTTTGAAGTATACAGGAACCGCTAAAACATTAGAAGACATGAAACAATCGATTGCAAAAGGGGTGAGAAAAACATATGCAGGTCGCTGTTGATACGAATATTTTGGTGCGTTTTCTAACGCATGATGATGATGAGCAATATCAACAAGCGTATACTGTGTTTCAGTATCATCGGATTTACATCTCGAATACAGTGTTTTTGGAAACAGAATGGGTGTTGCGATATGCCTATGAATATCAACCAATAGATATTATTCGAGCATTTACAATGTTGTCAGGTCTTCCTAATATAGAGGTAGAAAAGCCTGAAATGATTGCTATCGTATTACAGTGGCACCGGGCAGGTTTAGATTTTGCGGATGCGTTACACCTTGCTTGCAGTCAGCATTGTGATGAATTGTATACGTTTGATAATGATTTTATCAAGAAAGGCAAAGAGTTGAGTGCTTGTGTGGTAAAGAAACCACAAAAAAATAAAACAACAACAGACAAGGAGGCAGATGATGATTTTTAGGTTAAGAAATGTGTTATGGTTTTTGGCGTTGGCTATCATTATTTCGATGAGTGTGGATGCCAATTCTCAAGGGCAGGAGAGCCCTGAGTTATACGATGGGTTACGGCTGTTTGGCAAGGCATTTTCTATGATTCATACCCAATATGTAGAAGAGATACCCGCAAAAACTCTGGTTTATGGGGCAATTGATGGTATGCTCAAGAGCCTGGGTGATGCCCATACAAGGTTTCTAACCCCTGAGTTATTCAAGGAGATGAAGGTAGAAACCGAGGGGAGTTTTTCTGGGTTGGGAATTGTTATCGGGATTAAACAGGATACCCTTACGGTTATCTCGCCTATTGAGGGGACCCCGGCAGATTTAGCTGGAATAAAGGCAGGGGATTATATTATTGAGATAGATGGAACATCAACCAAGAATCTTTCTTTGCCTGAGGCTGTTCAGAAACTTCGAGGGCCACAGGGAAGTCAGGTAGTTATTACTATCAAAAGAGATGGCATAGAAGAACCTTTTAAGGTAACGCTTACTCGAGCAATCATTGAGGTTCATAGTGTCAAGTCTGATATTATTCAGCAGAATATAGGCTATATCCGAATTACTAATTTTACTCAAAAGACACCCAAAGAGTTTGAGGATGCCTTAGTAAAATTGGAAAAGAAAGGAATGAAGAATCTTATTATAGACTTAAGAAACGATCCCGGCGGTTTGTTGGAATCAGCCATAGATGTTACCAATAACCTCCTTGCAAAAAATTCTTTAATTGTTTCTATTGCTGGCAGGCAGAAAGAGATGAACAGAGAGTTTCGAACCACTGGAAATGGGTTATATCTGGATAATCAGATTATTGTCCTCTTAAATGAAGGCAGTGCCAGTGCTTCAGAGATATTGGCTGGAGCTATCAAGGATAATAAACGTGGTTTGCTTCTTGGAGTAAAGAGCTATGGTAAAGGCTCTGTCCAAACATTGCTTCCATTGCCTGACGGCTCTGGGATTGCTCTAACTACAGCCAAGTATTTTACCCCTTCAGGCGTATGTATCCATGGAAAAGGGATTGTCCCTGATGTGATTGTAGAGATGCCTGAGATTACACCCAGGGATCAGGAGATGTGGCGAAAGTTAGAGGATAGCTCATACTTGAAAGAATTTGCAAAAGAACATCCAGCATATACAGATGAAGATATCAAAAAACTACAGGGGTCTCTGGTTAAAAATGGGATTGAATTAAGCGAGATGATCATTAGAAGAGCAGTAAATATTGAAACAAGCAGGCGTAATGTAGACAAGGAAATAGTTTGTGATCTGAAATGTGACCCCCAATTGCAGCGGGCAGTTGATATTCTTATTGCAACTGAAATATTGCAGCATAAATAACTGATTACACAATATTGTAATTTATGCTTGACAAATATTAACATCTGTGGTAATATTTTTAGTGTTGTAAATTTGTCTGGTATATTGGAGGAATGGGATGTTGTTTGGTGGCGGAAAAGGTTCTATAGGTTTAGACATTAGCAGTGATGCGGTTAAGGTTGTCCGATTGAAAAAGGTAGGCAACAATGTTATGTTAACCGGAATCGGATTAGAAAAGATTGCTCCAGAACCATTAGATGAAGATGCAGTCGGAGCAAAGCATGAATTAACCGTAAAGGCTATTAAAACAATGCTTTATAATAATGGCATTGATACTAAAAAGGTTCGCACCTCTGTTTCCGGAAATTCCGTGGTAGTCCGATATGTTAAATTGCCGCACATGAGTGCAACAGAGTTGCGAGATGTTATCAGGTTTGAGGCTGAGGAACATATCCCTTTTGATATTGAACATGTGATTATTGATTTTCAAATAATAAAGGAAATGATTGAAAAAGATGAAAGGATGATACTTGTTCTCTTAGTAGCTGCTAAAGAGGAGCTTATCTATGACCATATGGAGATATTGCAGCGATCTGGATTAGAAACCCTTCATATTAATGTAGATACCTTTTCAATAGAGGATGCTCTGGTATCAGATGGAAAGGAAGAAGAGGTAGTGGCTCTGGTAGATATTGGGGCAAGGATGACAAATATTAATGTAGTCGAAAATAAATGTTCTTGCTTTAATCGAGACATCCTGGTTGGTGGCAATGATTTTACCGAGACAATAAAAAGAGAGTTGGGTGTAAATTTCTTAGAAGCAGAACAGATAAAAGAGGCAGAAGGGGTAATTATTCAGAGTGAAGATTTGTCATCAGGCACATATTCTGAACGAATATCTCATATCTCTTATGCCATTGAATCTGTAGGGGCAAGGCTTCTGGATGAATTAGAGCGGTCATTTGCTTATTATTATACCCAGCTGCCTGTATATCGTAAAAATATTGATAAGGTATACTTGAGTGGAGGAACCGCAAGATTAAAGAATTTAGATGAGTTTTTGGCAGCTGGTCTTGGTATTCCAGTGATTATTGCTGATCCATTTGTCAATATAAAGGTATCTCCAAAGGTTAATGTAAATGCTATTAAGAAATATGGTTCTGCATTTACGGTAGCCATAGGATTAGCTTTAAGGGGGCTAAAGTAATGACTAATATAAACCTGATGCCTCCAGTTCTCTTAGCAAAGAAGAAGATACAATGGAGAAATATTTTAGTCATAGTAGTATTGTCTGCTTTTGTGATTGTGATAGGTTTTTTCTGGAGCAACCAACTGCTTGAGGTTAAGAGAAAGGAAGAGAAGTTAGAAGAATTAAAGGCTGCTATTGTTAAGTTGCAGCCGTATCTAATAGAGATTAAGGCTATTGATGCAGAGATTCAGGAGCTTAGAAAAAGGCTTGATATTATTACTCAATTAGATAAGGATAGATTTATCTGGGCAAAGCTCTTTGATCAGACGACTAATTGTCTGGTTCAGGGCGTCTGGCTTGAGAGCTTAACCAATCCTTCTGGTAAGGATCTGCAAATAGTTGGCAAGGCAATGGATAATTTTTCTATTGCCAACTATATGCTTAAGCTCATGGAATCACAGGTGTTTACTAATGTTAACATTGCCCATATTAACAATATTACGATTGATAAGTATCCGGCAAGAAGTTTTCAACTTAGTTGTACGCATAATATTTAAGATAAAGATAGAAACGCTTGAATTCAAGGTGACTCTATCTGGAGAAAATTGATGAAGTTTTCACAGGAAGAATTAAAAGCCGCAGGGTTGATTATTGTTTTTATAGGGCTTACTATCTTTGCTTTTGTAAATTATGGATATAAGCCGCTTCAATTAAAATCAGCAGAATTGGATAGGGAGATAGCAGTTAAAACCGATGAATTAAAACAAATTCAGGATATTGTCGCCAACTTAGAGATACGAAAGGCAGAGGTAAGAAAGCTCAGGGAAGAGCTTTCTTATGTGGAAACAAGGCTGCCTAAAGAGGTAAATATGCCTGAATTGATAAAAACAATTACTACCCTTGCTCAGGAGAATCATGTTGTTTTTTCTACTTTTGTTCCGTCTGGTCCATTTCACAAGGATGTTTATGAGGAGATCCCGATTAATCTGGCAACTCAGGCTACCTTTCATAATTTTGGAAAATTTCTGGCAGCAATCGGTAATCTTGAAAGGATATTGACACCATCAGGGGTGCAGATAAATTATCGGACACCGAATAAGGAAGATGCGTCAACGATATCTGCAAGTATGGTTATTACTGCGTTTGTGTATAAACCGTAGTTGTGCACAGACATTCCTGTCTGTGAAGCTAATGTGTTTCTGGCAGATGCTTGAAGATACGCAAGCAGGATGCTTGCATTACGTAACACAGACATTCTTGTCTATGAAGCTAATGTGTTTTCGTCAGATGTTTAAAGATATGCAAGCCAGGATGCTTGCATTACCAGGTGAATATAATTATGTGGCAATTAATAGGTAAAACGATAATAATTGGTGTCCTGGGAATGGTTGTTTGTAGTGGATGTACTATGCAAAAGCCTAAAGAGGTAGCTGTGTTACCACCGCAAATATTGTCTGAACCATTGAAAGAAAAACCGATAACCCCACACTACATTTATCAAAATGCTCATAGCAGAGATCCATTTATGCCCTTGATCGTTGATAGTGGACAGGTAGTTCAGGCGAAAAAGGGTAGTGCTATCCCTGATGTAGATATTACTGAGCTTGTTTTGACTGGTATTGTCTGGGATAAAAAAGAGACCATAGCCCTGGTTCGTGGACCAGGTGGGAATACCTTTATCTTAAGGTATGGAATCCTCTTCTATGGAGATTATCCTATTAAGGGTGTGAGAGGAAGGATTCTTAATCAAAAATATATTTCCTTGTCCCAGCTTGATAAGATAGCCATGATAGGGCTTGATGCGTCTGAGACAAAGGTAACGATAAAGGGTGCAGATATTTCTGAAAAACAAGATCTTTTATCAAAAGAAGATCTTTCACCAGCAGAAAAGCAGAAAAGCAAGAATTAATGAAAGCATTTGCCTCTGGATTTGGAGAGGGTCTGGCAAAAGAGGCTGTGAAGCAGCAAGGAAAGGAATAAAGATAAGTGTGTTACTGTAGTGAATACATTAGGTGCGTTCTATGTTTGAATTGAAACAAGGGCTCATGTCCCTTGTTCTATATAATAATGAAGAGGTGGTTGAAATTGAAAAGGCTATATCAGGTTTTCATGGCAATATGTATCTATGCTGTATTAATATCTACAGTAAAAGCAGAGGTTAATCTGCTGGATGTCCAGGTTGAAAGGTTACAGGATAAGGTTAATATTGTATTTGTTGGTGATGCAGCCATAACAGATTACGATTCTGTGGTATTAACTGAGCCTCCGTCAATAGTTATTGATCTGCCAAAAACCAGCTGTACTCCAAAAGAGATCCCTGTTTCTTCTGGCGGAATAACCAGGGTTCAGGTAATTCAACAAAAAGGGGGTCAGACAAGGATAATCGTTGGATTGATAAAATCCATCCCACATCAGATAAACAAGATTCCAAATGGACTTGAATTAAGCGTTATAAATCCATACGTTGATTATGCTATCACTGGAATTGACATCCGTGAAGAGGATGACCGAAGTATAGTAGCTATCTCTACTGCTGGAGCTCCTCAGTATAAATATTTTGAAACACTGAACCCACCTCGGATTATTCTTGACTTTCTCAATGCTACTTCAGATAGGGTGACAGATATAAAGGCTGATGATAAATATGTGACCAGCATTAGTGTTCAACAAAGAAGTGTTGACCCGATAAATGTGGCCAGAATAACCGTTGAAACAACAGAATCAGTTCCATATTCTGTTTCAACTCAAGGGAAAACCGTACTTCTTACCCTTAAAAAATATGAGGTTGTTGAAAAACCTGCACCTGCTGTAGAAAAAAAAGATGCGAAAAAGGATGTTGCTCAATCTAAACCATCAAAAACAACCGTAAAGAAGAAGCCAAAAACTGTTGCTTATAAAAAATCAAAGACATCACAACCAAAGGTAGCTGTTCCTAAAACAGCAGAAAAAACCACAATTACAGGACAGACTATTTCTATGGATTTCAAAGACGCTGATCTGCTTGATGTCTTGAGATTGATTGCTCATAAGGTAGGGATAAATATTGTTCCAGGAGCAGCGGTAAAGGGGATAGTAACCTTGCGACTGGATAATGTGCCATGGGAAACAGCCATGGATATCATCTTGAAAACTCAAGGATATACCTATCTTAAAGAAGGGAATATTATTCGTGTTGATAGCAAAGAAAATCTTGTTGGCGAGACCATGATCAGGGTTATTAATCTCAACTATGCTATGGCTAATGAGGCTGCTGGTATTGTAGCTGGTGTGTTAACCCCTGTTGGAAAGGTTTCTGCTGATGCACGAACCAATGCAATTATTATTTCTGATACTGTTGGTAATTTTCCACGGATTGAGCAACTGATAAAAGATGTAGACACAGAGACCAAACAGGTGATGATTGAGGCAAAGATTGTTGAGGTTTATTTAGATAAAACAAATCAATTGGGATTTATGTGGTCAATAAGGGATTTGGTAGAAGGGATTAGTGGATCAAGCTTGATGACAGAAACTACACCGAGCGGGGATAGGGGAGAATTTTTTTACAAAAAACTAACCAGCGGATATGATATCACTGGCATGATCTCGGCTATGGTTTCAGAGGGTAAAGCAAACGTCTTGTCCTCTCCAAGGATTATGACCCTCCATGGGAAAGAGGCAAATATTGTTGTTGGAGAAGAGATCCCTTATCAACAGACAACAACATCTCAAGCAGGGATAGTGCAAAGTAATGTTGTTTTTCGTCAGGTTGGGGTGCAGCTTACAGTAACCCCATTTATTAATCCCAATAATTGTGTTACCCTTACCGTAAAACCAGAGGTAAGCAGTTTCAAAGGCTGGGCATTTCAAACACCTATCCTTTCTACCAAGTCATCCCTGACCCAGTTATTGGTCAAGGATGGAGAGACTATAATTATTGGCGGAATAATAGATGACCATGGCTCAAACAAAACAAGTAAGGTGCCAGTGTTTGGTGATTTGCCCTTTATCGGCAGACTTTTTAGGTTAGACATGAGTGAGAATCGAAAAACAGAATTGGTTATTTTTATTACCCCTCATATTCAAAAGAGTACACAATAATTGTTAGTAAGTGTTTGTTTAACCTTCTTGAATCCTTTCATAGAGACGCAAAATTTTTTGCGTCTCTATGTCTTTCTTTAACCTGCCATCTGTAAAGGAGAATAAACTATGGGTATGCAAAATAAAACCGAAGCAGGAATGAGTTTTGTTGAATTAATGATTGCCGGGCTTCTTTTATTAATTGTTTCCTTGACAACATCTACCATCTTTTTTAACAGTTCTCGAACAATAATCAAATCATGGGATGAATCTGTTGCTGTGGCAAGGTCACAGGAGCTGTTGGAAGAGGTAAAGGGGCTCAGGTATGAGTATATTCATCAGGCAATTGCAACAAGTACTCAGGCGAGTCACTTCCATTTAAGTGTTATCAATCCGGTTATAATACCTCAAGGAGCTACAAGCGTGGAGATACAGGCAAGGGTTATTGCCCATACAGATGATGATTACATTGCTACTGGATATAATCTTGGTTCATTGCCCATTACCTGGGAGCATGAGGGAACAAGTACCATAGCTGGAAATGTTTCTGTTGAACATGGAATCACTGCCGCTACCATAACCTTGACCACAAATAACATCATAACACAACGATTGTTTGGTATACTTTCTGTTAATGGGACAAGTTTTCAACGGTTGATGATCTTCCCTTCACAAGGTGAAACTATTGCAGATAAGGATATGATTGGGACAATAACCATGAATGCCTCGTTTGTCGATGATGAGGCTGATGGTGTTGGGGGTGTTGGGGCTGGAGACATTCTTCCTGATGATTATAAAAAAATTACTGTTGCGGTTACCTGCGGGAAACCAGGCGGCAAGACCAGTTCAAGGCAATTGGTGGCTATTGTTGCCCCAAAGCCTGAGTCGTATTATTAATGGGGATAAGCAATATGAGCAAAAGACCATCAGCTGGATTTACCCTTATTGAGTTATTATTAGCTACTGTTGGATTGAGTATAATTATGTTGTCTGTTTATGCCATTTTCTCTGGCGGGGTAAAAAGCTGGACAACCATGGAGCCTCAATTAACCATGCGTCAGGAGACAACCGCTGCCATCTATGGAAAGGCAGGCGATAAGTCAGGCGGAATAGTAGGCTCTCTGCAGTCTGCCAGATTATTGCTTAATGGGATTATTATTGGAACAACATCGGAAACAGTATATGCTCAAAAACTCAATCATGGAACAATAAGATCAAGCGTGATTTATTTCATAAAGGATGATAAACAGCAGGTAGGAACAAATACCCCGCCAGGAACATTCAGTTCAACTGGGGATGAGGTTATTTGCTATTATACGGTGGCTGACTATCTTGATAAAGGGACATATTCTTCATGGTCGCTGAAAAAGGATGTCTATGATTCTGAAAGCGGGACAATAACCTCGTCTAAGGTTATTTTGAAAGAAATAGGCAATACAGATAGAATATGTCGGATGTGTAATGGTACAGGGACATGTTCTTCCTGTAATGGGACTGGCAAGGCATATAATCTATTTACCTATTACAATAAAGCAGGGCAGGTAATAAACTCAGCCAATATTGTTGCAAGCGTAGCTGCAAGAGATATTGCCTGCATCAAGATAGATATGCAGAGGGATATTGATTTTGACCATGATCACAGGTGGGGTGAAGATCCTATAGATCGCAAAAATAATGATGGGGATTCAAGGATTGATGAGGATAAACCCATGGATTTAAGCTTACAAACCAAGATATTTCCAAGGATGTTGTGGAAGGATACACCCCAGCTATAATTTTTCCAGCAATTCCTTAGTGCTTTTTGTATAGACATGTGTTGAACCGAGTGTGCGTTGAAAGATACTCAGGCTATTCTTCAGATATTCTTTCCCTTTTTCTACCTCTCCCAGTGAATAAAAAGCTATGCCAATATATTTCAGGGATAGGGCTATGTCTGGATGGTTTGTTTCCAGAATCTTACGATTAATGGATAATGCCTGTTCAAAATACCCGATAGCTTTTCTGTATTCTCCAAGCCCATACCATGCAAGCCCTAAGTTATTAATCGTCTGAATCATAGCCGGATGATCCTGTCCGAGGCTATTACCGATGATAGTTAATCCTTGTTCATAGTATTCAATTGCCTGTGAATAGTCTTTTAGCAGGTAGCATGTTAATCCAAGATTATTCATGCTCTGACCTACTGAGGGGTGATACTTCCCTCCTTTTCCCCATACCTTGATATTTATTTCCAGTGCCTCCTGATAATATCTTTTCGCATCTTCATACCTTTCAAGGGAACACAAGGATAAGGCAATATTATTCAGGATACAGGTAATATGCGAATCCTCTTCAGTTAGAATACCTCGAAATACAGAAAGAGCCTGTTGATAGTAAAGGATTGCTTTTTCATATTCACCAAGGGAAAAATAGGATATGGCCAGATTATTCAAGTTATTGGCAATATTAAGATGGTCTGCCTCTGGAAGGTTATAGGTTATAGATAGGCTTTGTTCAAAGCATTTAATCGCTTTTTTGAGATCGCTCTGTTGGCACAGGCTGTCATATGCAATCCCCAGATTGTTTAAGTCGTGTGCAATACATGGGTGGTTTTTAGGAAAGCTCCTGGAATGGATGGACATAACCCTATCAAAACATTGAATTGCCTGACGATAATCTCCAAGCAATTCGTTTGTTCTCCCAAGCATATATAAATACTCAGGGTTGTCCGGGTCAAGCTGACTTGCCTTTTTATAGCTGACTTCAGCCTGCTTAAATGCCATCTGGATAAATTTAATGTTTCCAAGACAATAATTAATCTCTGCCCTTTCATGGCGGTGGGACTCCCACTTGTTTTTTCTTCCTTTCTCATCCTCTTTCAAAAATAGTTCTGCCTCAAAATAATCCCTTGCATCAGTTTTTTCTATCCTCTCTGTCATCTCTAATATACCCTTTTCAGACAAAAACTGCTCTACTTCTCTGGCAGCCTGTTTTAGATCAGCCACAAGCCTTGTTTTTTCACGAATTGCCCTGTTCATGGAGCCGCTTTTTTTAAGCAGCCATGTATCCAATTTTTCTAACCTGAGGACAATATCCGGAGCAAGGTCATTGTAGTCAATGATCAGCATATATCTGCCTGGCAGCACCCCTGCTGTCTCTTTTTGCAGCTCATTCATAGGAGTAAATTTATCCAGTGCAGATCTGCTGTCTTGAGCAAAACTGTCAGCAATACAACAAATTATAAATAGATAACAAAGGATAATGGATTGCCAATTCATATTCTTTCCTTTTCCGGCGGAGGACATTTAGCTATTTTAGTATAATCAATATATCATACATTGAAGAAGATGTCAATAAAAAATCATTTTGATGTTGTTGATTCAACATGTTGTGTTTCTACTTTTTTTGTAAGATTTGCAAGAAAAGGATTGACTTTTTGTCATTTTTGTGTATACTTATAGAGATTATGTCAACTTTGGAGAATAAAAGAATGGAAAAGGTATTTATCTTTGATACTACCTTGCGTGATGGGGAACAATC
>DYDG01000070.1 GCA_020717845.1 Marinifilum sp. | reverse complement strand
AAAATTTTCTTTGTGCATTTTAGTACCTTTGTGGCAAACTTTTAGCTAATTTCAGACACCACCAAATTTTTCCACAAAAATATAGGCATAGAAATGAATTCTATTTTTATCGAACTTTTTGATATAAAAAAGATATACCCTGTTGGCAAGACAGGCTTTACTGCCTTGAATGGGATATCTCTGTCCATTCAAAAGGGTAAGTTTGTAGCCATAATGGGTGCCTCTGGCAGTGGGAAGTCTACCTTGATGAATGTCATCGGATGCCTTGATACCCCTACATCTGGCAAATATCTATTGGATGGAGAGGATGTGGCCCGAAATGACGATAAGGAGCTGGCACGGATAAGGAATAAAAGAATCGGCTTTGTTTTTCAGTCATTCAATCTCTTAGGAAAACAGAGTGCCCTGGATAATGTGATGCTGCCATTGTTGTATTCTGGTGACTGCTCAAGGAAAAACAGGAGAAAAATAGCCTCTGAGACACTTGAGATGGTGGGTCTTTCTGCCAAACTAAGGAATAAACCATCTGAGATGTCTGGCGGTGAACGGCAGAGGGTTGCCATTGCCCGGGCATTGGTCAATAACCCTGAGATTATCTGTGCCGATGAGCCGACAGGAAACCTTGATACCCAGACAAGCCATGAGATAATGGAGATATTGCTTGGCTTAAACAAAAAGGGTAGAACCATAATCCTTGTTACCCATGAAGCAGATATTGCCGCTTATGCAGAGCGTGTTGTCAGGATGAGGGATGGTGGGATTCTATGAACCTTTTCGACTGTATCATCTCTTCATTCAGCAGCCTTATCCAGCATAAGCTGAGGTCATGCCTGACCATGCTGGGTATGGTCATTGGTGTATTTGCCATAACCACTGTGCTGGCTGTTTCAAAGGGTGGAAAAGAGCTTATTGTAAGTGAGTTCTTGACAGCAGGGACAAATATCGTCATGGCTTTTAATTCTCAGATGGAGACAAGGACAGACAAGATTGCCTGTTTGACTGAGGATCAGGTTATGGCCATGAAGGAAATAATTCCACAGGTAGATGACCTTTCTCCAGTACACTTCCTGCAGATACCCTTAAAGATAAAAGGCAGTATGAAACAGATAACGGTTTTTGGGGTGCCGGAAAATTTTTTCCGTGTCAGGGGAATAAAGACTTCAGCTGGCAGGATATTTACAAATGATGAGGTCAGACGTTATGAGAGGGTTTGTGTTGTTGGACGAGAGCTTTTTTATGACCTGTTTGGAAAGACAAAGAGACTGGGTCAGGAAATTAAGATAGAGGGGACATACTTTCGGGTAATTGGGGTAATGGGACATAAGATTGAATTCGGTCCTGTAAACATCAATAATGCCATAGGTATTCCTTCATCCTGTGCCATGAGACTGCTTGGCAGCCGTGATATATATGCCGTGCAATTTCTGGCAAAGGAAGGGACATCTGTCCCCTTGCTCAAAAAGAGGATAAAAGAACATCTTAGACAAATATTTGGCGGAAAAGACAACTTCGATGTCCATTCAGTGGATGAGATGCTTTCGATGCTGGACAAGGTAATGGGTGTTATCTCTATTGTTTTGGGAAGCATTGCCGCAATCTCTATTCTGGTCGGAGGGATTGGGATCATGAATATCATGCTTGTCTCGGTTCGTGAAAGGACACGCGAGATTGGGATAAGGAAAGCCTGCGGTGCTACAAAGGACAATATCCTCTTACAATTTCTGATAGAATCATTAGCCCTGTGCTCACTTGGCGGCGGGATGGGGATACTGGCCAGCGTTGGGCTGGTATTGATAATCTCTATGCTATTTAAGACAGCCTTTTTTATCTCCAGTCTGGCAATTATCATTGGATTGGGGTTCTCCTGCCTTGTTGGTATCTTCTTTGGGGTCTATCCAGCATATATTGCGGCAAAACTTAACCCAGTGGAGGCATTGAGGTATGAGTAGAGATAATGGGTTAGCCATTAGTTATCAACAGTCAGTAAAAACCATAAAAAGTTGTGGTAGGGATTTCTTTCTTCGTGCCTTTGTGCCTTTGTGGTTAATCTTTTTTCACCACCAAGACACCAAGACACTAAGAAGATTTTTTCTTTCTTTGTGCCTTTGTGCCTTTGTGGTGCAGTTTACAGCAAAAGGCTCATGGGCTGAGACTGCCCATAGCCTCACCCTGCAGGAAGCAATCCAAATAGGGCTGAACAATAGCCGTGAATTGGCTGTGGTTAATCTGCAGCAGGAGATGACCGAGGCATCCTTGAAAGAAACACTGTCTCAGGTATATCCGAAGATAACCGCTGATATAGACTCTTCTTACAACAATTTGAGAGAAGTAAGATCCCCTGAATCCATTGAAGGATACAGCAACAACCTATCCCTTTCCATGAACCAGATTCTGTGGACAGGCGGGAAGGTGAGCAATGCCATCAGGTGTGCCCATGAGGAGACAATGATCTCTTCATTGAAAATAGATCAGGTAAAGAATGAGATTGTCTACAAAATCGCAACCTCTTACTGGAATCTAAAAAAGGCCATGGAGCTAAAAAAGGCTTGTGAGAAAAGGCTTGAGTATGCCAGCTCAATCATGGAGATTGCCTCAGCTAAATGCAAGGAGGGTCTTGTCCCTGAGCTGGAGAAGATGAAGCAGGAGGTAAATCTTGCTTGTGCCAAAGAGGATCTTGTCAAGGCATCATGCCGGGAAAAGATAGCTATGGATAATCTCAGAAGCCTATTAAAGATAGAGGGAAAGATAGGTATCAAGGATGAGCCTGCCTTTGTATCGACAGATGTGGATGAAGAAAAGGATGAAGAAAAAATAGTAGCCGAGGCAATAATAAATAATCCAGAGATTGCTGCCATGGAGGCAGGGGTAAGGAGTAAGGGAGGACAGGTGAAGATAATCAGAGCAGATTATTTTCCAGGGGTCAATCTGACTGGAGTCCATAACTGGAGCGGTGAGGATAGGGATGGATTTCAAAAAAGCCTTAAGGATGTGTCAAAAGACTCATGGAGGATTGGGCTATGTATCAAGATACCGATATTTAACGGTTTTTATACACAATCTAAGGTGAAAGAGGCAGAGCTTGGTTATAAAACAGCAGCAGAAAATCTGGGCAGCCTCAAGGATAGGATTACATTAGAGATAAAGGGAATTCTTGCCCAATTATTGGAGGCAGAGATGAGGGTTCGTGTCTCTGAAAAAAACAAGGATCTGGGCAATGAGATATTAAGGATAACAAAGGCAAGGTATGAACTTGGGTTGGTTACCCTTGCAGATGTCAAAGAGGCAGAGGAGATATTTGTTCGATCCTCTACCATGCAGATTGAGGCTGTGATTGACTATAACCTCTGCAGGATGAATCTGATGAGGATTATGGGGAGGTTAGCATGAAAAAAATGGGAAAGTGGATAGTCTTATCGGTAATCTTGTTAGGCATTGCTGGGCTTGTTTTCTTCATGTCTAAGGGGAGAAATGGGTCAATGATCAAGGTGGAAAAGGCTGAGGTAACAAGGGGAGAGCTTAGCCTTAAGGTCTCTGCCAGAGGGAAGATTGAGGCAAGGGAGAGGTTTGAACTTAAGGCAAAGATTCCTGGGGTAATCATGCTTATTCTGGAAGAGGGAAGCTGTGTCCAAAATGGTGATATTGTTGCCAGCATCGATGACAAGGAACTCCTGGCAAGAAAACATCAGGAGGAGACAAACTTAGTCAATTGCAAGAATAACCTTACCCGTCTTAGCAGAGGGCTTGATATTAAGGAGTTAGAAGACCGTGTAAAGGAGTCCGAGATCCTTTTTGAAGAGGCAGCAAGACAGTTTGAGGCAAATAAGAATCTGTTTGAAAGCAAGGTTATCTCCAAGGATGAGCTAAAAAGAATGGGTGCAAATTATGACCAGACAAAACTACATCTTGAGATTGTCCGAACACAGCTTAAAGAGAGGCTTAATGCTCGTCTGGAAGAGACAGCATCCGTTGTCTCCTCTATCAAAGCCATAGAGAAAAATTTGCTCTCCATAGAGCAACAGTTTCAATGGTCCAAAATCACCTCACCCATCTCTGGCGTTGTTACGAGAAAAGAGATAAAAGAAGGCAGCTGGGTAAGCCAGGGGCAATTGATTTCAGTAGTTGTCTCAAGTAGTGAGTTTGTGGCAAAGGTAAACTTAGATGAGGTTGATATTAGCAAGATAGCCATGGGTATGCCTGTATCTGTGATCCCTGATGCGTTTTCAGGAAGGGTGGTTTCTGGAATAATAAAAAAGATAGCCCCATCTCCAAGGCTGATAGAGAAGATAAATACCTTTGAGGTGACCATTCAACTCAAAGCCACTGATATTGACATTAGAAGTGAGATGCTCTGCGATGTGGTCATTATCTCAGGCATGAAAAAGGATGTTATCAAGATTCCTCAGGAGGCAGTAGTCAATATTGAAGGAAAAGACTATTGTTTTATCATAAGGGATGATATTGTAAGTAAAAAAGAGCTGACCTTAGGGTTTAGAAACCCAAACGAGGTTGAGGTCTTATCTGGTCTAAAGCAGGGTGAAGAGATTGTTCTCAACCCTCCTGCAGAGCTGAAGGATAAGGCAAGGGTTGGGATTAAGAAGGATGAAGAAGCTGTTGATTAAAGATAACGAAAAGTTGACTTGACTTTATTATCCCTGCATGTTATAATCAAAATCAATAGGAAATGAGATAAGGAGCAGGGCAAACGCATCTAAATCCCACAATTGTATCTGACGACAAGGTTATGCTGGTTTTGTCAACAATTATAGGCATTGTCAAAGTGGTTTGTAGAGATGCAATATCTTGCATCTCTACAGATACATGGGGTACCATTCATAGGTTGTTGCAAGATTCCACAAATAAAGGTTGTGAAGACACTCCTTTTGATCTGTTATGCCACAGTTGCAGGTGTTGTATTTAGATGCGTTTGCCCTGAGGCAGTGTCGATTTTCCTTGACATTTGTAAAAAAAGATGATATATTTGTAGCGTTTCAAATAGTTGGGAGGTATTACTATGTTAGAAAATGTTCTTCAAGTTTTTACCAAAATTCATGCCATAGAAGAAAAATTTGGACAACTTTCTGGAAACAAGGATGAGGTTTCACCAGCTATGTTAAACAAACCTGCTCCTTCGTTTCAAGAAGCTCTTAAAGATGCAAAAGGGGAAAAGACTGATAAAGGGTATCCCTATCAATATGCTGAAATAATCAACAATATTGGACAAAAGTATGGCATAGATGTAAAGCTGATTGAATCAATTATCAAGGCAGAATCTGATTTTAATCCAACAGCTGTTTCCCCTGCAGGAGCATGTGGTTTAATGCAGTTAATGCCTCAGACTGCAAGAACAGTTGGGGTAAAAAATATATTTTCTCCAGAGGAAAATATAGAGGGTGGAACAAAATATCTCAAAAATTTATTAGAAAAATTTGATCAAAATTTACCACTTGCCCTTGCTGCTTACAATGCAGGGCCAGAAACGGTTAAAAAGGCAAACGGTATTCCGTCAATTATAGAGACACAAAATTATGTAGCCAGGGTGTTAAAATATTTTCAGGGATCGTAGGGGATAAAAAACTGTTTTCAAGTAGATAGACTGAAGGCTGAAGATCAATCATTTGTTTATCGCATCTGTCCCTTGGACAGAAAAAGCCTTCAGCCTATTTACCTGACACAAGGAGAGATTTAAAATGGCAGATGAGACAAAAAAAGCAAAAAACACTTCTGGCATTGGTCAATTCATCGTTGTATTTTTTTTAATAAGCTTGATTATTGGTTTATTGCTTGCCTCTTTTTTTCTGATGGATACGTTTGGTGTTTATGACAAGGATGAGGTTCTACAGAAACTTCCCATAATAGGTTCTGCATTTGCCCCCAATCAGCCAATAACAGAGGATGTTGAAGAAGAGGAAAAGGTTGACTGGAAAGAGACTATTGACCTGAAAATGGAGACTCTGCAGAAGAGTGGAGAGGAACAAAAGAAAAAACTAAAGAAATGGGAACAGGAACTTAAGGAAAGGGAACAAGAGCTTAAAAAGAAGGAACAGGAAATTTCTCAGGTAGAACAAGAGATTTTTCAAGAAAAGACTGCCTGGGAAAAAGAAAAATCTGCAAAAAAGGCTGAAGAGGATAAATGGCAAGAACAGGCTGCCTGCTTTGAAAAGATGAGCCCAAAAAAGATTATCGAAATATTCCAGAACATGGATGATCGTCAGATTATAAATATTCTTAAAAAAATGAATAGCTCTGTAACATCAACCGTATTAGCCAAAATGGAACCCAAAAGGGCAGCTGAAATATCACGGAAGATGACAAGGTAATGCTATGTTGCTTCAGACGGAATCATAATTTTCTTCCATTTAAAGTAGACAACCTTTTGTTTGTTCAAGGAGCAAAAGATTTTTCGCTCCTATGGCTAATAATACGAGAAATATTGATTGACAAAAGGGAGGTGAATGTTTATACTCAATGTTCAAGATTTTTATGGCTCCATAAGAATCACCAGTCCAAAGCAGTAAAATACCAGCCGATATTCTTGTAGCTGCGACCCTTGTGGTCGCCTCCTATATGGTTAAAAGATAGCAGGGACAAGCCCTGCAGCTACAAGTATTATCATTCTGTTGACAGACAAGGTTAATCTTATTGAGATTGATTAAGGCTATACTGCCAATGGCTATCAATACTATCAGGGTTGTAAAGCCCATGATTAATTTTCTATGGACAGTGATTCTCATTCTCAGGTTCTCCTGATACCAATAAGCAGGTGATTGTCAATATTTTTGCGTAATGGGGTCAGACCCCCTGACTTGCCAACCCCCTGCCCTATTTGGTAATCAATCAGATATCGAGGCAAACTAAGTTCTAATAATCAGGCGGTGGGTTATAATTCCAACCAGGAAACCACAAGCTATATTAGTCACCAACGAGACGATAACGGTTGCAATCAGCGGAATTAAATCCTTGCCAAAACGAACATCTTTGGCAAACTTAGTCAGTTCTATTCCCACCAAAAACATCATCGCACCAATAATGGCTGTAGGAAAAGCGGCAAATAATGCGGCGATAGAGGCGGCAAAGAACAATCCCAGAGAGATTTCAATTACCCCTTCAATGATATTTGTCCCCCCTGTTCGTGCACCAAAATAGTATTGTCCCGCAAGACCACCGGCTCCATGACATAGCGGCATACCACCAAAGAAGGGTAGCAGAAGGTTCATTATCCCCATATTTAGAGATAGCTGCCTTTCGGTTACAGTTTTATCTGGCCAGTATGACTTGATTAAGGCAGAGGTAGCAACTACAGCGTTGATAGCGGTAAGTGGAATCTGGGCAAAGCCTGCAAGTAAAAGGGTCTGCCAGACTTCCTCAAGACGAAAGCCTGTAATGGTTGGAAGACTGAAACCAGGGGGATCAATCTGCTGGAACTGTCCCCTGACAAACATAATAACTATACCCAGAACCATTAGCACAATAGCAGCAGGGGCATAACGATTCTGTCGCAGCACAAGCACTATCAGGATAGAGATGATACCAAGCACCCACCAGGTAGAAAGCATCTTGAGTGCCTGGATAGCCAGGAGCACACCAAGTGTAATCTGGATACCCCTGGTAACTGAATTGGGCGTAACCCTTGCTATCCAATCTATAATGCCTGTAACAGCAAAGAATATCCAGATTATGCCCATGGCGAATCCAGAGGCATAAACCATGGATGGTGACCAGTGTTGTGTAATGGCAACTACTGCCAGAACTTTCATCGGCTCAATTGGCATTGGCAGACGATAAACAAGACCAGTAACAATATTTGCCAGCCCCATCATTACCAGAAACCCTGCTGGATTGAGACCGCAGATAACGATATAGCCGATCGCCAACGGAAAAAGTGTGCCAAAATCACCCATTGAGCCGGACAATTCCCTTAGATTGAATTCAAACGACTTGATCTTCATGTAACTACTCCGCTACGAAGAAATAACTACGAAGGGCACGAAAGGCGAGAAGGGCGAGAAGGGCGAGAAGGGCGAAAAAAACACGAAGAATTGGGATGGTTCACGTTAGTGTCGTGTCAACCTTAATCTGTTGCATAACCATTGTGGAGACAACTCTCGTGGTTGTTTGTCGTTAGGGATATATGCTTGTAATTGTGCATTTACACAAGGCAGGGGCAAGTCTGCCAGAGAGGCTCTCTCCTGCCCCAACTATACGACAATTGAGGGTTGACTTGTTCCCTCTCCCATTTTGGGAGAGAGTTAAGGAGAGGGGCAGGCAACGGCATCATTCTATTTTTTTTCACCAACATCTTTTTATTGCTGGCTACTGTCCCTCTGACTGTATTTGATCTTCTGGCTACATTTTTAGATCCTTTATCCTCTCTCATCATCTCTATGGCAGTATCATGTTCACCAGCCTCAGCGAATGTTATTGCCATCATTAACCTGTCGAATCCTTTCAATAAATTTCTCATAACACCCTCCTTTTGAAGATCAACCGCCGGTCTTTACAATAAGCACAGGACATCCCGCATACCCTATAACCTTTTCGGTAATGTTCCCCATGAGAAATCTTTTGATCCCTGTTCTCCCATGACTTCCCATAACGATAATGCCAGACATTAATTCTCTGGCAAGGTTTATTATGACCTCGTATGTCTCGCCTTCTTTTATAAGTGTTAATATATTGATTCCGCCGGCTCTTTTCCTTACTTCTTCTACAAACTGCTTTGCATTTTGCATAAGCTCTTTAACAGCTTCAGGAGCCTCGGAAGAGAACTCATCTGTTACGTCAACAACAGATACTGCTGTTATGGTGCTATTATAATTAGCTGCAAGTTCTATAGCCTTGTCAACTGCCGCATTGCTGTATCTTGAGCCATCAGTAGGGAGAAGGATGTTTTTCCATTCCAATATGGTCTCTCTTGGCACAACAAGGATGTCTTTTTTGCTATGTGCGATTACACTTGCACTAACACTTCCCATAAGGGTTCTTTCAATACGGGACATGCCTCGCCTACCCACAACGATCAGGTCAAAGTTATCCTCTTCAGCAGTATCCAGAATCATCTCAAAGGCGTTTCCCTCTTTGAGCATTGATATGATACAGGTATCCTCTTCTTCAGCAATCTTTTTCATCCTGGCGAGCACTCTGTCTCCCTCTTCTCGAAGCGTCCTGCTTACTTTTTCCTTCATATTGAGCGTATCGAATTGATCCTCAAAAAGAGGGATTGTTGTGAGAACTGTTATCCAGCTCTCATCATCTCGGGCTATTTTGCATGCCTGCCTGAGAGCATTCTTACTTGAATCAGAGCCATCAACCGCTACGAGTATTTTCTTGTACCGTGCCATGTTTGTTCCTCCTCATATAGTTAAAAATTATGAATTATGAATTAAAAATTTGGGGAAAATCCAATCTCTCCCATTTTTAATTTTTAACTTTTAATTTCTTAACTTCTTCCTTATTTACGCCTCTTTCTTGACTTTTGCCTTTTTCATGCTTAAGCCGATTCCATCAAAGATGTAAAATATGGCATATCCCCACCACATGGTGTATACAACATAGAATATGAGCAGACCAGACATCATGCCTGCATGGTCTGCAACTTTATCGGCATCAATATGGTAGAAGTTGTATCCTGGCTCGATCCCTTTCTTGATAACATCAGAGACGACCTTTGCCTCGGCAATGAGCTTCTCCTTCTTAAGCTGTTTATTTACTTTGTCTAACGCAGCCCACCAGTTTTTCATGGCAGTCTTTTCATCGTATCCGTAACGCTCCGATACAGCCTTGCCGTCATTTTTGTACATTGCGTCTGCATCATTTAATGCCCTTAAGAGAATTACGCCAAGGTCGCCCTGTATCGTCATCTTTGCATCGTTTAAGTTCACGGTTGCACCTGCTGAGGTGAAGAGCTTTGCGGTATTTTCAGCTTCTTCAACCTTGTCAAGCTTTATCTTGACCGACAGAGACTTACCCTCGACCTTTTTAATCGATTTGGCTACCTTTGGGATGAAGTATGATGAACCTTTTGAGAGTTTGTTGAACATATCATCCGAAAAGACCAATCCATTCTTTCCGTCAAAGACCGGGGAGAATATAAACCCAAGCACAGCTAAAAACGATATAGCAAACACAACCCCTACGCTGAACGTCTTTTTATTCCTTATTAACATCTTATGCCTCCTTCAGGAGCAACACCCTCTTCCTCTCCTCTTAATATCTTTATATTTGCCAAAAATTTACCGATTACCCATACGGCAAATATCGTCACAACGACCCAGAAGACAACATTGCCTGTTGTTTCAATGCCTTTAACAACCGGCTTGGACCAGTTTATCACCTCAAGGTCAACAAGCTTCTTTGGCAGTGTTGCCGCCCTGTTGACAAAGCCCGCAAGGATTGACACCGCATAAAACCCTCTGATGTGTACTCCCTTGACAACCTTTGTAGTGAGTGCTCCTATTTGAATGCCGATAAGAGAACCAAGAAGCATTCCCATGGCAAGCGAGTAAAAGACATAACCGTAAATTGCATACTGTGTTATTGCTCCCAGCCCTGCGGTGAAAATAATTTGAAGGATGTCTGTTCCAACCGTTGTCATTGAAGAAACACCGAATACATATACAAACATCGGAAAGGTGATGAATCCACCGCCAACTCCCATTATCGCCGCCGTTATACCGACAACAACTCCGCCAAGGGCAACGATTACGCCGGAAATCTTTTTGCCACCCGGCACAAAGTCTTCATCAAATGTTATTGCAGGCGGAATATTTATGTTCTGGACTTTTAAGGCAAGGTTTGTTGTGCCAGATAAGCCGCCATGCACATCGCCAGTGTCCTGTAATTTTCTTGATTTAAGAAAGTCTATAAACGCATAAAAACCAAGAAAGCCAAGAAGTATAGCATATATCAGGCTGATGAATGCTTCGCTCAGGTTCGGGTCATAGTCATAGAGACCTTTGTTGATTGCTCCACCGATAAATGTTCCACCTGCTGAACCTACAAGAAAGGCTATTGCCAGCTTGCCTGATACATTGCCGAGTTTCTTATGAACTGCAGTTCCCATAATTGCCTTGGCAAATATGTGAAACAAGTCTGTCCCTACAGCGAGGATGCCTTTAACCCCGGCAGCCATCAAAGCCGGTGTGATGATAAAGCCGCCGCCTGCTCCGATACAGCCTGTTATCAATCCAGCACATAAACCTATGGCAATAGATACAAGGAATATGCCTGTTGAATAAAACGCTGGTGCATATGCCGTCTTGCCACCAAGCATGTCGCCTGCACCTGCCACGGTTACAGCAATAATAGGCAGCAACATAATGAAGAGTATTCCCAAGCTCTTCTTTCTTCTCAAGATATTCATTGAGACCTCATAGTCCCATTTGGCGTGCTGAATGGACGCCATCTTCAAGAACTCAAACACACGTCTTCCGATTCCCATTAATTCTCCTCCTTTGGTGATTCCGCTTTGTTTGTAAATAACGGTTAACGGTGCATTATTAGCAATTTTTATGCCAGCTTAAATAGAGAGGCAGAATATGTTGTTATTGAGAATCATGAATCGGCTTATTTCTTTGGGGTTTTGAGTAGATTGGGCATGTTTAGGAACATGGAGCTTATTTATGAAAAGTGCATATAATTTATATGCAGAAAGGGGTAAGAAAAGAGCAATAACCATAGTCATCATTACCAAAAATGGGTGCATAAAATTTTATGCTGTTTTGAGGGATTTATGCAGGGGGTGGATATGAACGAGGGGGGGATTGGGGTCAGAAGTCGACAGCCTTGAATGCTTGCAGCAGCAAGATACACAGAAATTTGATCAGGGCAAACCGCACCCTAAATTCAACACCTACAAGTATGGGATAATGGCTCAAAAGAAGTCCCTTGCGAGGCTTTATGAAGAATATGTTGGTTTCGATATGCTCTGTGCTTGCAACAATTGAGCTAAGATATGATGTAAAACGCCATCAGCTTCAGTGGCTGGTTGAAAAACTTGACTATCGGGTTTAGCGATTAAACACAGCAATTCTCATTATGATAGACTTGTGTAAGGAAGGAGAAAGGGGGAAAGTGGAGAAATGGAGAAAATAGCCGAAAATTCAAACTTTTCTTGCTCCAAATTCTCCCTTTTCTCCATTTCTCCTTGTATTATATATTTCAAAATGAGAATTGCTGGATTAAACAAGTTTTATTCCTGTTTTTAAAATTTCTTTTACAAATGGATCTTGCAAATTAAAATCATCAGGCGAAAAAGGGATTACTTCTATCTCACTACTTATAGACAGTGTAATCCTTCGTATTTTATCCTTATCAGCAATTCGGTCGCCCTTAAATATTTCAGAAATCAAAGCAATATCTATGTCACTCCATTCCTGATAATTCCCTTTTGCATAGCTGCCAAAAAGTATTGCTTCTTTGATAGGGATATTATTTTGAATTAAGACCTGAAAATATCGATCAATTATATTCTTTACTTTAACAGGGAGTTGAACCATATATAAAACTCCTTTATTTTGCACAAAAACTCATTTGTATACCCTGCATTGCACTGTTTGTAAAATTCTAACTTGTAGTCAGGGTATCGTGTCTGAATGTTAGATACATGGTGCAGAGTGCAGGGTGGACACCGCATATTCCCTTTCCCCTTGTGGGCGAGGGTTAGGGAGACGGAATGTAACCCCTCGCCCCCTCTATTTAATCCGATATTTTTTCATCAACCCCTGGAAATTTTGCCGTTTCATCCCTACATCCATAGCTGATTTAGTTATATTCCCATTGTTTCTATTCAGGGCAGAGATAACGAATGACCGCTCAATATCCTCTATTGTTTTTTCCCTTAATTGTTTTTTTAACCTTTTCAACTCTT
>DYDG01000069.1 GCA_020717845.1 Marinifilum sp. | reverse complement strand
TGAGAGACTACAGATTCTTTCTTTTTGCCTTTTTGTGTTCTGGATTCTAATTTTTGTTAATTTCTCTGTGCCTCTGCGTCTCTGCGGTGAACTATTACTATTCTATTTCTATTAAAACATCTTTAATGCCTGAAACCGTCCCCCTTTTAATGCACTAACAAGATCATCTTCATCCTTAATCTTTCTATCAAAAAATGTTGCATACTTTCCTATCTGTAGGGCTGTATGGGCATCACTCCCACCTACACCTGGAACGCATAGCTTAAGACTTGCCAGCCATGACAAGATATTCATCTCCTCTGAAGAATTCCCGTTTAGCACCTCAATAGCATCGATACCCTTTATTTCATAAAGTTTATTCCCAATACTTGGTGCACCGCTACGAAATGGATGAGCAGCAATAACCACCCCGCCCAAGCTATGGACCCATGGGATAAGCTCTGCCAAAGGTATGCCCTCCCTACAAAATTCTGAAAATCCAAAGGCAAGCATATCACCTTCAAGGCATCTGATCTCCATCCCGCCAATGATCAAAAGATTATGCTCAGCCGCCCTTTCCTTAGCGATTTCTACTGCACTACGGCTATGATGGTCAGTAATGCACACCCCATCCAATTTCACCCTTTTTGCCATCTTAATAATATCATCTATCTCTATCACACTACACTTCGACCCGAGTACTGTATGCACATGAATATCTATTAACATCTTGAAATACACCCTGCCATCTGATTTACCGCAACATCATCGAGAATGCGAATTCATCCCTTGCAATGCCTTATCAACCGCTTCCCTTGCATTTGTTACTCTGATAATCTCATCTTCATGATCAATGGAAGCGGTACTATTCATTTTCCATGTATTCAATCCAATAACCCTTATCCCGCTCTTGAGGGCAAAGGCTATTTCGCTAAGCGTTCCATATCCGCCCTCAATAGCAATTACTGAAAAGCATGACTTAACCACCAGAACATTCCTTGCTTCACCCAATCCTGTAGCGATAACAATATCAACATAAGGATTTGCTGCACCATTATCTGCCCCAGGTAGTATCCCAACCGTTATCCCGCCAGCACTTTTTGCCCCGCGGCATGCCTCTTCCATCACCCCGCCAAGCCCGCCGCATACCAGAACACAGCCTGCCTCGGCTATCTTTTCCCCAACCTCAAAGGCTAATCTTCTGCCTTCCATGCCTGGTGAGGAGTCACCAATCACACCAATCTGCAACATATTATGCCTACTTTATGAAGGTATTTAGGCTGAAGGCTGAAGACTATCAGGCTATAATCTAATAATCTTCAGCCTTCTCACATTAAATATATCATAGAATTGGTTTTTTATCAACAACTTTTTCGACTTATTAGTGATTAATAAAGAAGCGAACAGCCATAACAGCTCAAAAATTAATTTCAGAATCCTGACTAAACCTCCGATATATAGCCTTAGGGGGTGATTGTCATTCAATACTTAGCAGAGTTCTTATCATATCTTGAAGCAGAAAAGAATTATTCCGCTCACACCATGACTGGCTACAAAAATGACCTTTTGATGTGTGATGATTTTCTAAAACAGGTAAGTAATGGCACTATAGAGCTTGGCAGGGGTGAACTGGAGCATTCATTCTTAAGACGATACCTGGGTGAACTTCAAAAAAAGCAGTATTCAAGAACAACCATTGCCCGCAAATTAGCTGCCTTGAGAAGCTATTTCAGGTTTTTGTGCCGGGAAAAATATTGTCAGACAAACCCGGCAAAGATGATTCGCACCCCAAAGTTGGAGATGCGGCTACCAAAGTTCCTGTATCCTGAAGAGATGACAGCCTTGATCAATACCCCAGCAGCAGACAATACCATGGAGCTAAGGGACAGGGCTATACTTGAGGCACTTTATTCAAGCGGAATGCGGGTCAGTGAGCTTGTTTCCTTAAATATCATGGATATGGAATTGGAACGGGGTATGGCAAGGGTCATGGGTAAGGGCCGAAAGGAAAGGCTGGTTGCCTTAGGCTCCTATGCTGTAGCAGCTATTCAGGCATATCTTAATACACGTGATAAATTCTTGTATGAAAAATATAAAAAACAGGAAAAACAGGAAACAGCTGTATTCCTGAATCATCGCGGCAAACGAATCACTGATAGAGGTATACGGCTAATAGTTCATAAGACCAGCCAATTACAAGGGGTAAAACATGTCAGCCCGCACATGATGAGACATACCTTTGCTACCCATATGTTGGATAGCGGTGCAGACTTAAGGATTGTTCAGGAATTACTTGGCCATGCAAGCCTTTCCACAACTCAAATCTATACCCATGTAACCAAGCAAAGATTGAAAATCGTTTATAATAAGGCTCATCCAAGGGCATAATGCCTTTACATTTTTGTAACAGTTCAGCTAACCGCAGAGACGCAGAGAAAAAATTAGAGTTTATTCGCAACACGCTTAATTCCATCTTTTAGGGCAGGAACATTAAATCTGTTATTTGATTTATTTCCATTCTCAGCGTCTCTGTGTCTCTGCGGTGAACTATTGCATTTTTCTCTCACCCTCTCACCGCAGAGAACACAGAAAACACAGAGGATGGGGTGTGCAGAGCACACACTCAACTGAGCAGTTTTCACACCATCTTCTTCAACTCATGCAGCTTATTAAGTGCTTCAATCGGTGTAATATTGTCAATATCCATCTGTTTTAATGCAGCCACAGCCTTATCATTTATTTCCTGTGCCAGATCAAAGATACTCAATCGGACATATTTTTCTTTTTCTCCACTTTCTCCCCTTTTTTCCTTTACCCTGGCTAACTTGGGTTTCCCACTACCAGAGATGCTTTCCATCTCAAGGTTATCAAGTATCTCTGTTGCCCGCAGGATTACCTCTTTTGGCAGTCCAGCAAGCTTTGCCACATGGATGCCATAGCTCTTATCTGCCCCGCCTGGGACAACCTTTCGCAAGAAGATAATCTTATCCCCCCATTCCTTAACCGCAATGTTATAGTTTTTAATCCCCTTGAATAATAACTCCAGTTCTATCAGCTCATGGTAATGAGTTGAAAACAATGTTCTTGCCTTAAGGCTTGTATGGTTATGAATATATTCGGCTACTGCCCAGGCAATGCTTACCCCATCAAAGGTGCTTGTGCCTCTGCCTATCTCATCAAGGATGATAAGGCTTTTTGATGTTGAATTATTCAGGATATTGGCTGTTTCAATCATCTCCACCATAAAGGTGCTCTGCCCCTTGATCAATTCGTCTGATGCCCCGACCCTGGTAAATATCTGGTCAACCACCCCTATCTCTGCTTTTTTTGCAGGCACAAAGCTGCCTATCTGTGCCATGAGGACAATCAGGGCAACCTGACGGATGTAGGTAGATTTCCCAGCCATATTGGGTCCAGTAATAATCAATATCTGGTTATCTGTCCTATTCAGCAAGGTATCATTAGGTACAAACCTTTCTCCTGACATGATTCTTTCTACCACAGGATGCCGTGCATCCTTAAGCATGATAACATCTCCATCATTGATTAATGGTCGAGTATAATCGTTTTCTACAGCCACCTTAGCCAGAGAGGAGAGCACATCCAGCATGGCTATTGCCTGGCTGACCCGCTGGATTCTATCTATCTTGCCCAGTATTTCAGATCGGACATTCATGAATATCTCGTATTCAATCTCTGCAATCCGCTGGCTGGCACTGAGGATTTGCACCTCTTTTTCCTTTAATTGCGGGGCAATAAACCTCTCCCCATTAGCAATGGTCTGTTTGCGGATATAATCATCTGGAACAAGGTGCAGGTTTGCCTTTGTTATCTCGATGTAATAGCCAAACACCTTGTTGTAGCCAATCTTAAGCGAGCCAATCCCTGTCCGTTTAATCTCCTCTTTCTGCAAATTAATGATCCATCCCTTTGCGTCCCTTGTCATGGAATGCAGTTCATCCAATTCTTGACTATATCCCGGCTTTATGATGCCCCCTTCTCGTAGAGAGAGTGGAGGGGTATCATGGATGGCTATATCGATTAAATCAACAATGTCTCTTAATTCATCCAGATCAAGCTGAATATCTTCAATAACATTACCCTGACATGTGCCTACGACGCTGTCTCTGCCAGAGATGCTATCTTCGCCAGAGATGCTATCTCCTTGCAGAACAATCTTTATACTCGGAACAACAAGCAGGGATTCCTTTAAGGCAATAAGGTCACGAGCATTTGCCAGACCAGCATCTATTCTGGCAACAAGCCTTGCCAGATCATGAATAGGCTTTAGATAAGAGATGATTGTCTCCCTCAGAGAGGATGATCGAAAAAACGCCTCTATCCCCTCCTGACGGGACACTATCTCTTCCACTTTTAATAATGGCTGTTGTATCCATGAGCGAAGCAGCCGTCCGCCCATAGCTGTCCCTGTCTGGTCCAAAACCCAGATAAGGCTGCCTGTTTTTTCCCCACTTCGAATAGTACTGGTCAATTCAAGGTTTCGCCAGCTTGCTGGGTCAATAGCCATAAACTCTTCTGGACGATAAGGTATTATCTTCGTAATATGACTTAAGGATGAGGATTGAGTTTCTTTGAGATAGCGGATGATTACTCCAGCAGCACTGACACCAGGGTTAAGATGGCTGCATCCAAACCCATCCAGGGTAGTTGTCCCAAAAAATCCGCATAAGGTGCTCTGGGCTGTATCTATGCTGAATACCCAATCATCCTGGATGGTAATAGACATAGATATATCCGCAGCAAATGCAATAAGGCTGGCATCACCCTTTAATCTTTCAGGGATAAGGCATTCCTTTGGACCAATTCGAGTCAACTCTGTCCACAACTTAGCCTCATTCCCAAATTCAGCCAGCCTGAACTCTCCGGTTGATGGCTCAATAAACGCCAGCCCAATGCCAGACTTATCCTTATTGATGCAGGCAAGATAGTTTTGAACCTTGTCTTCCAATAATGTTGGGCTAAGAACATTCCCAGGGGTAATGGTGCGAACAACCTCCCTTTTTACCAATCCCTTAGCTGTCTTTGGATCCTCTACCTGCTCACATATAGCCACTCTTTTGCCTGCCTTAATCAGTTTGGCAATATATGCCTCAGCCGCATGGTATGGTATGCCGCACATAGGCACACGTTTACCCTTGCCTGCTTCGCGGGAGGTAAGGGTAATACTAAGGATTTGGGATGCAGTCTTAGCATCATCAAAAAACATCTCATAAAAATCCCCAAGACGGAAGAAAAGGATGGTATCTGGCTTCTCCTTTTTTATTTGCAAATATTGATGCATCATGGGTGTGAATTCACTCATTTGCCCTCTCCAATTACTGTTCAGTCTTCAGCCTTCAGCCTATCTACCTATATTTTAATCTATTTGAGTATTTTTGTCAACGACTTATTATGACGAAATAGGACGAAATAGGAAAAGTAATTGACAATTCTTGAAGATTATGTTATTATTGTGCTGTATCTTGTAAGAAGATACAAGGAGAATACCAGCTTTTACAAAAGATTACTACAAAGCTCAAAAAAGCTTCAAAAGAA
Organism: Marinifilum sp.; assembly: GCA_020717845.1. Taxonomy (GTDB): domain Bacteria; phylum UBA9089; class CG2-30-40-21; order CG2-30-40-21; family CG2-30-40-21; genus CG2-30-40-21. Next base: position 7,695 of record DYDG01000069.1, on the reverse strand, counting down.
GGGGAAATTAATCATGGGCATGGCATTAAAGATCAGGAAAGATGAAGAATATATCTTAAGGGCATTGCCAGCACTTTTAGAGAAAGATATACGGTTCAGGCGAGAGGTGACGGTCATTTTGAGTGAGGTTTTTAGCACAAAGGGCGAGATTAAGGAGATGTTTGAAAAAAATCGGATTTATCAAGAAGAGGCTCTCCAGCGACTTGAAAAAAATTCTGATTTCAAGAGGGATGTCTTCCTGAAAAAGATAAATGATGAATTTGATTTGTTGATGCAACAAATGGGCACGCTGGATTCAAGACTTGTCATTCAGGGGCAGGAACTAAAGGAGCTGGATATAAAGTTTGATGCCCAGGGACAGGCGATAAAAAAGGAGCTGGATTCAAAATTTGAAACTCAGGGACAGGCGATAAAGGAGCTGGATACAAAGGTTGATAAATTGGACACAAAGGTTGAACAGTTGGATACAAAGGTTGAACAGTTGGATGCAAAGGTTGAACAGTTGGATGCAAAGGTTGAACAGTTGGATACAAAGGTTGAACAGTTGGATACAAAGTTTAATCATCTGGATACAAAGGTTGATACTCAGGGTCAGGCAATAAAGAATCTGGATATAAAAGTTGACAAATTAACCATAAAATTAGATACACTTGGGGCAAGGTGGGGGATATTTGCCGAGTCTACTATCAGAAATACATTAAGGGAGTTATTGACAAAGCATTTAGATGTAGACGAGATAGTAGAATGGAAGGTACATGACAAGGACGGAATTGTCTTTGGATACCCTCAGGATGTCCAGATAGACTTTTTGGTAAAGAATGGCACAGAATACCTTGGTGAGATAAAGTCATCGGCTGGTTCAGCAGATGTGACTGTTTTGTCTCGAAAGGCTAAATTTTATACGCAAATAACAGGAAAATGTCCAAAAGTGCTCCTTGTAGCTGTGGATATAAACGAAGAGGCAAAAAAGAGCTGTGCTAAGCTAAATATCCAGTTTATTACTCATGATGATATGTAAAAAAGTGTAAAAAAGTATAAAAAAGAAGGGCTGTCATGAATATCAAGGTTAATTTAGACGAAAGAAGCTATACCATCTATATTGATGCTGGTTTATTGAAGAATGTCGGAAATATTCTGACAGAGGCAGGGATTGGTCAGAATGTTGTAGTCATTACTAACCCTAAGATAGGATATTTCTACACAGATATTCTTGTTACTCAGCTCAAGGAGACAGGTTTTGAAGCAAGGGTGATTGAAATACCAGATGGAGAAGAATATAAAAATCTCAAAACAATTGCCTATCTTTATGATAAATTAGTAGAGATGCATGCTCATAGGAAAACAACGCTTATTGCCTTAGGCGGAGGGGTAATAGGGGATATAGTCGGATTTGTAGCCGCTACATTTATGCGAGGCATTCCCTTTGTCCAGATACCCACTACATTGCTGGCTCAGGTAGACAGCAGTGTTGGCGGAAAAACCGGGGTAAATCTGACAACAGCAAAGAATATGGTTGGCTCCTTCTGGCAGCCACAGGCAGTGATCATTGATCCAGATGTATTAAAGACCTTATCATTAAGGGAGATTAAATCAGGACTGGCTGAGGTAATAAAGTATGGCATGATCAAGGATGCAAGCTTCTTTGAATATTTAGAGAAGAATATCCAACAGATTGAACGTCTGGAAACATCGGCAATGGTTCATATCATTGCTTCATCATGCAAGATAAAGGCAGAGGTGGTTGAGGCTGATGAACTGGAAATGGACTTACGGGCAATATTAAACTTTGGTCATACCATTGGACATGCTATAGAGTCGCAAACATCTTACCAGATTTTCCGCCATGGAGAGGCAATTAGTATTGGCATGTCCGCCGCCACAAAGATCGCTGCCAGATTGGGTATGTTCCCAGCAAAAGATGTCCCACGATTGACAACCCTTCTTCAAATGGCAGGATTACCGATAAGATTTAAGGATTTATCACCAAATGACCTCCTGCAGGCTATGTCTCTGGATAAAAAAAGGGTGTCCTCCCAGCAGATAAGATTTATATTGCCAAAAAAAATCGGATGCGTGATGATGGTTGAGGATTTAAGCCCGCAAATAATCATAGATGTCTTAAAGGAGCAAAAGGAATAAATGAGAATATTAGTTATTCATGGACCAAACCTGAACCTTCTTGGAACCAGAGAGCCAGGGATATACGGCTCAGTAACCATGGGAGAGATAGATAATAGCTTGAAAGAAACAGGACAATCGTTAGGGGTAGAGGTTGAGTGTTTTCAATCAAACCATGAGGGTGCAATCATAGATAAGATAGCATTGGCAAAGGGTATTGGCTTTGAGGCTATTATCATCAATCCCGGAGCATACACTCACACCAGCATCGCTATCGCTGATGCTATCTCTGCAGTCAATATCCCAACCATTGAGGTTCATATCTCCAACATCCACAAGAGAGAGGAATTCAGGCAAAAATCCTTTATTGCCGCAGTAGCTGCGGGACAGATAGCAGGATTTGGCAAAAATTCCTATCTATTAGCCTTGAGGGCAGCTGTGGATATGCTTTCAGAAGAGTGAAAAGTGAAGGAAAAAAATGGAACCAATATCACTGGATGCTGTAAAAACCTACTCTCTGTGGGACAGGGTTTCTAAGGTTGAGACAAGTAAGTTTGCTGTGCCGCATGTTAAAGGGCAAGGATTTTCTGCATTTATAGAGAAATTGCCCGGTATATTAAAGGGCAAGGATTTTCCTGCGTTAATAGATGCTATTGTCTCTGCCCACCATGCAAAAAAGCCTGTAATCTTTGGCATGGGTGCGCATGTGATCAAGTGCGGGCTTTCTCCTATTATTATTGATCTAATGGGAAAAGGGGTAATAACCACAATTGCCCTTAATGGAGCAGGGATAATCCATGATTTTGAGACAGCGATTGCGGGAACAACCTCAGAGGATGTTGCCTCCAGCCTGACAGATGGTTCATTTGGAATGGCAAAGGAGACGGCTGAAGAGATTAATGGGGCAATTATTACTGGTGCAGCAAAGGGATGGGGGGTTGGCAAAAGCGTTGGTGAAAGGATATGCAGCCTGCAAGCATCTTATCAAGACTACAGCATTTTAGCCTCTGCCTTTAAGATGGAGATTCCAGTAACCGTGCATGTTGCCATTGGAACAGATATCATCCATCAACACCCATCTGCCTCTGGAGCAGCTATTGGTGAGGCAAGTATGATTGATTTTCGCCTGCTGGCTAATCAGATAAAGGATATGGGAAATGGAGGGGTGTTTGTAAATATCGGCTCCTCAGTTATCCTGCCTGAGGTTTTCCTGAAAGCCCTTAATGTCTGTCGAAACTTAGGGCATGAGGTCAAAGATTTTACTACAGCTAATATGGATATGAACAATCACTATCGACCATGGACAAATGTGGTCACCAGACCTGTCCTTGCTGGCGGCTCAGGCTATTCCTTTATTGGCCACCATGAATTGATGATCCCGCTGCTTGCCGCAGGAATTATTGAAGGGATAGGATATGGATAGGAAAATCCTCTTATGACTAACAATACAAATTCCGAACCAAAACAAATGAACTTTCTTGAGCACCTGAATGAGCTGCGGCACAGATTGATTGTTTGCGTTATCTTTGTTTTTATCACCTCCTGCCTTGCCTACGGACTGCTGGCTAAACCAGTTATCAATCTGATTGCTAAACCTGTAGGCACACAGCTTGTCTTTCTTACGCCAACCGAAGCCTTTATGGTTTACATAATTGTTGCCTTTTTTTGCGGGATATTCATCTCTTCTCCAGTGGTTCTTTTTCAAATATGGCGATTTGTAGCTGCTGGCTTAACCAAAAAAGAAAGGCTGCATGTTCTGCTGTATGCACCATTTTCCTTTCTGCTATTTATTGGCGGGGCATACTTTTGTTATGCGATAATCCTGCCGGTAACTGTAAAGTTCTTGCTTGGATTTGCAACTGAGTCATTAACCCCAATGCTCTCCCTGCGATCATATGTTACCTTTACAGGTGGGATGCTATTAGCCTTTGGGCTTGTTTTCCAGATGCCGATTGTTCTCCTTTTTTTGAACGAGCTGGGGATAATTAATCCCTCGATGCTGCAAAAACAAAGGAAATACGCCATATTAATCATTTTTATTGCAGCTGCAATCATGACACCATCACCAGACGTTCTCAGTCAACTACTGATGGCTGGACCCATGCTTATTCTCTTTGAGATAAGCATCTGGCTTGCTGTTTTTACAAACTATCGTAAGAGGAGAAAGGAAGGGGTTAGCAGTTAGCAAATTAGGGATTGACTCTGCTACCCACTACTGTCGTGTCAAGATTAATCTGTCGCATGTAGTAGAGACGCAAAATATTGCGTCTCTACATTAGAAAAAGGCAGGGACAAGCCCTGCAGCTACCCGACACTTGAGACTTGACGCGACATTACCCTTCTTTTTAATATCAGGAGGTAATCAAAGATGAAGGAATGTAATATCCAGGCTAATAAAAAGGATTGCACCTGCACCTATGAGCCGTGTCCGAGAAAAGGGATCTGCTGCGAATGCATCAAATACCACAAAAAAATGAATCAACTGCCAGGCTGCCTTTTCCCTGCAGCAGTCGAAAAAACTTATGACCGATCAGTTGAAAGATTTATCCAGGCATGTGGAAATAGAGCGTAGGGAACAATCGCAATCGTTCCCTACAAAGCTTCCCATTACCAGACAGGCATTATTCCCGCCATAGCCATAAGAATTAAGGATAGCCTTGTTGATTACTTGTTTTCGGGCAACATTTGGAACAAGATCCATCCCTTCGCACCCGGGACCAGACTCACAATGATTGATGGTTGGAGGAATAACAGCATGTTTCACGGCCAGGGCACAGCTTGTTGTTTGAATAGCACCGGCTGCACAAAATGGTTGTCCAATCATAGACTTGATCGAGCTAACCGGCATCTGGTAGGCATATTCTCCAAAGGTTTGTTTGATTGCCTCTATTTCAATTGCATCAGCAGGGCTGGAGACTGCATGGGCACTGTAATAATCAATTGAGTTAGGGGAAACTCTGGCATCCTTCATTGCCAATTTTAACGCCCTTGACGTGCCTGAAGAATCAGGCATCATCAGCGAGGTAGCATTTGTAGTGCTGCTATAGCCAAGCAGTTCAGCATAAATATCTGCCTTTCTTTCTATGGCATGTTCCATCTCTTCTAAGACGAGTATACCTGCACCCTCGCCCATGATTAATCCATCCCGACTAACATCAAACGGACGGCTTGCCTCTCTGGGATTATCATTTTGACAGGATAGCGATCTGGCAGCACAAAAACCAGCCAGGGTCAATGGGGTAATTGGTGCCTCTGCCCCTCCAGCAACAACAATATCTGCTACTCCCCACCTGATAAGATTAAAGGCATTACCAACAGCATTTACAGCAGATGAGCAGCCAGTAGAAAGCGTATTGCTTGGGCCGTTGATACCAAATTCAATGGCAATCTCTCCGGTTGGTGTATTAAGTAAAACAGAGATCATCCCAAATGGTGAGACCTTTTTCAACCCATGGTTTTGAAAAACCTGATGCTGGCTCTCAATAATCTCCATTCCATTTGTCCCAAACCCAAGGACAATCCCCATCCTTTCCTTTTCAACATGTGCAAGATCAAGCCCAGAATCATCCATAGCCATGCGAGCTGTAGACAGGGCTAACTGAGTGCATCTGCTTCTTCGCCTAACATCTTTTTTATCCATATAATCTGTAGGCTCAAAATCATCAACCTCGCCTGCAATACGAGATGGATATGCAGATGTATCGAATCTGGTAATCTTCTTTATCCCTGAACGACCATTAACCATTGCCTCAAGGAATCGCTCTTTGCCAGTACCATTGGGGGCAATTACCCCTATACCAGTAACAACTACCCTTCTGCTCACTTCTTTCACCTGTCTTAGAGAACAATCACGACCACTCTCTATCTTGATAGGTTGCAAAATATTACAATCAGCAATGGATGTTAATTATAAGAAACGGTCACAATCATTCCTTGCCTTAATATTATAATCGGCAATGGACAGAGTGGACAGAGATAGCCACTGTCAATTACCATCATCTTTCTTGATTGTAAAAATTGTAAAAAAAGTGAGCAAAATGGACGCAAATTTATATAAACATCAAGCAAACCATGTTGCTTAATAGGATTTTTCGAAAAATAGGAAGAAAGGCTGAAGGCTGAAGGCTGAAGGTTCAAAGATTGCTGACCTATTCCTAAAAACCTTCAGCCTTCAGTCTTCAGTCTTCAGTCTTTCTCCCTATTCCATCTTACCTGACTTGCGAAAGCACTCTCCCCCAACTCAATGGATAACACAACATATTAGTATAAGCAGCATTGGCCAATGGACAAAAGCATCCCTCTTTCTTGATTTTCTTCCTAACCTCTTGAGCCTGTTGCCCAAACCACAAATCCTTAAAGTTATAATTGAAATTTTGCAGGCTACCCAAAGAATCAGGACGGATGCAGCATGGCCAGACCTCTCCATCAGGTGTGATAAGGCATGAATTAAACCCTGAATAGCAGGGAATTATTTTTTTGTTTTCCAGAAGGAGGCGTTTGACTAATCTGTAGTATTCCAGACGAAATGCACGAATCAATCGAGACAAACCGTGAAATTTCTCCTTCTTTAGTTGTCTGCACAAAAAGTCTGCTGCATGAGCATACTCGTCTGGTGTAGGAGAGATATCAGCCGTAAGTGTATCCAATTCATGCCTTTGTTCAGCAATCTCAGTTACATAGGAGTCTGGTTTCAGGGTATTCATCACAAATTCATAAATCTGCTCAATATTGGCAACATTGAACTTAGAGATTACTGTGCCAATACCAATGGTCAGGTTTGGATGTTTTAACCCTCTTAGCAACTGGTATGTTTTCTGAACAGCCTCAAACCCATTTGTTACCCCTCGAATTCGGTCATACTCCGCCCCTATCCCATCCAGAGAAATATTAACAATTATTTTAGATCCCTGGCAATAACTGCAAATTTTATCAACCTTTGACATGACCACCTCAGGGAACAAGCCATTTGTAGGAAGGTTAATTATTCCCGGACGACATTGAGTATACAGGTCATGGACAATCTCTACTAAATCCTGTCTTAAGAATGGCTCTCCACCAGTAATGGTTGTCCAATAAGGAGCAGATCCAAGCGATCTAAATATCCTATGCCATTCTTCTCTGGTGAGTTCTTTTGCCTGTTTTTTCCAGACATTACAGGTAAGACATCTTGAATTGCAACGATAACTAAGGTTAAAGGTAAAACTCATGGGCATCATTGCAGGAAAATTGATATGTCTAAATAAGATGTAGGCAGGTATTTGAAGAATATTAAGCATGTATTATCACTCCTCGTAATTCTTATTATGCATTATTATACCATGTTATCGTTTTTCTGTCAACATTATTTTATTTTTTTATTTAAAAATGTTCAACTATTCACTATGGCAAGAAAGTAGAGACACGAAATCTTGCGTCTCTATAACTCGATGTTCAATGTTTTTGTGGCTCATAAGAATCACCAGTCCAAAGTAGTAAAATACCAGCCAATATTCTTGTAGCGGCGATCTGCCAGAGGCAGGCGGGAGTCCCGCTGCCAGTGAGAGTCTCACTGCCAAAGGTCTGCTACCAGTGCTACCT
>DYDG01000068.1:422-13327 GCA_020717845.1 Marinifilum sp. | reverse complement strand
ATGGTTGAAATACTATCTTGATTTCTGCGATAAATATGGCTTTAGCCATTCAAATAGGGAGAGTCTGACTCAGTTCATGAAGAAATTACAGGAAAAATACCAGACGCAAATGCAGCAAAAAGAGGCTGCCGAGGCTGTATCTTTCTACTATGAGATATTGCAAGTTGGTGTTAATACGAAGACAGGCAGCGAGATAACTTCAGATGCAAAACCCAACCTGAGCTCAGAAACGATAAATAATAGTCCACCATCATCCCAGCTGCAGGTTCATGAAGAATCAAGAAGCGGAAATGACTCAATTACAGCAGAATGGAAGAAGATTTATGCAGATATGTCTGCTGAAATAAAGATAAGGCATTATTCTCCAAAGACGTTAAAGATATATATAATGTGGGTGAGAAACTTTCAGGGTTTTACCAAAAACAAATCACCCCTCTTGCTTTCTTCCTCTGATGTAAAAGAATTTCTCAAATATCTTGCTGTCAATGTTAATGTTGCGGCCTCTACGCAAAATCAGGCATTTAATGCACTCCTTTTTTTATTCAGGTATGTGCTTAAAAAGGATTTTGGCGATTATAGGGATTGTGTGAGAGCAAAGAGAAGTCTTTATATACCGGTTGTATTATCGCGAGATGAAATAGAGTCGATTCTGTCACAGCTTTCATATCCTTATGATTTGGTGGTGAAGCTTTTGTATGGCTGCGGGTTGCGTCTGTTTGAGTGCCTTAATCTGCGTATTCACAATTTCAATTTCGACGCAGGTATCCTGACAGTACATGATGGCAAAGGGCAAAAAGACAGAACAGTTCCCTTGCCACAAACGATTCTACCAGCATTAGAGGCTCATATCGAGAAGGTAAAGGATTTGCACCAAAGTGATCTCTGTGTGCGTTACGCTGGCACATTTATGCCTGGCTTGCTCGAAAAGAAGTATAAGGATTGTGGAAAAGAACTGATATGGCAGTGGTTTTTTCCAGCAAAGAAGTTGACCTTTGTCCCTGATTCAAAGGAATTTAGAAGATACCATCTTCATGAGACTCATGTGCAGAGGGCGATTAAAGAGGCGGTCAGCAAGGCAAAGATTATAAAACGGGCATCAGCTCATACCTTTCGCCATAGCTTTGCTACTCATCTCTTGCAGGCCAATTACGATATTCGTACTATTCAGGAATTGTTGGGTCATAGTGATGTCCGAACAACCATGATATATACCCATACAATTAAAAGCCTGACTGTTAAAGAGGCTATAAGTCCACTTGATTTTTGAAAGAAGTTTGATTTGTGTAAGTTAGGGTGATTTGTTTCAGAAGTATGGTAAAGGAAAAGGGAGTAACAACCCCCTAACCCCCTTTATTAAGGGGGACTAACCCCTAACCACCTTTGCTAAGGGGGAATTATCCCGTGTTGCTGTTTTGCCTGCGATAACATTCCCCTAACCCCATTTGATAGAGGGGCATTCCGCATTCTCCTACCTTATCACCGCTATCTTCCCTACAGCCCGATCCTTTTCATTGGTCATAAGGTAGATATATACCCCGCTTGCCACTGGTTCGTTGTCATTATTTTTGGCATCCCATTTCCATTTGCATTCTGATGCAGACACGGTTTTATCTAACACCAGTTCTCCAGCGATATTGTATATCTTCACATCAACCATGCCTGTGCTTGGCAGCCCCTCAAGGGTAATCTTATCTGTTGCCACACCAATAATTAGTGGGTTGGGATATGCCTTTACATTGACAAATCTATCAGTAGGCGGCATAAGGCTGACCGCAAGGCTGGCATTGTTACTCGTAACATTTATTGCTCCCCTCGAGCTTAATACCTTTGTCTCCCGATTCTCAAGGGCATTAAAATCAAATGATACCCCGCATGTCCCTACTGCCTTTGCCCGAAAGCTGATAGAGGCTAAAACACCTGTTCCTGAGACAACATTTGATAACAGATATGAGGTAAAGTTTATCCTGCCTGTTTGGTTGTCTGCCTGATTTTTTATTATTCCTGCTCCAGCAGGGAAATTTCCGGGACTGATTTGTATGCCTGAGGTATCCAGATCTGCATCAACTACCTCCAGAACATCCGGGTTAAATACAAGATGAAGCTCTGCTGCAGCCATATCCTTGACGTCTGTCACACGCACATTGACCGTAAAAATACTGTTTATTGTTGGGTTAATATATTGCGGCTTAATACATAAGGATGCTGACATCGAAACGCGGTCGTTGAGCGGAGCGGTCATTGAGCAAAGTCGAAATGTCGAAACGCGGTCAAGAGAGGGTAGGGGACTATGCAGCATCACAGGTGCTGACATTTGTATCCCCCCAAAGTTATGCCGCAGGCTAAGCAGGTCATAGGCATTGATATAACCGTCTGGCCTGAAGTCAGCCTCAGGGTTCCAATTTGATACACCCTTCATCGAACCAAATGCATCGCGAAGGACCAATAGATCAAGGCTATTAATCAGCCTATCGTTATTAGCATCCCCTGCCAGCAGGGAAATGGTGCCAATATTTATCTGTTCATTTTCAAGCAAAATCACACTCTTTGTTGCATAGCTTGATCCAGGGCTATCTGCTGTCAGGGTATATGTCCCCGGGGCTATCCCGGAAAAAGAGAAATAGCCTGACATATTTGTGGTGACAGTTGATATATCACTTAAGGTTACAATTATCTGATCTGTAAAGGACAAAATATCGCCCTCTAATATGCCGACAAATCCACTGATTCGCCCGTTCCATCCGCCACTGGCTGTTACTGTGGCTGTTGCCATGGTAAAGGGGATAGCTGCATGGTTATTAATCAGTTTTGTCTCCTGATTATTGGCTGCATTAAGATTAAAGCCAATGCTTGATGTCCCGTTGCCAGTAGACTTAAAGAAAATAGTGGCAATTGTCCCATTAGCGGTAGCTGTCCCAACAAGAAGGTGTGAGGCAAATTGGATAAGCCCCTTGCTATTATCAGCCGTATTCTTGATAATATCACCAAAGAACGTGCTGCCATTAATCTGAATGCCATCTGCTATTGAATCACTATCCATAACCTGTAATCGCTGTGGATCAAACAAAAGGTGAAGCTCGGCTATGGTCAGGTCAGTAACATTTTTTGCCACAATATCTACAGGGAACACACTGCCTACACCTGTTGGAATTATATTTGGTGATAACCAGAGACCAGCTCCAGCAGCCGTTGTGCCAGAGGTGGTTGTCCCTGTAATTATAGTAACGTAAGAAATTGGGACATTATTCGTATCCCTTAACTCTATCGTTATAAATTCCATTACCATTTCAGGAGACACCTCTTCCTCTGTTATTACCCGGGCATTGATACGCACCACATTGCCGTCAGGGATGGTTGCACTCAGGACAGCTGTTGATATAGAGGCTATTCCGGTCATGGTATTAACCTCTGGGAAGAACATGCAGGAAAGTCCAGAAAGGGCATCCCCTTGGGTAATGCTGCCTATATTTATCTTTGTAATATCATACCGCAGAACAAGGTTTACCCCGCATAGATCCCTTGCATTGGCAATAGAAATATCTGTCCGAATATTCTTATCCGTCAGGGTTGATTGCATCCTGACTAATGCCTGGGTATTTGTAGCTGTCGAAACAAGTATGGCCTCAAGAGCCAGGGTCATGTTTGTTGAAACCGTTACGCTCGTTGTCCAGGTCGCATAGCCATTCTTACTCAGAGCAATGGTGTGCATGCCTGCTGGTATCATGTTCAATACACATGGGGTTGTCTTGCTTGTCGAAGTGCCATCCAGATAAACCATTGCCCCACTTGTCGGAGTGGATGTAATGGATATTGAGCCATAAGCGAGTGCAACGGTAGGGACAAGCACAGCCTCAAGAACCAGGGTCGTGTTTGTTGAAACCGTTACGCTTGTTGTCCAGGTCGCATAGCCGTCCTTACTCAGGGTAATGGTGTGTGTGCCATAAGGCACATCGGTTAGCGTACAGGGTGTTATCTTGCTTGTCAAAGTGCCATCCAGATAAACCGCTGCCCCGCTTGTTGGGGTGGACGTAATGGATATTGAGCCATAAGCCGCTTGAGCAGTATCAAGCCCTACAGAAAGGAATAATACCATGCTTGGTGATATAGTTACATTACATGCTCGAGTCTGGTAGCCATCCTTGCTTAAGCTAATGGTATGTGTCCCCAAAGAAACATTGGACAGGACATATGGCGTAAAATTATTGATGTCTATCCCATCAATGGATACGAATGCACCTGTCGGGAAAGAGGTTAGAGAGATTGAACTGCAACTGTTTGTTCCAGTAGATGTCCCAAAGATGACCAGCAGGGTGCTGGTGGTACTGGTGGACACGGTTATTGTCCCCATCCATTCTTGAGAGTTACTGTTATTTCGAAGGATAATTGCATGAATACCTATTTGCACATCGGTTAAGACACATGGGGTTACCATATTCGTTGCAGTCCCATCCAGATAAACCTCTGCCCCCTCTGGCTCTGAATTAATGGAGACAGATTTATAGGTAAAAAGAGGGATGTCCAGAGAAACAAAGGTAGTAGTAGTAGAGATGGTAATAGTTCCTGTCCATGTTTGATATCCATTCAGGGTAAGAGTAATGCTATGTGTCCCGGCAGGCACATTGGACAGGGGACATGGTGTTGTCTTACCTGTCTCTGTGCCATCAAGATAAACCATTGCTCCAGATGGACTTGAGTTAATTGACACTGAACCGTAGATAAGCATTGAGGCATTAACAATGGTTGTTGAATTCGTGGAAAGCGTTATATCCTTACTCCATGTCTGATAGCCGTCCTTACTCAGGGCAATGGTGTGTATCCCATAGGGCACATTGGTCAGTGGACATGGTGTTGTCTTGTTTGTCAACGTTCCATCTATATAAACCGCTGCCCCGGTTGGGATAGATGTAATAGATACTGAGCCGCAAAGGATAACATTCAAGGGGACAGCCTGTTCTTGAGAAATGCTTACTGTGCCCTTCCATATCTCATACCAATCCCTGATAAGGGCAATGGTATGTGTCCCAGGGGGTGTAGACAGGACGGTTGGCGTAAGTTTATTGGTATCCATGCCATCTATATAAACCCTTGCACCATCTGGCATGGTATTTACAGACAATGAGCCATAGATGACAGCACTTCCGTAATATTCAACCCCCCAGCAGGGTGAACAGGAAGAGGAGGCAGAGAAAGAAAAATCCGTTCCTATTGTCTGCTGATTCTTTCCATTCACATCAATCGTGGCTATCCTATTATTCCCATCTATTTGCGGACAAAAGGCACAAAAGATGATCTTTGTCCCATCCGGTGAAAAGGCTGGACTGATGTTCTTATCCAGGTTATTGGTAACCATGGTCTGATTTGTGCCATCGGCATTCATCAGATAGATATCAAAATTACCGTCTCTGTCTGAGGCAAAGGCAATCTTTGTGCCGTCCGGCGAAAAGCATGGATCAATATTTACCCCTGAGAGACCTGAGAGAGAGGTAAGCATGGTTGGAGGCTGAAGCCTCGAGTCTGAGGACATGGTGTAGATATTGCCATTTGAGGCAAAGGCAATCATTGTTCTGTCCGGTGAAAATGAGGGACAGGAAACGCTGTTTATCCCATCTGTCAGAGGCATTACCACCCTGCTATCCATGTCCATCACAAAGATATTGGTATCTGAGCAAAATACAAGCTGTTTTCCATCAAGAGAGAATGCAGGGGTATACTCATTTATCCCGGTGCATGTCATCCTCATCTGACAGGTGCCGTCAATATTCATCAGATACAGCTCATTATTCCCATTTCGGTCAGAGATAAAGGCAACCATTGATCCGTCTGGTGATATTGCAGGGGAATGGTCATTAGTCATGTTATTGGTCAGCCTTAAAAGACCGCTGCCGTCTGGATAGCTGCTGTATATCTCAGAATAGCCATCCTGACTTTTGGCAAATACTATTCGCCCAGCCCTTGCGCCTATGGGAAATAACGCAAGGTCAAGGATTAGTGTTTTGTCCTCTATGGCAATGGTTGCTTCTTGAGCAAGTGATTGGACACCATATTCAGGCGGAGCACTGCACCTCAAGAGATAATTCCCGCCAGCAAGATTTGGAAGGGTATACCTGCCACTGGCATCGGTAAGGGTTGAGGCAATTACCAGCCCATTCTGTAATATCTCGACCAGGGCACCTTTTATTAAGGAAGGGTCAAAGACTGAAGGCTGAAGGCTGAAGTCACCAGCCGTGCTCTCAACCCCCTCTTTCGAGATACTATCCACTGTGTTGGAAACATGAGTGGAGGTTAAAGTCGTCTTCTCCCTCACGATAGCATCTGTGACAGAGACAGAGGTAGAGGCTGAAAGCGTCTTCTTGTCCACAACAGCATCAGTGGCAGAGGTATCAGAGGCAGTATCCATAGTTGGTGCCTTTTTCACAACATTCTCCGCATTCACTGCGTCTTTGCGTGAGACAAAGGCACGTTTAACCACACCAGAGATTGTCCCTGGTCCAACATCACCCGGTGCCCATGAGGGTTGATAATCATTGGCATTATTGTTTGTCAGCCGCATCTGGAGAGAGCCGTCAAGAGCCATGCTGTATAGCTCACTATTGCCATCCCTGTCGGTTGCAAAAGCAATTCTTTTCCCGTCTGGTGAATAGGACGATATGGCATCACTTCGCCAGCTCTGGGTTAATCTGGTTATGGTGCGTTGCTCAACATCAAACAAAAAACCTTCTCTTTGGAGTTCAGCATCTATTCCAGTAAAAGCAATTGTTTCCCCATCAGGTGAAAACACAGGCTCTGCATCCTGCAACAATCCATTTGTCAGATAAGCGAGATTACTGCCATTATTGCTGCTCATGTATATCTGATTATTTTGGGTAAAAACAATCCTTATCCCATCAGGTGAAAAACAAGGAGACTCACCAGTAAGATTGGTTTCAAGCCTCCTCTGCTGGGTTCCATCGATATTCATAACCATAAACTCTTCATCACTTGAGAAGATAATCTGCCCGATATACGGAGAAAAGCATGGTGACTGATTGTTTTTCGAGGAATAGGTAAGCCTTTTTTGATTTGTCCCATCCGTATCCATGATATAAATCTCATTGTTTCCAGTCCTGTCAGAGACAAAGACGATTTTTTTAGCGTCAAACGAAAACGCAGGGGTATAGTTATTATAATTACCATAGGTAAGTCTTGTCTGGTTTGTCCCGTCTGCATTACAGACGTAAATCTCCTTACTGCCATTGCGGTCAGAGACAAAGGTTATCTTTCCGCCCCTTGAACCAACAGGGATAATCTTAAAATCTATATCTGCTGCTGTCTGATCCTTCTTGACTATGATTACTTCTGAAAGAAATTGGGTAGCATATCCAGTGGCAGAAACACGCAAACGATAGGTGCCAGGAATAAGCCCAAATATCGTATATTTACCGGTTGGCCCGCAAGATGCAGCACCCACAACCAGTGTCCCTTGAACTGCCTCTATCCTTGCTCCAAATATAGCATTCATATCCCTGACAGAGATAACCTTGCCAGCAATACTTGCCTGACCATAACCGCCAGAAACCCAACAGGGATTGAAACTGTCCTGATTCATCAGAGGGCTTAAGTGATTGTTTGGCTCAAGATTGATAAGCGGAGACAAGCTTTCTCCATTAATATCCATGACATATATCCGTCTAAACCCATCCATGTCAGTACAAAAGGCAATCCTTGTCCCATCTGGTGAAAATTGCGGGTCATAGTCATGGTTAGGGTTATTGGTCAACCTCGTTACCCCGCTGCCATCTATATTCATGATGAATATCTCTTCATTATTATCAATTACACCAGTATAAACAATTCGTTTGCCATCAGGTGAGATACAGGGGTCATAATCAGGAGACAGATTATTGGTTAATCTTTTTTGATGGCTTCCGTCTACATTCATGATATAAATCTCTTTATTGCCGTCCCGATCAGAGACAAAGGTGATTTTTGTGCTATCAAGGCTAAAAGATGGATCCCTATCCTCATAATTCATAGGGTCTTTGATTAATCTTGTCTGATTTGTGCCGTCAATATTCATCAGGTATATCTCAAAATTGCCATCCCTTTCACTGCAAAAAACAATCTTACTGCCATCAGCAGATACGCATGGATGGCTGTCCTCACCCTCAGAGATGGTCAATCTTTTTTGTCCGCATCCCTCCTCATCCATGATATAGATTTCCTTATTGCCATCTCTATCAGAGACAAAGGCTATCTTTGTGCCATCCATAGACATTGATGGCTGAATATCCTCAATCAGATTAAATGTCATCCTCTGGTGATTGGAATTATCACCATTCATGGTATAAATTTCAGGATTGCCATCACGTTCAGAGGTAAAGGCAAACCTTCCCTGCCGCTCAAAATAAGGCAGATTGAAATCAATATCAGTGGTTGCTGTTTCAGCAATTACCTTTACTTCCCCTTCATAGTTTCTGCTGATATATTCTGGATGTGATGCAATTACAGTATATGTTCCAACTGGAATACCCTGGACGCTATAGGTGCCATTGATACTGGTTGTGGCAGTAGCTATAAGTGTTTGTCCATGATAAACAGATACCTTTGCCCTGTATATGGGGATATTGTTTAAGAACCTGCTGACCTCGCCGGTGATGCTGCCAACAAGGCAGCCTATGTCCCCGCATCCCCAATATGGCTGAAAATCATTGGTCAGGTTATCTGTCAATCGCTGCAATGCCCTGCCCTCAAGATCTATGGTATATATCTCATTGTTCCCATCGCGGTTTGAATGAAAGACAATTTTACTCCCATCAGGTGAAAACGAGGGTGAAAGATTTTCAGCAGAATTACTGGTCAGCCTTCCCTGATGTGCACCGTCAGCATCCATGATATAGATATTTTCATTGCCATCTCGATCAGAGACAAAGGCTATCTTCAATCCATCCGGAGAAAATGTTGGGCTATGATTTCGGCTGCTACTTCCAGTAAGGTTTGTAAGGTTTGAGCCATGGACATTCATGATAAAGATATTTTCATCCTGCTCACTTAATCTATTAGTAAAAATAATCCTTTGCCCATCAGGTGAGAATGAGGGTGATAAATAACTGCCAGCACCCCCAGTAATGCCCTGCTGCTGCATGGTTTCAATATCAATGATTCGAATACCACTCCCTACAGAAGCATAGACAATTTTTTTGCTGTCAGGGGAAAAACTCGGATTATTGTCCTCTGCACTGCTTGTGGTCAGGCGTATCTTGTTTGAGGCATCGCTGTTCATGAGGTAGATATCATTATTACCCTCTATGTCTGAGACAAAGGTAATTTTCTGCCCATCTGGAGAAAAGCATGGCTGGTAGGAACAGGCAATGCCCTCATCCTTCTTTTTTTTAGAGGTAAGCTGCTGTTGATTTGAGCCGTCAGCATTCATGATATAGATATTAGTATCAGAGGATCCATCCCTTTGAGCGGCAAAGACTATTTTACCACCTTTTTCTCCCATAGGGATAAGTGATGTATTGACAATGGTATTCATATCAGAGATGACCCTGACTGGTGCTGGTATGCGTTTTAAGGCATACCTTGCTGGATAGGATACAGTGAGCAGGTATTCGCCAATGTAGACATCAGGGATGGAATATTGACCAAAAACATCTGTGATTGCGATTGATATAAGCTGTTTACCCTGATAGATGTTGACAGTCGCACCAGGTATAGAAAGGCCGTCGTTCTGATTTATCACCGTTCCAATTATTTTTCCCATACCGACTGCACCCGCAGACCATGACGGCTTTGTATCGCTGGCAGTCCCTGATGTTAATTGAGTTAAGTTACCACTGTCAAGATCATATATATACAGGTCAGGATTATTTGCCCAAAAGATTATTCTTTTCCCATCTGGTGAAAAACATGGCTCTCTCAGCTCACTGTCCAGATTAATAGGCAGGCAGCGTTGATTTGAGCCGTCTGGATCCATGAGATAAAGACTGTGCCCTTCCTCATCCCTGTTTGAGGAAAAGACGATTTTTCGTCCATCAGGTGAGAATGATGGCGAAAGATTGCTTGATGATGAACCAGTAAGGTTGCGTGTCCCTGTCCCACTTATGGTTGTGCTGTATATTTGTGGCAGTCCATTGCTGTTTGCACAATAGATAAGCCTTGTGCCATCCGGCGAAAAGCATGGAGAACGATCCGTCGTAGTTGTTGTGCCTTTGACTATCGTGGTTATACTTCCTGTTAATATATTCTTCAAGCAGATGTCATTCCCTGAGACAAAGGCAATGAGCTTTCCGTCTGGCGAAAAGCATGGTGATGTATCTTTCGTGGTAGCATTGGTCAGTTGAACCAGATTAAGCCCATTGGTATCCATGAGATAGATGTCACTATTCCCGCTTATGTTTGATGAAAAGGCAATCTTTCTCCCGTCAGGTGAAAGGCATGGGGATGAATAGCCTGGCGGGGTGCCTGTGCCGGTATATACAGGATTGGACAATAGTCGTGTTCTGCCTGTGCCGTCTGCATTCATCAGGTATATGCCGTCATCAGACTTGAAGGCAACCAGTCCGCCCCTGACCACAGGCGTTAAAGAGATGTTCATATTGGGCGTATCTGTTGCGGCAATAATGGATCTGGTACCCATAAGGCACTGTGTATTATAGTCTGTAGCATATGCACGAATAAAATACGGCTCTGCCACAAGATTTTGAAGGAGAAATTTTCCATCCCCATCTGTCACAGCACTGGTAATGGCAGCTGTCCCCTGAGATTGAAAAACCTCAACAATTGCCCCGCGAATGGGTGTGGAATTAAGGCTGCAGCTGATAAGCCCTGAGAATGAGCCTGTCTTAACACTATCTGGAGACCATGAAGGGTGGTGATTGTTTTTCAGCCTGGGGCTGGAGACCAATGGAAATTTGTTGCTACCATTAGTATCCATCATATAAAGGATACCATCATCTGAAAATGCTATCCCTTTGCCATCAGGTGAAAAACATGGGTTATCTGCCCCATCAGCCAGTGGCAAAACATTACTGCCATCTACATTCATGGTATATATTTTTTCAACATCATCACGGCTTGACCAGAAGACTATGCTCAATCCATCTGGAGAAAAGGATGGATTATAATTATTACTCGTTGTCCCAGTGAGGGTTATTGTGTTTGTGCCGTCAATGTTCATCAGGCATACCTGCGATTTCCCATTAATAATAGAACAAAAGGCTACCCTTGTCCCGTCAGGAGAGATAGAGGGCGATGAGTCTTTGGATGAATTATTGGTTAACCTCTTCTCACCCGTGCCATCTGCATTGATGATATATATCTCATCATCACCATCCCAGTCTGTGATAAAAGCGATTTTCTTTCCATCTGAGGATATGGCTGGTTCATAGTCGTGCTTTAGGTCAGTGGTCAGCCTCTTAATACTCTTTGTCCCTTCAACATCCATGATGTAAATATCAGTATTCCCATTGCGATCAGAGGTAAAGGCTATTTTTTTGCCATCTGCTGACAGGCATGGATCAAAATCATTGGCAGGACACTGGCTAAGATTGGTCAGGTTTGAGCCATTAATATTCATAATATATATTTCTTTATGAGACGCAACATCTTGCGTCTCTACCACATCAGAGACAAAGGCAATCTTTCCACCCTCTTCTATAGGAATCAATGGGATATCAATATCTTTGGTTGTATTGCTGGCAGTAACCATGACATAACCCTGCCAGTATCTTATGCTGTAATTAAGTCCAGAGGCATAAACCGAATACTTCCCGGCTGCAAGACCATCAATGCGATAGCTGCCTGAAGTATCGGTTATGCTGGTAGCCACAAGCCTTGAGCCTTGAAGTATTTTTATGCCTGCCCCAACAATAGGTTTTTTCTCAAAAGCATCAGTAATGCTCCCGCAGATAGAGCCTGTCTTGACATCACCTGTTGACCAGACAGGTGAATTATTGTGTCCAGAATTCAGGGTAAGCGACATAGCCCCTGAACCATCTACATCTATAGCACAAATCTCGTTGTTCCAACAAAAGGCTATCCTTTCACCATCTGGTGAATAACAGCCATGAGTAGCTGAGCCATTGTATAGCCTCATGGCTGCTGTTTCCCCTATATTCATAGCAAACATGCCCTCTGTAGTTGAGAAGATAAGCTGCAGCCCGTCTGGTGAGAAGCATGGATCAAAACAGCCTCCAGGAACATTGGCAGCCTGGATCATCTCACTGGCATCAATATCCATGAGATCCATGAAATACACCTGTGGCTCACCTGCAGGGTAATCAGAGCAAAAGACTATCCTTTTCCCATCCGGTGAAAAAGAGGGTGAATACTCAGCAGCCATGCTATTGGTCAGCTTTCTCTGATTTTTGCCGTCAACATCCATGATATAGATGTCATCATCCCCATCACGATTGGCTGTCCAGACTATCTTTGTCCCATCAGGCGAAAGTCGCGGCTGTCTATCGCTGCCAGGAGAGGATGTAAGCCGAATGGTAGAGCTGCCAAAGGCATTCATGCTATAGATTTCTTCATTATTATCCTGCATAGAGCAAAACACAATCCTTGCCCCATCAATAGAAAGATGAGGGTCATAATCGTCAACAAGGTTATCGGTAAGTCGGGTTTGGTTTGTCCCATCTGCATTCATAACATATATCTCTTTGTTGTTATCCCGACATGAGACAAAGGCTATCTTGCCGCCTTTCTGCCCTAATGGCTGAAGTGAGAGAGAAATCTCAACCGTAGTATCCTGAGCGATAAAGACATCGCTGCTAAGGTATTTGAGAGCATACCCGGGACATGATACCTTAAGGCTGTATTTTTCTGCCATCAGGTTGTTGATAGTATACCTGCCGTTTAACCCGGTAACAGCAGCAGCAATAGTGGCTGTCCCCTGACATATCTTAACAACAGCCCCTGTAATTGGA
>DYDG01000068.1:305-397 GCA_020717845.1 Marinifilum sp. | reverse complement strand
TTCCACTGATAGCACCTGTTTTTACCTCACCAGATGACCAGTATGGCGAATGATTATTGCTTGAGTTGTTTACTATTGTCTGGCTTGAGCCA
>DYDG01000068.1:0-292 GCA_020717845.1 Marinifilum sp. | reverse complement strand
AAATATGATTATTATAAGAAAAGGCAATCTGCTTATTATCAGGGGAAGCAGACGAGATACCAGAGGCAGCCGTTAAAAAGCGGATGCTCCTATCCCGCAGGTTCATTTCATACAAACCATTGCCCTGCTGGAAGAATATCTTTTCCCCATCCATGGAAAAACAGGGGTAATAGTTTGCAGATGAATTGCCAGTAAGATTGACCTGATCCGAGCCATCTGCGTTCATCATATAAACTTGCGAAAGCCCATCCCGATTAGAGCAGAATACAACCTTTGACCCATCAGGCGAAAA
>DYDG01000008.1:10317-44838 GCA_020717845.1 Marinifilum sp. | reverse complement strand
GTCAGCCGTTGAGGGTAGCACCCCTGTCAACATGGTTGCAGCCATGCCTGCAACGGTAAATCAAGCCGTTAGCCGTGAGCCATCAGCCGTTGACAATGTTGTTGCTAAGCCTGCAGTGGTGAGCCAGGTCGTGAGCCGTGAGCCATCAGCCGTCAGCAGTGTTAATACCATGCCTGCTGTAGTGACAATTCAATCCAAGCGGGATATGATGGACTCAAATAGTATGGATCAAAACATGGAGATAATGAATAAAATCAAGGAAGGGATAGAAAGAATATTGCTTAAGGATAATAATAGCACGGATATAAACATGGGTATGGGAAATGAGCAGGCAGGGACACCTTTTAATACTCCCCATGATGGGTCTTTAATAGAAAAAACGCCTATTACATCCTCCTGGCAAGATCTTTCTGATTCAGCAAAAGAAATAATCAACAGATTGGTCAAGGAGATAAACATTAATCTTAAAGATGAAATTACTCAAATGCATATCCAATTAAAACCTGAATATTTGGGGGAATTAGAGTTTATTCTTTCAATGGAAGAAGAAAGGTTGACTGCTACGTTTTTGGTTCAGGATGCCTATGTTAAAGAATTAATTGAAGCTAATCTTGAAATGTTAAGAAATGCTCTGGAAATGTCGGAAATAAATGTAGGACTAATTAATGTTTTTGTCAGGGATGGACATTTGGGAAATAAACAAAAGCGGGAAGATACATTGATCTTTGGTCCTCGTGTTTTGAAGGAAAAGAAACAGCAAATAAGTGTAGATAATATTTCCAGATTAGGGATGAGGGATACGATCAATTTTGTGGCATAATCATCTTCAGTAGAGACAGTATCCTTCTCTACTGTCCCTGTGAACTCTGCGGTGAATTCAGTTATTCTCATGCACCACTTAAAATTCTACCTTTGGCACTGCTTTTGCTTTTTCCTCAATCTCAAAATAAGGAGACTCCTTAAATCCAAATATACCTGCAAAAAATATTCCAGGGATCCTTTTGATAAGCACATTATATTCCCTTACTGTTTCGTTATATCGTTTTCTTTCTACAGAAATCCTGTTCTCTGTTCCTGCCAATTCATCCATCAATCGTGCAAATGACTGGTTTGCTTTCAGGTCAGGATACCTTTCCACTATTACCAGCAGCCTGCTAAGGGCACACTCCATACCAGTATAAGCCTTGATCTTTTCACCAATTGTCTGTGCTCCGGCAAGTTTTGCTCGAGCCTCAGCAATTTGGATAAATATCTGGCTTTCATGCTTCATATATCCCTTGGTGGCATTGACTAAGTTTGGGATCAAGTCTGCCCTTCTCTGGAGTTGATTCTCTACCTGTGCCCATGTAGAGGTTACAGTTTCCTTGCTGCTAACCATTTGATTATAGTAAGAAAGCACCCAGCCTCCAATCATAACTATAGCCAGAATCAATATGCCAGCCACCCCTAATCCAATCATACATCCCTTTTTCATAAATATTTGACCTCCTGATTACTTGATGTTTATAGTAATAGCTCTATTGCTTCAATCAACAATTCCCCTTTTGACAGCAGGTATGTTTGACACCCAGCCTTTTCCCCTGCCTCGACATCCTTTTGTTCATCCCCAATCATCCATGAATGTTCCATGTCTATATTAAAATCCATTAATGCCTGCTTAAACAGCCCATCTTTAGGTTTTCGGCAATCGCAGCCATTGTCCGGAGAATGAGGGCAATAATAGATAGCATCTATGGTTACGCCATTCTTTTTCAGCTCAGCAAGCATCTGCTCATGGACATCAAGCAAATCATCCTCTGACATTATTCCCCGACCAATTCCTGATTGATTGGTAATAATGATGACCATTAACCCCTTTTGCTTGATCTTTTTTATGGCATCTATTGTTCCGGGAAGGAAAATAAACTCGTCATAGGTCTTGACATAATCCCCTTCTAATTTTTTATTAATCACCCCATCCCTATCAAGAAACACGACTCGTTGCAGTTGTTCCTCAGGCACAACCTCAACCGTATCTATCCTACACTTTTGGCTTCTGAATTCTGTCCTCACCCCTTCACCACCCCCAATGGTCTTATCTTTGCTACCTTTTTGGCAATGCCTGCCTGATGAAGGATATTGACTACAACATTGACATCCTTATATGCCTCAGGCATCTCTTCTGCCAGGGTTTCTTTGCCAGAAGATCGGACAATGATACCCTTATCTGCAAGCTCTCTGGTAATGGATCTGCCCTTTGCCTCTTTTATTGCTCTGGTTCTTGACATTATTCTGCCGGCTCCATGGCAGGCAGTGCCAAAGGCTTCATCCATGCCCAGTTGTGTGCCGACAAGGACATAAGATGCCCGGCCCATATCGCCTGGAACAATTACAGGCTGTCCAGCATCTTTGTATCTTTCTGGAATATCAGGGTGCCCTGCTGGAAAGGCACGGGTTGCTCCCTTGCGATGGACACAGAGGGTTGTTTCTTTACCATTGACCATATGTTTCTCTATCTTAGCAATATTGTGGGCAACATCATAAACCAATTGTATCCCAATCTCTTTTTCACTAAGCCCAAGGATCTGCTCAAATGTCCTTCTTGTCAGGTGCATAATACACTGCCTGTTTGCCCAGGCATAATTAGCAGCACAGGCCATTGCTCCAAGATATCCCTTGCCTTCAGGGCTGTCTACTGGTGCACAGGCTAATTGTCTGTCTGGCAGATAGATACCATACTTGCGGCTGGCATCACCCATAGAACGGAGATAATCTTCACAGACCTGATACCCAAGTCCACGCGATCCAGTATGGATCATGATTGTAATCTGCTGTTCCTTCAGTCCAAAAATAGCTGCTATTTTGGGATCAAATACCCTGTCTATGACCTGAATCTCCAGGAAATGATTTCCAGAGCCAAGTGTGCCAAGCTGATTATGCCCGCGTTCTAATGCCCGCTGGCTTATCTGTTCGGGATTGGCGAATGGTAATTGTCCATGCTCCTCTGTATAGAGAATATCTTCAGGGATGCCGTAACCATGAGAAACTGCCCACTTAGTACCAGTATGCAAAACATCTGCGGTATCCTTTGGTGAGAGCTTGATTGCACCGTGAGAGCCTACCCCTGCAGGGATATTGCGAAATAATCCATTAACAAGAGCTGGTAATTTATCCTCAATATCAGATAGGCTAAGGTTTGTCCGCAACAGCCGGACCCCGCAATTTATATCACTCCCTACCCCACCCGGAGAGATAATACCACCCTTATCAATCTCTGTTGCCCCTACTCCGCCTATAGAAAAGCCATACCCCCAATGAATATCAGGCATGGCTATAGAATATTTTATTATGCCTGGAAGGCAGGCAACATTGGCTATCTGAATAGGGGTGCTATCGTTCTTAATATGCTCCATCATCTCTACATTGGCATAGATAAGACCAGGAACCCTCATCTCATTCATATAGCTTTTTGGTATCTTGAAGCGATAATCATCAAGCTGTTCTATTGGACCCTGCCATGGGTTCATGGGTGCCTCCTTAGTAGGAAATAAGCAGGCAATAAGGTGGATAGACTAAAGACCAATCTCCATAGAAGCCTTCAGTCTTCAGCCTTCCGTCTATTTACCTGCCTTTCACACATCAAATATCACTCGAATTTCCCATCCACACCCAGTATCCTCAATCTTCAACTGGTGGTAAGTGACAGTCTTTATCTCTTGCCGCAATTGATGTTTACTTGAGGTGTATTTTTCGCCATAAGCCTTTGCCTTGATAAGGGTTGGTGTTAATTCCAGTATTGCAACCTTATTAAATAGCATTCCTTTTGTGGAGCAATGATACAACAACTCACTCAAGAAATTTACAAGCAGCTCATCATAATTGTATCCCGATGCCTCAATATTTATAGATTTTTTAAGGGTGATGTTATCTGATTCTGCCAGAAGGGCAAACATTCCGCAGGCAATATTGGCAAATGCCTCTTCTCTTGTGCTGCCATAGGCTATTATACCCATATCTGCGGTATGTTCAAAAGAATCAAACCTCTTCGGATTCGGAGTGGGCGTAATATCCAGAGTATTGTCCATAACCATAATGGTATCCATAATTGGAGAGATAACCTGGAACAAAGTGTTCCACATTGGTAAGAATATATCCTATGACATGGGCATGAACGTTTGACAAAAGCGATTTTGCTCTGGCAAGAGCCTCTCGCTGGGTTCTCCATGCCTGAATAACAACAATAACACCATCAACAGATGATCCCAGTATACTTGTGTCAGTGATAGCAAGTATTGGGGGTGTATCCAGAATAACATAATCAAAACGATTTTTAAGCTCAACCAGCAGATCTCTCATGCGGTGAGAACCTAAAAGCTCTGCTGGATTAGACGGTATTCTGCCTGAGGTAATGACAGTCAGATTTTCTACCCTGGTTTTCTTGAAAACAGTATCTAATTCCGTCCCTTTCATGAGAACATCTGACATTCCTCCCTCCATCCTTAACCCCAACAGGTTATGGATATTTGGTTTTCTTAAGTCACAGTCTGCTAAAAGGATATTTTTATGTAAATCCTGTGCCAGGGCAATAGCCAGATTAGTAGATGTTGTTGTTTTACCCTCACTATGAATAGAGCTTGATACGGCAATAAGTCGTGGAGGATGTTCAGGATGTACCCGCTGGAGATTGGTTCTTATGATTCGATATTGCTCAGAGATTGGGGTTTTGGGGCTATGATAGGTTACAATTCGAGCATCTATTCCTGAATCATCTTTAGGATAAGCAATGGATGTAGTTGAAAAATTTCCCGGTGCAGTTTTTTTTTCATCAGGTGTCTTTTTCTCTCTTATCGTTGCAAGTAATTTTTCCGGCAATGTCTAATCCTCCAGTGTTAACGATTACTGTGTGCTATTAGTGCTGCTATTTCCAAACATCCTGTCCAATAAATTCTCTAAGGAGAGATATTGCATAAAGGGAGAACTAATCCGTCCCAGGGTATCAGTTATCCTGGGTATTAAAGCCATAGGGATATAAACAACATCTCCTGAATCAAGTTTTATATCCTTTTCCAGATCACCCTTATAAAGGATCTTATGAAGGTTTATTATTTTGGTGACAGGCTGTGGTTTCCCAGGAGTAATAATCTTTACCCTTTTCAGGTCAGCATCCTTTGTCGGCAACCCAGCCTTTAGGATAGCCTCTCGAATAGTAATATATTCACCACCAATTGAATACTTTCCAGGTTGTATTACCTGTCCTAAGATATAAACCTTTTTGCTAAAATATCCAAGGATAGTGATAGTTATCTTTGGGTCTTCAATATACTTGCCAAGTTTTTCGTATAATATCTTTTCCAATTCAGTTGTGGTTAATCCTTCAACCCGTATCTCGCCAATTATAAGCATGGTGATATTCCCTGCAGGATCAACCTTAAATTCACCGCTTATCTCAGGATTTTCCCAGACAACAATCCTGATTATATCCTCAGGACCAAGAAGATACGAGGAACTTTCTTGAGCCAGGCTAATATTGCTCAGTCCAAGAAAAAAAAGAACCCAGCCAAGTATAATTACTTTTTGTAGTTTCATTATTTTCCCCTTTAGGATAGCTATGTAATTATAATACCATAATTCTTTTGATTTGTCAATAAAATTTCCAGCTTTGTTGTAATCGGTCAGTCATTAGTAGGAAGATGTGTAAGAAGAAGGAGAAAGGGAGAAAGGGAGAAAGGGAAGAAAAGGGAAGAAAAGGGAAGAAAAGGTATTGCCAGAACAGATAGTTCCCCTACTTTTCCATCTTCTCCTTTTCCACTTTTGGACACCTCTGTATAATGCACTATCTTCTTTTCCCTACCGTTCACTGGCCCATTATGCTTTGTTGACCACAATAGCAAGTTTATGGAACAATCCATACCCCGTTAATCTTAAACATATATTGCCCAGATTCAATCTTTACCTCAAGCGATGTAGATTTGATGGAGATAAGGATATTTTTTATCAGATGGTTTATGGGCACGATGATTGATATACGTTCTTTCTCCTTTTTAACCTTAAGAAAATCCAATAGCTCTTCATCAGAATATATGCCATATTCATCCTCAAGGTCTGTATAGAGATAGCAATTAGTATTCTCTACCAATTGTTTGATGCCAAACTCAATAGCCGGGTTACATTCCAGCCAGCTTAACATGCCTTTCAGTCTATAGAGGGGGAATCCCTCATCCTTAAGCTTTTTTATAATAGAGAGTTTTATAACATCAAGCATAGAAAACTTTCGCCAGCCGCGTATCGTCTGCCTCTCAGCATCAAACATTCCCCTTGAATCCCAGTCATTTATCATTCGATAGGTAATGTCTGTATGCTTGGTTAGCTGATTACAGAGAATAGTCTTGTCGTTAAGTGCCTCAAATATCCTGTTCCATCCTTCAGACCACATATTATCCCTGCCCTTTTGTTAGAATTGTTTTAATTGTCGGCAGTAGGACAAACATCCCGCCAATTATCAGTAGAATAAGGACAAGCAGGATGCCAAGCAGCATCATCTTTTTGGAATCCATAAAATTATCCTCTTTGCTGTGAATAATAGCGTCCTTTTCCTTTAACAGCTTTGTCTTTAGTTCGTCAGGAAGGTCATCGATGGTAGTAATCTTTTTGGTAGAAGTTTTTTGCGTTTCTTGCGTTTCTTGCAGTGGTATCTTCTTTTTGCAAAATGACACCTGACACAAATTACAATAAAGGGCATTCTCTGCATTTCTTTCATACCCACAATGCGGACAAATCATTACACACCTCCGTTGGAATAGGCTGAAGGAAGGCTGGAGGAAGGAAGGCTGAAGACTGAAAGCTGAAGGTTAATCAGCCATTCACGGTATTTATCCATAGAAGCCTTTTCTTCTTCCTTCTTCCTTCCTTCAGCCTATTTTATTCTCCCACCTCTATCGGCTCCTTATACGCCCCAAACGGGCATATCTCCACACCAACACCATTAAATCCAAGAGAAACAGCCTTGTAGTGCTCTTTTATCAGCATGGTTGCTATTTTTGTTGTAACCACTACCCCTGAATAAAGGTATCCAGAAACATTTATTACCCCTGGTTCTGCTCTTTTTATCCTTGTTTCCAGAAACTCCTTCTGGTTAGTATATCGTTCCATGCGTGCAGTAAGCTTTTTATGTTTCCAGAGCAGTCGTTGCAGCTTCATATCGCCCTCAAGTGAAAGCTTGCCTACATTCTTTTGTTTCTTCAGATGAGCGATATTTAGTTCTAATTGCTCATAGATATTTATCTCTTGCTGATAAAGACTTTGAAGGGCAACCAACTCCTGCCTTGTTCTTGGTGAACCACCAACCTCTATCATGGTTTTAACGCCAGCGGGACACCCTAATTCCTTAGTAGCAACCTCATTGCTGGCACGGGTCAGTCCGCCGATAATAACACCCCGTCTTTTTCCCTCAAGAATAACCTTATTCCCTGCCTCAACCTTGGAATGAAGGATTTCCTCCAATACCCGAATATCTTCCTTTGCTTCGACCGTAGCATGTTCTATATACTTGGCAACCACATTCTGTCCGGCAAATAATCTGGCTGTATCCTTACCCTTTACCCCTTCGCCAATAGCGATAGAGCCACTGGCTGAGATGAAGCATTTCCCTACACATCCATGGACAAGAACATCGCCCGTAGCCTCAACCTGAAACTCATCCAGCACGTCACCCTTGACAATAACAGAACCAAGAAAATAAATGCTTCCAGTGGAGTAGTCAACATTTTCTGGAATTACGAGTGTCCCCTCAACATTAACCTTTCCGCCAACAAGGAGGACATGACCATCCATGGAGGCACGAATCTGAGTATTATTGGCTGCCAGATAGATATTTCTTCCCAGGGGCATCTTTATATCTGATCCTGGTCTGGCAAGGGTTTCCTTGCCATTGACAAGCCTTCCTGGGATACCGTCACCAGGCGGGGTTTTTACAGCTAATATTTGTCCTGTCTTAACATTTTCGATAAGATTTAATGCCTTAAAATCAACACGTCCACGTTCATCCTCTGTAAGGATTATTTTTTTATGTGTTCTAAACTTAAACTCTATCTGTGCCGGCGACCCTTGAACAGGCAGTGTTTCTTCAGCAATGGTTACAGGACCATAAGGACGGTAGTTGGGGTCAATAATCTCGCGAATCACATCCTCTTTAATCCCGGCAACCACCCCATTTGCCCTTAGTTCTTCCATAACCTCTTCATACTGAATAGCCACACCGCCAGCTTTTGGCGGCACAACAAAGATGATTGCCTTGGTAAGGGTTGGCAGCACCTCTACTCGAATGTGGGCATCAATATCAGAGACCTTTTTCCTTTTCCCAACCCTGACTGGAATATTCAATGCCTCAATAACTGTTTTCTCTGTCAGCTGCTTGTCAACCTCACCAACATCATGTTTTTCAATATATTCCAGCACATCTTCGTATACTGTCCGTTTCCCCTTGCCAAGTGAGGGGCTTACGGTTAAAAAAAGCCCTGTCTCAGTATTCATAAACTCAAAGTGTCCATCTTGATCATAATGAATATCAAAAACAGACCGTTCCCCTTCTATTTTTAGCCATTCACCAGGTGCATCAAGTCGAAATATACGGATAAGAAAGGTATTCTCGTCTGCATTAGCCATAGAGACCATCTGGGAATCTACCTCTGAAGGGTCAAGGTTAAGCAATCTGGCACCTATCTCCCGAGCATCCAGCAGGCTTGATGCTCTCAGCAGGACTGAGAATGTCCTTGTCGAAAATATCTTATTTACTCGTTCATCCACGACTACATGGGTAGAGACCTGAGATTCTCCTCCGGCACCTTCCCTTTCTGCATGGATAGGAAGAGCTTGTTTTTCTGAAACATGTCTATGTCTGACATCTACCTCAGGATGACTGTTTACCTCTATGACCTTTTCACCAAGAGTAATTCTTGTTTTTGGGTAAACATGAGAGCAGACAATCTCTCCATCATCCCTTAGATTAATGTCTGTAAACATCTCTATCTCTGGGCTGCCAATCTGCCTGGCAATGATACCTGATGAAGCAGTTATTTCTCCGCCGTGGATAAAACCATTATCTACACGAACATTTCTGGCAAAAACCGTGCTATTTTCAATGCCCTTTTCAACAATAACATCCTTTTTTGCCTGAATATATGCCCTTCGAACAGAGTGAACAGATATATCCCCTTCAGCACAAAGTCGTGCTGATCCCTTTCCGTCCTTTTCGTTTTTTTCGTTCACCATTCCAGTAATGGTAATATCTCCGGCAGATTCAAGCGTGCATGCCCCTACATTTCCGTTGACATTAATATCACCGTCAGCATGAATAGTAAGCCCATCCTTAACCTCACCCTCGACACTTACCGTTCCCTTAAAAGAGATGTTGCCTATATCAGTATTTACATCACCTGATACCTCCATAATATCATCTACAATGATAGTATTGCCCTTCCACATAACCCTGCCCTTTTCTAAGGCAAAGACACTTGTTCCGTCATTTGCAATAAAAACATTCTTGCCTGAACTAATGACAATATCTTTTCCGTGCAGAGGCGGGATCGGTTTTCCTGTTACTGAAACCCCTGGACTGCCAATGGTTGGAGGTCTTTTTACGGCCAAAAGCTGTCCTGGAAAAACCTCTATCTCTTTGTCCTCTATGTGATTGCCGAATTGATAAATAAAAAAGGCATCCTTTCCCCTGGTTGGCAGGGTTCCTCTGGCTATTAATACTGGTTTGTTCATGTCTCTTTTCGCTAATACATCCTGAACGACACTAACAATCGCATCCTGTATCTCTAATTTTGCCAGGGCATTAACCACTTCGTCAAGGACAGGCATCCTGTCTTCAAACGACAAAGCAAGTGTAAGATATGCCTTTGTTTCATCTTCTGAAATCTCTATGCTTATACGATTATTTAGTATTGAAAATATCTTCTTCTCCACTGATTTTTTAACTCCTTTGCAGACTCTCCTAACAAGGCTGATACGCTGCATTTACAGCCTATTTTTAATTATATCACGAAAGGCTGATTATTTCCATAAAAAAAAATATGTTTTTGGATTAAATTTTTATTGACATTTAGAAAATTAATAGTATAATATAAAAATCACATAAAAGCAGGCTATTAATCTGCTAATAATTTTAACTAAATGGGAGAAGGGGGGTTGATAATTGGAAGCGTTGGGCCGTCACTTGTTATTAGAATTATATGATTGTAATCATGAGGCATTGAATGATGTGGATGGGATAACAGATGCAATGACACATGCAGCTGAAGTATCGGGTGCAACTATCTTGAAGATTGAGTTTCATAAGTTTGCTCCAATAGGGGTAAGCGGGATGATTATTATTGCTGAATCTCATCTTTCAATTCATACTTGGCCAGAATACGGGTATGCTGCGTGCGATGTTTTTACCTGCGGCGATAGGATAGACCCATATTTAGCTGTGGATTATCTTGTCACTCATCTGGACGCAAAATCATCTTCAATTATAGAAATGAAGCGGGGGATACTAAGGGATCAAAAATACCAGCCGCTAAAGCATAAGCAAGATATTAAGCAGGAGGAACAATAGAGGTGTCTACTAATAAAAGTTATACATGGCAGGTTGAGCCAATGCATGTCTATGAGCAGCATTCCATTGCTATTACAGGAATGCCAGTTTCTATGCAAACAAAATTCCAGCAGATGGCAATAGTAGATAGCCTGCGATTTGGTCGGTGTCTGATATTGGATGGAAAGGTTCAGTCTTCAGAATCAGATGAGCATATCTATCACGATGCATTGGTGCATCCTGGGATGATTGCTCATCCTGCCCCACGGAATATTATGGTTGTCGGTGGTGGTGAAGGAGCAACGGTAAGGGAGATATTAAAGCACCCTGGCGTTGAGCATGTAGTCATGGTAGATATTGATGAAGAGGTTGTAGATGCTTGTAAAGAACATTTGCCTGCATGGCATATGGGGGCATTTGACGATCCAAGGGTAGAGGTTTTGTGTCTTGATGCAAGAAAATATTTAGAGGAAACATCTAAACGATTTGATATAATTATTATAGATATTACTGAGCCTTTAGAGGGTGGTCCAGCATATTTATTGTTTACCAAAGAGTTTTATCAAATAGTCCATCAACGGCTTACCTCAGATGGGGTGCTGATTGTTCAATCAGGTTCTGCAGCCAACAATGATCTGCTCTGTTTCTCATCTATTCACAAGACACTCAAAACAGTCTTTCCTAATGTCCGGGCATATCATACCTTTATCCCCTCAATTGCTTTGCTGTGGGGGTTCACTGTAAGCTTTGTCAATGAAAACAGGGATGTGTTGTCAGGGGATGAGCTTTCTGCTGAATTAGAAAAAAGAGGGCTGGCATCTCTTAGATACTATGATCAGGAAACACATTTAGCCATGTTTTCTTTACATAAATACTTGAGAGAATCATTTGAAAAGGATGGAAAGCTGATTCAGGATGATGTCCCGTTGACATATTGAAAATATGTCATATAAGTCTTATAAGACATATAAGACTTATTTTGTTAATCTAAGGAGGCAACAACAATGATGCAAGTTACTATAAAACAGCTTCTTGAAGCTGGAGTCCATTTTGGACATCAAACCCAAAAATGGAATCCTAAGATGGCACCCTATATTTTTACCCAGAGGAATGATATTCATATCATTGACCTGCAAAAAGCAATGAAGGGATTAAGGGCAGCTTATTCCTATGTCCGGGATGTGGCTACAGCTGGGGGTCAGGTTCTATTCGTAGGAACAAAAAAACAGGTTCAGGATGTTGTTCAGGAAGAGGCACAGTCCTGCGGGGCATTTCATATTACGAAAAGATGGCTGGGCGGAAGCCTTACCAATCTGGTAACCATTAGAAAAAGCGTGGCTAAGCTTCAGGAAATAGAGGAGATGGAACGGGCAGGGAAATTTGAACATCTGACCAAAAAAGAAGTGTCTTTGTTGAAAAAAGAACAGTACAGACTGGGAAAACTTCTTGATGGTATCAGGGATATGACCGCATATCCACAGGCTATCTTTATTGTGGATACCAAGAAGGAAAGGATAGCTGTCTTGGAAGCACGAAGACTGCATATCCCGATTGTAGCTATTGTTGATACCAATGCTGACCCTGAAGAGGTTGATTACTGCATACCTGGTAATGATGATGCTATCCGGGCAGTCAAGTTGATATCCTCGGTAATAGGGGATGCAATTGTTGATGGCAGAAAGGCATTTGAACAGGC
This sequence comes from Marinifilum sp., assembly GCA_020717845.1. GTDB lineage: Bacteria > UBA9089 > CG2-30-40-21 > CG2-30-40-21 > CG2-30-40-21 > CG2-30-40-21. The sequence continues at coordinate 32,584 of DYDG01000008.1, read as the reverse complement.
AAAATTGCTAAAGGAAAAACAGGAAACAGCAGACCAGGGGATGAAAGATGTCGAGAAGGAGATGGAGATAGAGACAAAAAAAGATAGTAGTGAGGGTCTTTAGACCTGTATAGCGAGGATAGAAGAAGAGGAGGAGAAATAAATCGATGCAGATAACAGCAGCAATGGTTAGGGAATTAAGGGATGCAACAGATGCCCCGATGATGGAGTGTAAACAGGCACTTGACAAGGCTGAAGGAGACATGGATAAGGCATTAAAAATCCTGCGAACACAGGGTATGGCAGCTGCTCAAAAAAAAGCAAGCAGGGAAGCAAAGGATGGGGCTGTGTATGCCTATATCCATATGGGTGGCAAGATAGGTGTTATGGTTGAGGTTAACTGTGAAACTGATTTTGTTGCCAGAACAGATGAGTTTAAGGAGCTTTGCAAGGATATTGCTATGCATATCGCTGCATCCAATCCTATTTGTGTTTCAAGGGATCAAATCTCTGCTGAAAAGCTTGAAGAAGAAAAAAGTATCTACAAGGAGCAGGCTGAGAAATCTGGAAAACCAGAAAAGGTGTGGGAAGTGATGATCTCAGGGCGTGTGGAAAAATATTTCAAGGATGTTTGCCTGCTGGAGCAGCCATTTGTCAAAAATCCTGAGATAACTATAAATGAATATATTATCAGTTATGTGGCTAAGGTTCGAGAAAATATCGTTGTTCGTCGATTTGCAAGATATGTTCTGGGTGGGTAACTCAAGCTTCCAGCTTGTGAGTTACAAACGGGATGTTTGTGCTAATGGCTGTAGAGCGAAGTCAAAACGCGGAGGGAAACTAAAGAGGAGGCAGCATGTTTCTGATAATAACCATCCTGTTTTTCCTCTGGGTAATCTCACCAACTATCGGCTCAAAAAATAAAAAAAGCCGATAGCAGGTCGTTGAGCGGAGTCGAAACGAGGGAAAAATGGCTGACTTAAAATATAAGCGGATAATCCTTAAATTAAGCGGAGAGGTGTTGCAGGGGAAGCAAACGTATGGAATTTCTCCTGATGTTGTTTCTGGAATATCCAGACAGATAAAAGAGGTAAAGGAATTAGGCACAGAGATAGCCATCATTATTGGCGGCGGAAATATGTTTCGCGGAATAAGTGAAGCAGCCTCGCACATGGATCGCACATCTGCAGATCATATGGGTATGCTGGCTACGGTTATAAATGCAATTGCTATTCAGGATGCCTTAGAAAAGATAGGGCTTCATTGCCGGGTGCAATCTGCCATTGAAATGCAGCGGGTGGCTGAACCATATATCAGAAGAAAGGCAATAAGACACTTAGAAAAGGGCAGAATAGTTGTCTTTGCTGCCGGCACAGGCAATCCATTCTTCTCAACAGATACAGCCGCAGCCTTGCGTGCAGCAGAGATTGGGGCAGAGGTTATCTTGAAGGCAACAAAGGTTGATGGGGTTTATGATAAAGACCCTGTAAAACATTCTGATGCTGTCAAATATGATTCTATGAAATATATGGATGTCTTGAGTAAGGGATTAAGGATAATGGATAGCACTGCTATCTCTCTGTGTATGGAAAATTCCCTGCCTATAATAGTATTTAATCTTACACAGGAAGGGAATATTAAAAGGGTGATACAGGGTGAAGGGATTGGGACGGTGATATCATAATGTAATTCAAGCTTCCAGCTTGAGTATGTAAGAGATATCACACACAGTATCTCCTATTGTTCACAAGCAGGATGCTTATGTTACAACAAAGGATGGAAACCATGATAGAAAAGATATATGATGAAACAAAAAATAGGATGGAGAAAACAATTTATGCCTTTAAGCATGAATTGAGTATCATTAGAACAGGAAGGGCATCAATTAGCATGTTAGAGTCAGTTAAGGTAGATTATTATGGGGGTATGGTTCCTGTTAATCAAGTGGCTAATGTCTCTATTCCAGAGCCGCGTCTGATTGTCATTGCTCCATGGGATAAATCAATGATCGATACTATATCCAAGGCTATCATGAAATCAGACCTTGGGCTTACTCCCTCAAGTGATGGAATAGCAATCAGGCTTTCTATCCCGCAGCTAACCGAGGATCGTCGTAAAGAAATGGTGAAAGTAATCAAGAAAAAAGCTGAGGATGAAAAGGTAGCTATTCGTAATATCAGACGGGATCAGAATTTGGCAGTAAAAAAAGCAGAGGATGAAAAGCTTGTTGCTGAGGATGAATCAAAAAAGGCTGTGGAAAAGATTCAACATATTACAGATGATTATATTAAAAAGATTGAAGATATGCTGAGTGTGAAGGAAAAGGAGATTATGGAAAGGTAGTGGAAAAACATGAGACATAGAGTTTTAATTGAGCAAGATGAAGATGGAATATTTGTAGTTGAGTGCCCTTCTTTACCTGGATGTATTTCACAAGGTAAAACTCGGAAAGAAGCTATTGAGAATATTCAAGATGCTATCAAAGGATATTTAGAGAGTCTTAAAAAACATAACGATCCTATTCCTCTACCAATTGAAGAAGAAATTGTTGAGGTAGCAGCTTGAGTAAATTGCCAATAATTTCAGGGAAACAACTCTGTAAAATATTAGAAAAGGTAGGGTATTTTATAGATTATCAGGCAGGAAGCCATATTATCCTTAGAAATGAAATTTATCCGTATCGACGGTTAACTGTGCCAAATCATAAAGAAATTGCCAAAGGAACATTGAGGTCTATTATACGCCAAAGTGGTCTAACTCTGGAAGAATTTGAGGAACTACTATAATCTGTCGATTATAAAGCATTGTAGTAAATTGTAACGATACACAAAAGGAGGTGTAATGGAAAATGGCTTATATTATTACTGATGAGTGTGTGGCATGTGGGACATGTCTGGAGGCATGTCCAAACAATGCCATTGAGGAAGGAGAGGACAAGTATAAAATCACAGATGAATGTATAGAATGTGGAGACTGTGTTGAGTCCTGTCCTGTAGGGGCAATCATAGAAGAGTAAATTGAATGCTTAAGGTAGAAGTCTACTATGCTGAAAGAAATTATTCTTTAGGGAGTTGGTGGTGGCATTATACGTCGCTGCCACTCCCTAAATCTTATCAGTAAGCATTCATAGGATAGATAATGTTATGAAAACGAAAAATGAGGATGAAGAGATTCTTTCCTTGATAGATAAAAGCCGTTTGCCTGAACATGTGGCGATTATTATGGATGGTAATGGCAGATGGGCACAATCTCAGGGATTACCAAGAATAGCAGGACATCAGGCAGGGATGAAGTCAGTAAAAAGGGTAATAAAAACCGCTAATGGGCTGGGTATAAAAGCATTAACCCTTTATGCTTTTTCTACAGAAAATTGGTCCAGACCACAAAAAGAGATTAAAGCCTTAATGGCATTGTTATGTAAATATTTGAAGATAGAGGTGAAAAGCCTTAACAAACAGAATGTGCAGATGAGGTTTATGGGTAGAATCCATCAACTGCCTGAATTTGTGCAACGTGAATTGGCTAAAGCAATTGAGGAGACATCCAAAAATTCTGGACTTATACTGAATATTGCCTTAAACTATAGCGGCAGGGCTGATATTGTTGAGGCAGTATCTCATCTTGCAAAGGATATTCATGCTGGAAAGATACAGGTAGATGAAATCAATGAGACTGTGTTTCAAGGGTATCTGTCTACCTCTGATTTGCCTGAGGTTGATTTGCTTATTCGCACCTCAGGTGAGATGAGAATAAGCAACTTCCTCTTATGGGAGATTGCCTATACAGAACTCTGGATAACCCCTGTGTATTGGCCTGAATTTAATTGTAAACATTTTTATCAGGCATTGGCTGATTATCAAAAAAGAAAAAGACGATTTGGTGGCACGGTTGCTTTGTAAGGTGAGTGGTAGATGGTAATCGGTGATCACCTCCTCTCTCTTACCGATTACCGATCACTGATCACCTCTTTAGATTAGGAGACATATATGGGTATAAGGCTGATACCTGCTTTATTATTTATTCCTTTTTTGATATATTCTATCTTTAGTAAATACAGTTTTCTGTTTCCAACAATAATAGCTGGGGTTATTATTATTGGGTTGATAGAGATTATCTGCTTGAGCCAGCGAAGTGGTGCAAAACCATTCAAGACACTCTGCTTTGTTCTCGGAATCCCCTTGATAATCATTGCCTGTGTCAAACCAACATGGTATCATCTTTTTTCTGGGTATTTTCTTATCCTATTCTGGCTATTGTTTATTTGTGGGCTGTTACTTAAGAATGAGTTTCTTAAGAGGTTTGGTCCAACGCTGGCTGCAGTTATCTATGTGGTTTATCTTTTGAGCCATTTGATATTGATAAAGCACCTGCCTCATGGCAGCTATCTGATATTGTTTCTATTTTTTGTGGTTTGGCTTACAGATACAGGTGCCTATATTTTGGGGACAAGGTTTGGCAAGCATAAACTTATACCTCAAATAAGCCCAAACAAGTCTGTTGAGGGTGCAGTAGCCGGGTGTATCAGTGGGGTAATAGCAGGGGTAATAGCGTTTATTATTTACCAGAGATACTGTCCCCTTGGGACACTTAAGATACCTATGGCTCAGGTCATTCTTCTTGCTTTTATCATAAGCGTCATGGGGCAGATAAGTGATTTAGTAGAATCATCCATCAAAAGAGCTGCTGGGGTAAAAGATTCTGGCAACTGGATCCCAGGTCACGGTGGACTATTAGATGTGTTTGACAGCATTATCCTTACAGCACCATTTTTGTATTATTGGATGTTGTGGCAGGTATAGGTATCAGTCGCCTGATACCTGCTTAAATGGAGAGTTTCAATGAAACGAATTGCCATCCTTGGCTCAACAGGCTCTATTGGTGTCCAGTGTCTTCAGGTAATACAAAGATATCCTGAAAAGTTCAAGGTTAGGGCATTATCTGCCGGCAGGAATGTCAATCTATTAGCCGAACAGGTGCTTCAGTTTAAGCCTGAGGCAGTATCTGTCAGGGATGCAGATGCTGCTGCTCAGCTTGAAGAATTGCTTAAGGGATATGATGTTGAGATATTAAGCGGAGAGCAGGGACATATCCAGATAGCAGGCATGGCAGATGTTGACCTGCTTGTTTCAGCTATGGTTGGGGCTGCAGGGCTTGCTCCAACGATTGCGGCAATCAAATGCGGCCGGGATATTGCCTTAGCAAACAAAGAGACATTGGTTGCTGCCGGCAGGATTATGATGGATATGGCAAAAGAATATGGGGTAAAAATCCTGCCCATAGACAGCGAGCATAATGCTGTATTCCAATGTATTCACGGCAGGGATAAGGCGGAGATAAGGAGAATTATTCTTACAGCCTCAGGGGGACCATTTTGCCATAGAAAGGATCTTGAATCAATAACACCTGATGATGCTCTTAAACATCCTACATGGAGCATGGGGGCAAAGATAACCATTGACTCAGCAACCCTGATGAACAAAGGGCTGGAGGTTATTGAGGCACATCATCTTTTTGGGATGCCAGCAGAGGATATTGGGGTAGTTGTTCATCCTCAATCCATTATCCATTCTATGGTTGAGTTGGTTGATGGAGGGGTAATAGCCCAGCTCTCTGTGCCTGATATGAAAGCACCCATTGCCTATTGTCTGTCATTTCCAGAACGGCTTGATGGCGTAATTGAAAGGCTGAATCTGGCAGCAATAGGGCATTTAAGCTTTGAGGAGCCTGACACTGATAGATTCCCATGCTTGCAGCTTGCCTATGCTGCCATCAAGATAGGTGGGACAATGCCGGCTGTCTTGAATGCAGCCAATGAGGTGGCTGTAAGCAAATTTTTAGCACGAGAGATTGGTTTTATGGATATTCCCAGGGTGATAAAACAGGTTATGGATAGCCATAAACCTATTCCTGCCCCATCGATAGATGATATATTCGCTGCTACTGAGTGGGGGAAGGATGCTGCCACTCTATTAGTTCATGACAATCAAGGTAGGGTGGGCATTGCCCACCAATCTCACTAATGACGTTTAAACGTTTACAATCCCAGTATAATGACTCTGGGTTACAATAAAAAAAGGATGTGAATCATGGATATTAATGCTATTCTTCTGTATGTCATTGCACCACTAATTGCTTTTAGTGTGGTCATCTTTATCCACGAGTTGGGACATTTTCTGGCTGCTAAGAAGATGGGGGTAAGGGTAGAGAAGTTTTCTATAGGTTTTGGGCCAGAGTTGATTGGGTTTACCAGGAATGAGACCAGGTATTGCATCTCTGCACTGCCTGTGCTCGGAGGATATGTTCAGATGGCTGGTGATACTCCTGATAAGCTAACGGGTGAGCCATGGGAATTTTATTCAGCCTCCAAAAAGAAAAGGGCATTTATCATCATTGCCGGCCCATTTGCCAACTTTATATCGGCTATCTTTATCTATGCCATAGGTCTGATGATTGGTATTGGTGTTCCTGAATTACCTTCAGATATTGGGAAAATATCGACAGAAAGCAGTGCCTATGAGGCCGGGATAAGGTTTAAGGATAAGATTATTCAAGTCGATTCTAAATCTGTCCAGACATGGGATGATGTTCAAGGGATCCTCTTGAAGAAAAAGCCAAAGGAAATGGTTCAAATCACTGTCCTTCGGGATGAAAATAGGAGCAGCAAGAAAACATTCAAGCTGCAGCTTTCTTCGACGCAGCCTGTTGATATTTCTATGCTTGGGATCAAGCCATATATCAGCCCTGAGATTGCTGAATTGGTCAAGGGCTATCCTGCGGAAAAGGCAGGATTGAAATCAGGAGATATTATTGCCTCCATAGATGGCAAGCAAATTGATGAGTGGGAAGATGTTACCAAGGTTGTCTATGGTAACATAAACAAGGCTCTTGTTTTTTCTATCCTTCGCCAGAATAAAAAGATAGAGGTTAATGTCACCCCTGTTGAAGGTAAGATGGCAGAGGGCAAGAAGATTGCCATAAGGGGACAGATTGGGATAAAGCCAGTTGTTGGCAAGATACATATGCAGAGATTGTCTCCTGTGGAGGCATTGAGCGAAGGGTTCTTAAGGACTGTTATTGGCACACCTCAATACATTATCATGGTTATTCAGGGCTTTGTTGACAAATGTATCTCTGTCAACGATCTGTCTGGTCCAGTAGGGATATTCCACATGGCTGGCGAGCAAAGCAAGTCAGGACTGGGCAATCTGCTGCTCTTCATCGGTTTTTTAAGTGTAAACCTATGGTTTTTTAATCTGCTTCCACTTCCAGTGCTTGATGGCGGGCATCTGGTTCTTCTTTTTATTGAAAAGCTTAGCAGTAAGAAGATTGCCTGGAAGGTTCAAGAGACAGCAAATGTTGTCGGCATAATCCTTCTCTTATCACTTCTTCTAATGGTAACCTATCATGATATTCTAAGGTGCCTTGGATTGTCGCTGGGGTAAAAGGGGATTGGATTTTTCACCGCAGAGGACACAGAGAACGTAGAGAATTGTTGAAAAATTGACACTGAGAAAGGGTTAGAGCATTAGCTGGTTGGGTAAAGATCAAAGCCACAATGCAACAGGATAAAACAACAACATTGAGTATCAAGAAGAATTGCTCCAGGAAAGGGCTAAAAGCAGTTTAGATTTCACAGTTCAAGGTTCACAGGTTGGAGAGAGAATAAAGACGACCAGCCGTGAACCTTGAACCTGACAACGAGTTATGTAGATTCCTTTTCTTCTGTATCCTTTGTTTTTTCAATCTCTTCTTCCAGCACCTGGATAGCCCCACTTATCCGCAGCAGGGTATCTCGCAGATCAGCCCGCTGTTTATCCAGAGCATCCAATTGCTGTTGTCCCTTTTCAAACTCTTGTTTTAGTTCTTCCAATCGCTTTTTAAACCCATTTTCCATTTTTTTCTCCTTTTTTCGTTACAAATTTTCTTGACTACAACTGCATGTTCACATTCTTGACAGAGGATAGATGGGTTATCACCCATCCTACATTGATAGCATAATTCTGATGTAGGATGGGTGGAGTGAAGCGTAACCCATCTATTTCCCTCATCTCCCCGGACACCACCTGTCTGGCATGATGGATATGTCATGCGGGGGTTCAGAGGATAGATGGGTTATCACCCATCCTATTACTTAATGCGTCCTGATTTGTGATCTTCAATTTTGATCAGTTCAGGCATATTCGACATTTCGAATTCGATCAATTTAGTATCCTATTCTATACCAATCCACTGAATGCACCAATCAGAGCTTTTCATAACATCAAGGGGAATCATTATGTTATCTGCCCATCTAACCTGGACACGAAATCCTTTATTACTCGCAGCAGATATAGAAATACAGCCTGGACTAGCCCAATTAGTGTTATTTCCATGAAGAGTAGTTACATAAACGGGGATTTTAGAGAACCCAGCTTTACTTGTATTAACATCCATAAATATTCCACCATTCCCTATTCCAGGAGCATCATAATTTGTTTGCCAGTCAGTCGGTTTTGTTGTACCAGAGGCAATTTTAGGCAATTTGTTCCCTTTATACGTAAGAAGACCATCCACCACTAAATCTCCATTGACATGCAACTTTGCTTGTGGCGTTGTCGTCCCGATGCCGACGTTGCCCGTGATATCCATCCCACCATTGACTTGTAAATAGTCCCATAATTTGACATACCGCCCCTTGCCGGTTCCTGCTCTTCCTAAGATCATTAATGCATCATAATTCTTTGCATTTTCAATCGCAGCACAACCTGCGGTGTTTCCTATTTCAGTATGATCGTGATCTATTTTTGTAAAATAGAGGTCTGAATTCCCGGAATATATCGCTCCCCTTGTCCAAAGCCTTCCATTAGTTGCATCAATATCTACCAATGCAGTTTCGAGATGATTTTCAAAAAGAAATCCCTGACCACTGGCTGTTCGCACCCTCAATCTATACTCAGAGTCAAAATATCCTGTTGCGGGTTTATTATTAGCTGGGCTTTTTCCACTCGGATTAGCACTATAAATCACATGAGCAGGATCATTCTGATCCCACAACCATAGTCCTTTTCCTACTCCTGTATTTGCCCCATTATTTACAGAAAGTTTAGATCCATTTCCCGTTGAGGGTATTCCAGTTAACCCAGAACCATCTCCTACAAATTTAGTGGCTTTTACTGTACCAACAACTTCCAATTTTTCCTTTGGCTCCACCGTCCCGATGCCGACATTGCCGTTATCTTGAATTGTCATCAGAACTCCATCGGTTTTAGAATTAAGTGGTCCATCTGCAGAATTTCGTGATCGACCAAAGTGAAGTTTCCATCCAGAACTATCGCCAAAACGAATTGCCCCTGCATTTGGGGATGCAGAAAATCCTTCAAAGCTAATACCACTCACATCACCGCTAATTTCTAATTTTCTCTGTGAGCCTGTCGCCCCGATGAAAACATTACCATCCACAGTTAAGTTTTTTAATTTCAACACATCTCCAATTACAGCTCCTGATCCTGCTGGTCCTGTATCTCCTTTTAGCCCGGCATCCCCTTTATCCCCTTTTGGCCCCGGATTCTTATCAAACCTTATTTTCAGACTCTTATGTTCACCCCTTGCCTCTATTACTTCTTGTCTAACTGTATCTATCTCCTCTTTAGACCTAACCTGTATATTGTTCCAATCCTCTGACCTTATTAGTTCTCCTGCACTTTTTTTGACATAAGGTTCTGTCATTTTAAATACCTCCTTTTTTGGCTTATTTTGTAGCATATGTCCCAGCAATTCTTATTATAACACACCCCCTACCTCCTCTCAAGAGAATAACACACCCCCTACCCCCTCTCAAGAGGGGATTACTATCAATTCCTCTTTTTTCTCCTTGTATTACACATTTCATAATGAGAATTGCAGCACATGTTCATTCGCTATCTACTTAAAATGTAATCTCCCAGCTCAAAGTCAATATATGACCTTTAGCTTTATTGATAACATCAAAGGTTACTCTATTGTAGAGCACTCCAGCCTTGCTAAATATGCCTGCCTCAGACAATGCACCAACACCATTATCGCCATCAAATGTAGCTGATAATGACACCTTTGCCTTACCTTCTTCGGTGGTTGTATATTTAGTTTGTCCCTCCACCTTCTGAATATTTACTCTTGGTGAAATTTCTTTTTTTAGCCCGGTATCAGATGCACTTGTAGCAGCACTATCGCTTCCTACTCCTACTTGCGATATTGGGTCTGTTTTTTCACCGCAGAAAAGTTGTGCTACCAATTCTTTACCGCTGGTGACAATAGTATTCTTCACCTCCCTTGTAGTAATTACCTTACCACTACTATCCTCTAAGATAATCTTCACCTTGCCGCTAATACCATGTGTTTCCACTTTTCCCATAATCATTACACCTCCTTTGAATTTGGCTTATACTCGATGTTCAAGGTTTTTGTGGCTCATAGGAACTACTATGCCAGAGCGGTAAAATGTCTGCCAGCATTTTTGTAGCTGCGACCTGCCAGAGGTGCTACCTCGTTTCGACAGGCTCAACAACCGCCTTGTGGTCGCTTTTTGGATAGGCGGGGGCAAGCCCCGCAGCTACAAACGTGATTGGAAGATAGCGGGGGCAAACCTGCCAGAGGCAGAAGGTCTGCTGCCAGTGCTACCTCCCGCAGCTACAAATATGCTAAGCCGTTCTATTCTGACTATCACAAGTTAAAAACCTTGAACATTGAGTTATAGCTTATGTATTTTACCTATAGCAACAACTCTCTAATCCTCTTTGTTAAGTGGGACTGCAGAACTTAGATGGGTTACGTTTCACTTCACCCATCCTACATCAGAGAGCACGCTGCCAGGTAGGATGGGTGAAACCCATCTATAGCTATCTACCATCTGCCGTTGCCACAAAATATGCAGTATCAAAATAAGTCACACCAAAAATCCCTGAAAAGACCAGGCTATCTTTCATTAAGTGTTCTTCTTTCTCCCTTGCTTCTATTCCTACAGATAACCTTTCCATTTGCTCATGGGGTTGTGTCCATTTAGCCTCAATTTTGACTCCAAATTTATCTTCCTGTGATTGCAGCTCTTTAGTGCTAATTTCAGAGGCAACTGCGAGGCTATCAATTATAGGGTGAGACTCTTCCAACGCGCATTCTATCGCTATTTTCATAGACTCACCTGAGTCATGTTCCTCTACTTGAGGAATCAAGTCATCTATTCCTAAGAAGTTAGCTGTTTGTTCATGCTCTTCTTCAAAAGGTTTAAGCCAATATTCAATAATCGACTCAACTCCGGCTGCTTTAACCTTTCTAATCTCTTTTTCCAACAATTCCCGCAGGTTACTAACTTTTAATGAACTAACGACCAAATCTGGTAAATTTCTTGGTAACCTGACCATAAAGGCAGCGGTTTGTCTTTCTATCCAATCAAGCTTGATATTGCCATGGATTTCTCCATCTTCCTGGAGATCAAGAGCAATTACATCAAAGCCACTATGGTCAAAAACCGCTTCTTCAAATAGACTTTCTTCAAATCTCTCTTTAAGAAGAGGATATATTAAGCTATCTTCCTTCATTACCATAGCCGACCATTGTGTCTTACCTGGCGGTAATTCAGGTGAAGAAAGCCTTTGTTCAATTGGATCAAAAACAGATTCATCAAACTTAGTTTCGAAAAATTTTCCTGAAGGTAGGTTGAGTCCAAAAAGCCCCTTTTCTATCCTTTCAAATACTGTTTGGTTAAACTTGCCTTCTTCAAAACGGCAGCAGGCAAAGTAAAATATTCTATCTGACACATCCCTATCATCTAAAACTGCTTTCTCTCCTGGCACAATCCTAAGGATACTTCCTTTTGCAATAGTATCAACATAAACCAGTCCTTGTCCAGTAGTGTTATTAAGAACAATAGGATTCTTGATTTCTCTATTGGAGGCTTTAATAGTAATAGATGGAGTAGCTTTATATATACCGCAATTGATTACTTCCCAGAACTGATTGTTCACTTCCTCCTCTTTTACTTCTCTGGAAGATAGTCTTTTCGGATTATCGATAATCTCAAGATTAAAATTTTTACATTTCTTAGGGCATTCGTTAGGAGGATCACTACATAGCTGACCTGAATAAACCATTTTAGCTATAGTAGTAAACTCATCAACTTCTTTAGTTTTACCAGGCAAGGTAATTTTTGGGCAAACATCCCAGCCAAAAACAGCTGCGACAACCTCTATTATTGCCCTGGTAGTCCCCACACCATCAATATAGATTCTAATCATCTTTTTAAGCCGTCTACGATACCATTCTACTGACTCACCTTCGATTGGTTTAATATCAAATAGACTTCCTAACAGTCTCAGGTCATTTATTTTTTTTTCACCTATATCAGTATGATTTACCCAATGGGACTTCATTATCTCAAAGTTATCATCCTCGATAGCCTGAAGTTTCTGAGCAAAGCTGCCAACCAAATGGTAAACAAGAGAATTTTTCCCTGTATTTCGATATAAATCTGGTAGATAGCTAAAAATTTTATCTGTTTTATTCAATGTTCTTCCACCTCAATCAGCATATTTGATATCTTTAATATTCCAGAAGTCTTAGATTGGAAAGTAAGGGTCAAATTATCTGCTAATGTTAAACATTTATTTGCTGCGTTAAGCAACTCCTGTGTAAAAGTAAATTTTGCCAATTCTGTTGATGTCCACAGATCAACTTTATTATTGTCTATTTGAAGTCCTATTGGTGAAACAGAAGCTTCTGGAATAAAAACAAGCTGAAACAGAGCGTTCATTCTCTCATTTTTTATCCAGAAAACACCCTTATCTTTACTAAGGATTAAACTACCATTATAAGGCTTTTGGGGATCAGTCCGCCATTCTAACTCACCAGAGATTGCGTTTAATACTATCCAGTAATTATTCTCTTTCAAAAGGGTTATTGGTTTGGCAAACTGGGCTAATATCCAGGCAAATTCGTTTTCTTTGACCTGTATCTCTGTGCAAGCAAGTGTTGTTCTGGATGGTTCCTGATTGGTCCCAGACCGTATTTCTATTTTCAGTTTAGCCTCTGGCGTAAGTTTGGCTAAGTAAAGTGCAATGCCAACTATTGATAACTCTTCTTCTAATAAAATTTGCTGGCTTATCGTATACTCGGAACAAATCATTATACCTGTATTAGTATCAGTATGTCCTGACGCATCTGAGATCATCTCTTTGGCAAAATCCCCTTCAATATCCATGGTAAGGCTTGTGATTTGTGTCTTTATAGGGATATTTATGGTTAGTTTTTTTTCCTCCTTGCCAATAAACTCCAAACTTTTTTCTTTTTGTCCCTCGATAATGTTATCGCTGGTAATAGTATTGTAGTTAACAGCTTCTTCTATAAGCTCTATTTGTCCTAATGTATCTGTATGAATCACCAGGGGAACCCCACTAACATCAATCTGACAAGTTTGCAGGTATTCATTCAATTCCTTTGTACAGTCAGGAATTGATACAGTGGTACTCAACACTCCCGGGTATACCAATAGGGGAGACATATCCTTAAGTCCTATCAATACATTAGAGGGGAAACTTAAGGCATATACTTCAAGTTTGGTAATCTTTGCCAGAACAGGAGATATTCCACTATTTATATCACCTACTGCTACAGATAACTTCTCTGGTTCTGTCTCAGAGGCTGGAGTAGTTGTCACGGTTGCTGTCTGGGCAGTTGAAGCAGCGATATTGATAAAATTTAGTAATATCTTTTGAGTAGTAATTTCCGCAAAGGTCGTATCAATTTTTTTATTATTAAAGGCAAACCTATATTCTGGTCCCGGTAAAAACCATGACATGCCTCCCCACACCTTTAACTCACATTTCTGTGGGCTTGCTTCATCTACCTCTAAAACCAATCGATTAATAGTTCTCATCGAATGAAAATCAATGGTTATTTGACTTACTTTCCCTGCTGCATCTAATCTTGTTGTGCCATAAGAACCAACTATATTCCCTGCAAACGCAGATCCTTTTACTTTAATAGAAGCTGACTTAATACGGGCAGACTGGGGGATGTTAAGGTAGAAAATATCCTCACCTTCAAATAGTTTTTTTGATGTTGTTTCACCCATTTAAGACTCCTACTTTATAATATTTACTTCCATCTTTCGCAGTTCTACTACCTCATCATCTCTGACATTATCCTTTGCCCCTTTACACAAATCAACAATTATTCCATCCATAGAATGGATAGCTTTACCTGTTGTTTTATCCTTATCAATAGAATATCGCAAGTCATAAGGATCATCCATAGCTTTGAGAATTTCATCAAAGCTTACTTGCCTCTCTATCCTGGAGATATAAGTTTTTATTCGTGATTCGATTGCTTGCTTTATCTCTTGTTCCTCTATGGCGTTGTTAGTTGTTAACTTAGCTTCAACTTTCAAATCCAGATAGGTAGAAGATTTTTCTCCAAAAGTAATTTCAAATGATAAAATTTCTAATTCTGCTTTCTCAAATTTACCAATAACAATATCATTATTTCCCAGAACTCTATTTACTGTATCATCATTATTACTATTCTTTAGGGTTTTTATCTTACCAATCATCACATTATGTACATTGGGAATGCTCAACGCTAATGCTATAATCTTATTGGCTAAAACCTTTTCTCCTGGTTTTAGTCCGGAGATATATTCTTTAATCTTATCTTCTATTTTTCCTTTTATCGTTAGTAGTTCTTTCTCAAGCAAATCTGATTGGTCTAAGATAATTTGAAGGGTCATAGTTAGCATTACTTTTTCAGTAAACAGCAGATTAACCCTTATCCCTGCTGCTCGAGTTACTTCAATTGCGTCCTGTACATTTTCTTTTTTACCCAGATCACAGTCAACAACTATATTAATTTCACCTGGAATTCCTTGAGGCATTTCATGAATCTCAACTGCTTTAGCTCCTTGATACATAGCAGCAAATTTGATGGCATCTATAGTGGCTTTGCCAGCACCCTGGAGGGCTCTTTTTGCTCTTACTCGAAGCTGGTCGTCAGTCTCATCGTTTACTCCCAACTCAGTAGCTACTTCATTGCTTACCTTCTCTATCCCTAACACTGGTTTGGGCATAATAGTTAGGGTATTTTTTTGCTTAGCCTGACCTTTTTCGCCAGGGATGGTTGCTTTTATGGAAACTTCAATCTCTTTTTTACCTTTAGCCAGAGTTACCTCTTCTGTAGTCTCAAAATTAGATAGCTTGGTCCCAGTAATCACAGTCCCCACAGGAATAGTAATATCTGCTGGTGTAGGAGTAGTCCGTGAGAATGTAACCTTTCCAGAGGCATAATCCGCAGTATGTCTTTTAATTCCTAAAATGGATACAACAAAATCTAAAGAATTGCCTTCTGCTGTATCAACAAAGGCTGCAAGATACACTCTATTTACTTGACTGTAAAGTAACGCTATCTCTCTTGATAGAGCTTCCACAATGGTCCTGGTTACACTACCTACATTTATATCAGTAATCTTGTTGTCAGTAGTCCTGTTGTCTTCTACAATGTTAGCCAGGATTTCATCTGTAATTTCTTTATAACTTCTTTCTACAAATGCCATTTAACACCTCCAGTGTAAGTAAGGGGAATATCTCCACAGATTTCACAGATTTTTTTCTATTTATTACTCTGTGTAATCTGTGCAATCTGTGTAATCTGTGGATTGAATATCACCCAAGATTAAACGGAAACACCAGATTTAATGGTTTAGTCTCTTTAATCGGAAGAATTTCTACATGAACATCTATCCGATTGCGAGATACCGGGTTTGCTTTGATACTGATTATCTTCTCTACCCTGGGGTCATGCAAGATAGCCTCTTTACAGTATAGCTTTGCTATTCCTCTTGTCCGGGCATTATTAATCTCACCAATTAGCTCATGTAATCTTGAGCCATAATCTGGATGTCCTAACTTAGATAATTCCCCTTTAGGGGTAAGCAATCTAAGGGTAAGGGCTTGAGCTAAGTTTTCATATCCGGCTGCCAGACCAAAATCCTTCAGGTTTTTCCTGCTAATAACCGTTTGAAGATCTGTCTCCAACTCTCCCTTTCTCCAATATTTATCTGTTAATTTCAAATCTGTGCCGAATATTTCATTTGGCATGATGAATACTCCTTTTGGTTTTGTTGGTTGAGAGTTCGAGATGGGTTAGCACCCATCCTACAACTAACCAAACCAACTAATCACCCAATCATCACTGTTCCCACAGCCATTACAGTTCCTATCGGCATATCTGCCGGGTCATTGCAAGTCATAGCCATATCACCATTTCTGGCAGCCATCTTACCGTTTATCTTCACTGTCATACTACCAATCTGAATAGTCGCCTTATTTGTAGGCGGTTTCTGAAACGGACCACCCTGTGGAATATGCGGTGGTACATTCTGTGCTGTTGAGTTCATAGTTGCTGCCGGCATACCCATAATCTTTACATCGCTGCTTAACCCACCATTTATAATTCCGACGAATGGATGTGGTAATGGTGTCGGTATCGGCCCTCCAGGACTCGGAATCATAATAATATGTATATCTGTGGCCATTATCTGGTCACCTTGTTTGGCTGCTGGCATACCCATTTTGGCTTGCTCCGTTTGGTTTAGTTCGTTTTGTTTGTTGAGTTAGTTTGGTTAGTTAATAGAATAGATGGGTTATCACCCATCCTACCTCCAAACTCAACCAACCCAACTAACTCAACTAATTAATATTCACCATCGCCCCTTTAATATCCATCGTAGCAGAAGCCTCTATCTTTGCAGTTGCCCCTGACTTAATGGTCAACGGTGCTCCGGTTTCTATCTTTCCAGAGGCACCTATTTTGAATGTGCCATCAGTGCCTGCTTCAATTTTAGTTGCCTGGTCACTTTTGATATTAATATTGGGGCCAGACAGGGACATATCACCTTTTGATATTAAATCAAGTTTACCTTCAGATGTAATAATGGTATCTGCTTTAGTTTTAATCTCAAGTTTTGCCTCTGATTCAACAACAATATCACCATCCTGGTTCATGGTCATTTTTGATTTTCCGGTCTCGATAGTCAGTTTACCGTCACTATCACCCTCCTGGACAATAGTAACTTTTGTCTCTCCTACCTGAAGATAGACTTTAGTATCAACTATTTGCATCTTAATCTTTTCAGGCATCTCTAACAATAGCTCACGTGGAGGAGTATTATCTTCAATATTTCGCAATTCTAACTTAATTGCCTTATCATCCTCAGCATGAAGTGGCAGCCGATGAATAATCTCATTGGGTTTGTTTGCTGGCGGTCTGTCCTCATCGTTGTATAATCTACTGGTAATAATTGCCTGATTCACATCCCCTTTAACAAAAGACAACAGCACCAGATCGCCTACATTCGGGATAGCAACCGTTCCAATATGGCCTGTAGCTACTGGCACTTTACGCAACTCCAGACCGCTATTTTTCAGCTTTACATTACATTCGTAATTATCCTTATCGCCATCATCAGCATGAGGGAATACAGAAGTTACTACCCCTAATTCACCAATTCGTATCTTTTGCAACTCATGCTGAACGATCTTTTGAATAGTATCTACGAGATTTGGCATTTTATATCTCCTTGTCACAATTCACCATTCACCATTCACCATTCACAATTCACAATTCACCATTGACAATTCACAATTCACCATTAGTTCTCCTTTTTCCCAACAGTGCGGATACTCGAACTAATTATTTTTGCAAGCTCACTACATTCAGTCATAATCGGTTCAATAATGTCTAAGTCCAGCATCTCACTGCGTTTGATTATTTCAAGCCAAATTCCAGACTCGTTTAGTTCCTTAAGTGCAATTCCAAGTTTATGTACAAAGTCGTTTCTACTTTCTGCACCGCGAGCTTCTCCATAATTTGGAGCAGGCGAAGTGCCACAACGAAGAAGTTGGTCCGCCACATGTCTACCCGACTGTATTTTGGGTAAAGATGTGCACAGTTTTATTATTTTTACAGCAAAATCAATTAACCTCTCCTGAATATCATCTCCTTTTGCCACTTTTATTAACCTCAAATATAATTATTAATTGCTAATTGTCAATTGTGAATTGTGAATTGTCAATTGTTAATTGTTAACCCTCTAATCCCTACTTGAGTAATAAATCCACTTTCTTTACTCAAGTAGTGGCATATACTTCGCACCTGAAACACACCATTCATCTCTTCATTTGGCATCCCTTTAATCTCAATGGCATCACCCAATTTAATATTGGCATTACCCAATATCTTCAGAATACCACTGACAGTATTCTTTTTAAGAGTGTTTAATTCAGCATTAGCAAAGGTATCAGCCGCATCTTTAGTCTTGATAGTTACATCTTCAATCTTCAATTCTGTGCCAGAGCCTGAGGTGCCTTTGTAATCCTCAAAGCTCTTTGTTAGCCAGTGTGAGGTTTCATCCCCTTGAGAGCTTGACGGGCTTTCACCAAAGATAGTAACTTGTGCTAATACCTCTTCCTGAGCATATTTCTCGAACTCAATAATATCTTTGCTGTATTCAAATATATGATCAGCAGATGTTTTAGCAAACTTTTTAAAGGTCAACTTGCTATCCGATGTCAGATAGACATCAAACCCACATTTTTTACTCAACTCTCGTATATGTTCATAAGCATTCTTATTAGAATCAATGGTATAATAGGGAAACTCAATCCCATCTTCTTTTTCACCAACATCTACCCCTGCCTGACTGGCTAAATCAGCCACAATAGCCCCGGCAGTCTGTTTTTCATAGACCTGGTTGATACGCAAAGCAAGAAGTTTGGAGATAGCGTTGAAACCTGTTATTTTTGTCTGAGTTATGGTTGATTTAATAGTCGCCACAGTGCCTTCCATCACCTTTAGCAGACTATCTTTATCGCCTAACTCTACTGTTGCACTATCACCTCTGGCTATACTTAATTCACGTATCTGTCCCAGGACAATCTCAAAGCTATCAGCCGGAATATCTATATCAAGCCTAACCTCGATACTGACTATTATACTGGCTGTTGGGTCAGTTGAAGAGTCAATAGTAGTTGAACCTATGGTTAATTTATAAGCTGGTTTAAGCATATTTATCACACAATCATCCCTTTAAATTCTATGCCTCCAACAGTTCTTTCATTTTAGCCTTAGCTTTAGGACCCGGGATTCCATCTGCTTGCAGACCGTACTTTTTCTGGAATTGCATTACCACAGACTTAGTCTTTGCCCCAAAGTCACCATCTGTTGGCAGCGTTGTACCCATTAATTTATTAAGAGATTCCTGAACCCATTTCATATCTTCTTCATTTTTTTCAGCCTGTTCTAAGGCAGCTAAATTACCAATCTCTTCCTTCATCCCTCTTGCCATAGACTTATAATCATGATTCTTGTAATATTCATTCCATTTTTTTCCACGAAATTCATAATGCCAGCATTCCTTACCAGTAAGGGTAGGAACAATATTTGTCCAGCCATTAGCATTCAGAATTTCTCTAACCCTTTTATGTCCAATTCCGGTATCAAACGGATCAATATCGATTGCCCGCCCAGATTCATGCACACTACTACATGCTGGTGGGCTATAAGAAGACTTTCTCCCTGATTTCCAATCTTCATGGGCTTTTTGCTGCATAGCTGCTGAACGCAGCATATCGCTAATATACAAATGTCCGCCTTCTTCAACTATCTGTTCGTATACCTTTGCAAGTCCCACAGCCGCCTCTTCTACTAACTTAGCCATATGTTCAGGAAGCGGGTCTCCCTTCGGATATATCCCTGGCAGCTCAACCTTAACCACCCCTTTAAGCTGCTCATCTTTACCTAAAATATGTAATCCCATTTTCATAAAGCTCATACCTCCATTAAAATTCCTATAACTCGATGTTCAAGTTTTTTTGAAGGATAAGCAGAACCTTTGCCATCACCTCAAAACCCTGCATCTGAAATGATGTAGGATGGGTGCTAACCCATCTATCCCCTCTTTGGTTTGCACATACCGCAAAATGTAAGGGTACCATCTGGATGGGTAGAGATTGTTACACGTCGCTTTGTCTGACCTGCGTTGATGGAATAGATGGGTTATCACCCATCCTACAACAAACAATTACCGAAAAACTTGAACATCGAGTATAGCCGTTCAAACCACTAAAGCACCAATGCTTTGTATTCCCCATTTGATAAGTTTCATAAGGATGTACTATTTCAAAACCAATAATACACCCTTATGAGCATGAATAAGTCAGTCCATTGCTGCTTCAATAGCTGTCATAAGCAGACCTATTATCGCACCAATTAAAGGAACTATTTTGGAGCTTTGTTGTTCCGGAGTGGCCATAGCCAGATCATTTATTTTTGCCAGAATCCCATCTTCTTTTGTGATCTCCACTTTAAGTTTGCCCACATCAGCAGCATTAAAAGCCATTTCCAACACCTCCTTAATTATTAAAAATTCATTCGCTTTAGCTAAAACAGTTTACCTAACGTATCCTTAAAGGTATCTGTTAAGCCGTCCCAGTCTGTTTTGCCATCACCTCCTCCCACTAAAGTAAGTAACAATTTGCCTATAATCTTACCTGAGGTTGTTCCAATTACCGAACCCCACTCTCCTGAGTCACCACCTACCATTCCCTTTACTCCTCCTAACAAATCTGCAAGCACCTCTTCTGATCCTGCATATCCTCCTAAAGGCAAACTCAACCCCAGAGATTCGGCTAATTGCTTAATAGCATCTATCCCAAGATCGTCTAATACCTCTCCAAATTTACCTAACCCTTCATCTCCTATGCTATCAAGAAAGTTATTAAGTTGACCAGAATCCATGTTATCCATGACAGCGCCTATCTTATCGGTATCAAGCCCGAGATCTGTTAGACTGGATTCTGCCTGCATGTCGTCAAAAAGAGATTGAACTGTTGTTTGAACTCCTAAATCAGCCTCTAAATCAATATCTGTTTGTATGTCTGCCATAGCAGTGGCTGCTGCTGGTTCAGGTGGTGGGATATATTCTTTTAAATTAATCAGATACTGACATGGCTCTGCTGAACCAGCTATTTCTGTTATCTGAAAGTTAGAAATAACCACCTCTTTTACATCTGTCTCAGTAATAATATCTGCCATAAATGGTATGGGTTCACCAGCCACAAATTTCTTTCGCACCTCTTCTAAAAATTTATCCCGAATGTCATCTGCATGAGGTAATGTTCCCTGGATAATAATCGAGGTAGACACTTCCCCCATATCCTGTAATAGATTTCCAGCCAGCCCTGGAATCGTATGCTCTATTAAAGCACGATTTTCGGTGGTACTAATAGACTGTATTCCTTTTATCTCCCATTTGTCCAATATTGGCTTTATTATCATGTTTGCTCCGTGGTTTGTTGGTTGGGGTTAGTTAGGAATAGATGGGTTAGCACCCATCCTACAACTACGACTACGACTAATTAACCAACTAAACTAACAAAACCAACTAAACTAAAATCCCATATCTCTTAGCTTGTTCTACAAGTATTTTATTAATCCTTTCCTCCAACAATTGTATATCCTCTACGCTTTTCTTTTGATTTTGTGAAAGCTGGATATTAAATGTATTATTTACTAAAGGGGTGATTGGGTTTGATTGCAGATTATAGATTTCTGGTTGTAGATTTTTGGCTGTGTTCGCTTCATTTGCCAACCCGTTTTGAGATACTACCGAACCCTTATTGGTTTCAAACCACTTTTCTGCCAGTAATGCTATTTGCCCTCCTATCTTTTCGGGTAACTGTGCAGCTATTTCCATACTTGATTCTGTAGGGGGATAACCCACTGATTTTGAAGTAGACAGTTTATGAAGCACTCCCCTCTGTTCTAAAATAGATATATCTGCGGGACTAACCTTGGCAGGCTCAATAAGCCCTTCCCCCATTTCATCTGCTGCTCCTTCCTGATGAACCATCCCCAGTTGAATCCGTAGTTGGTCAGTATCACCCACTCTACTCAATGTGTCCTCAGACACTGCTGTTCCCTCTATTTTGTGCGAAAATTGTTCGGCTGCCCTCTCTCCCAATTTCGTGTGAGAATAACCATGTAATTTCAAAGCACTCAACTTATCGAGTGCTATCTGGTCAGTCTGGTCTGAGGCAGATGGGACTGTAGGGTTAATCCCAGCAGGCTCAATAAGCCCTTCCCCCATTTCATCTGCTGCTCCTTCCTGATGAACCATCCCCAGTTGAATCCGTAGTTGGTCAGTATCACCCACTCTACTCAATGTGTCCTCAGACACTGCTGTTCCCTCTATTTTGTGCGAAAATTGTTCGGCTGCCCTCTCTCCCAA
>DYDG01000008.1:0-10205 GCA_020717845.1 Marinifilum sp. | reverse complement strand
CCTCTATTTTGTGCGAAAATTGTTCGGCTGCCCTCTCTCCCAATTTCGTGTAAGAATAATCATGGAATTTCAAAGCACTCAATTTATCGAGTACTGCCTGATCAGTCTGGTCTGAGGCAGATGGGACTGTAGGGTTAATCCCAGCAATCTCATGGTGTTCCTCCCCAATTTCACCTGCTGTTCTTTCCTGATGAAATATCTTCGACTGAACCCCCAGGCGGTCAATATTGTCCAATCTACTCAATGTGTCCGCAGACACTGCTGGTCCCTCTATCTTGCGTAAAAACTGCCCAAGCAACCTTTCATGCCCCACCAGTTTCTCAAGCAGGATTGGTGTTGCAACCTTAGCTTCCATCCATTTGATTTGTTGAATCTGTTCTGTCTCTTTCTGATTATCCTTCCCACTAACCTGTTCAACCAGTTTATTATGTCTGGATATGTTAAGTGGAAAGGCTGTATCTCTGTCTGTATCCATTTGCTGTGTAATCTCTCGTTGAAGTATCCTTCCTATCATTTGCCGCTGCTGCTTGACATCACCCTTTAATGCTGCAACTAATTCCGGCTGGCTATGTTCAATCTGTGAGATAACCTGTTCAAGGTTAGCCTGCTGCCAGGCAGGAGATTCGGTCTCCATTTCCTTTTGAGATGGAGCTGACATACTTGAATTTTCAGTTTGCTGTGCACTCATTGACCCCTCAAGTGATAATGTTTTCGGGGGAGTAGGTTGTGACACTCCTACCTGCACATCTTTAGCATTTGCTTGCTGAGGCAAGACATGCTCGCCTATTCTGCCAGGAACAGGCCGTTCTCTATAAGAAGCACGTTCTCCCATAGACTCTTTTGCCCCTGTACTTCTGGCTAATATCGCATCTAATGGGGATTCTGCCAGCCCCTGTAATGGCAAGTTCCATCTAAAATCTTCCAGAAATACATCTACATCTAATAGAAGAAATGATGCCTGCAGCTCCTCCCATAGTTGAGCAGGTGCTTTGCCACATTGTAGCTGAATAGAATGTGATATAAAATTGCTGAAATTAATATTGTTCATCCTCTAACCTCTAATCATGTGTAAAAAAGGAGAAGTGGAGAAAATGGGGAATAGAGAATTTTTGGGACGGTTCATTTTCACCATTTTTCGTGTGATTCCTTTATCTGTCCACAAATCAGGGCAGACACAGGGGTCTGCCCCTACAGTGTTTTTAGCCGCAAGCTTTCACACAATGGTGAACCATCCCGAATTTCTCTCCACTTTTCTCTTTTCACACTTACCTATTCCCCTCATTCACCATCTCCAGATAAAGCAAGATCTGCCCAATAGTCATCTCACTTACCTGTTGAGGTGTCCAGCCAAATTCTTTAGCCATGATAAAGCATGCCTTAGCTAAAGGGGCCTGAACTAATTTTGACAATCCGTCTTCACTTACCGACAACCCACTTATCTGATTAATCTTTTCTACCAAGAATTTTACCAGCCCGGCTGTCATAGAATTAATCTGCTCGAGCTTAAGCTTTGGCTCTATTAGTGCTTGCTGGAGCATTAATGAGGAAGTAAGCACATTGTTATCCTTAGCAGCCTTAACTATTAACTGAATATCTTTAACCGTTAAAGGCCTTAAGACAACTACAGCTTTTTCTCGCTCCGTATCTTCCTGCATATTAAAAGAAAGCAATTCTTCAGGCAGTTCAATTTCATGAGTTATTGAACTACCGGCCAACAGCTCTTCTGCTTTTAAAACCATATAGATTTCTCCTCCTAACCTGCTGTATAGAGTATGGAGTGCGGTGGCTTGTCACCGCTTTCATGGCCAACACAAGTCATTCAAAGCGAAAGCAAGCTTTCGCACTCCATACTGTTTGCAAGCAATAGGGTTTGTCCATGCTCAAAACAACTTAGTATTTCACAATTGTCAATTGCTGGCTCGTCCAGGTTAGGAAATATCCACGGTGGATAAATACCCTTTAGGAATTTTCGATCCAGCTTGCTGTAATAAGCCACTTATTTCCAAACCCCAAACTCAAAATTCAGATTTCAACCCTTTATTTCCCTACCTTATCTTCAACACTAATCCACAGAGCCATAAACCTTGCCTTTTCCATCACAAAATCGTCTTCAGGAATGCCATATGACCAATTCTGGAATTTAACTCCATGGATAGTGATGATATTACTTGTTCCTACAACAGCTGGGTTCTCCAGGTTCAGGACTATGTTGAAAGAGGGTTGAACCCATGTGCCTGCTGGACGGCTACTGGCTGCTTCACCTAATAAAAGTTTTAGCAATGCACCATTAATATTTGCTCGATCAATTGTGCCAGTAATATTAACATTTCCAGGTCTTAGTTCTGTTGGATACCGCTGACCTAATTCATGGAAAGGTTTCAAGTCAGAGGTAACTTCCACCGTCACATTTGTTGCTCTTCCTACGGTTGTCAGTTCATTCTCATCGATTATGCCCTGAGCTTTAGCCCCTTCTTCGTTCTGTTCTACAGAGAGGGTTATTGCCCCATCAGAGCCCCTATATACATTAGTATTTGCCATTTTTTACACCTCCTTAACTAAGATACATGATTACTTTAATGTAATCTATGCTGAAAGTAGGTTTCAAGGTTATTGTAACCATACATCTTCCAGATATCTCATCTGCTCTGGTAGCTGTTACTTCCAATGAATACTCGGTCAATGCCTCATCCTGAACCATGGTTGTCAAGAAGCCATCCAGGGTAGATTTAAGGGCACTGCGTACCCGTGAATTGTTGAGTTTGCCAATATAAGGCTGACTGCCTGAGCGTATACCAGCCTTAGCCTTATCCACAATCCTGCGAGTAGTGATCTGCTGAAAGGCACCGATATCCGTAGTTATACCCTTTGTTACTACAAAAGAGCCATTCTTACGTGATAAGGCACATACCTTCATGTCAATTAACTCTTTAAGTTGAGAATAGGTATACTCATCTTCTAATCCTTCTACCTTCATCACCTTATTGGTTGGACTGCTTTGAACAGCTAAAGAAGAAACTAACCCTGCTACAGCACAGGCAGCATAACCACCAGGTAAAGCAACAACCCTTTTAGCAGCAGTATCATAAGACTTAATCCCTGGAGCAACATATATCAGCCGGTCACTTGTTGGTTTTGCTCCTTTCTTTATATCTGCAAGAAGAGCTGTTTTACTGCCAACTATTCCAATTCGTTCTTTCTGTTCAACAACAGCTGTATCGCAATGACCCAGTATCTTAGCTCCAATAGTATCTGCATCTAATCCGGCAGCTACGACTATATGAGCATCGAATTTTATCAAGGCATCTAACCCTTTTCCTACTTCACCAGGGGTTAAATCTTTAGTTTTTACTGCATAAACTGTTCTGCCACCATTGTTAAATATTAACTCCAGTGCCCGGCTTAGAGATAAAGGATTGCCTGCTTCTGTAGGGCTTTCAAACGAATCATACTCTCCAAATGCCTCTTTTGCCTCAGCCCAACTTGACAAACATACTACTTCATTATCCGTACCTTTTTTTGCCGTTCCTACTACACCAATATTACCTACGGAGATAGGTCCGGCAGCTATCAGTCCCTCAGCCCGTACTTCGATATAAGTACCTGGTAAAATCATCTCTGTAATTACTTCTGGCATTTTTAATCTTACCTCCTTTCTAAAAATAATCTTCTGGTCCAGCAAAGCTTGCCTATCATTATGACCAAATCACCTCCTTGGTATCGTATAGCCTATGACCATAAGTCATCTGCTATATACTGATTGCATCTTTAATTTTATTAAAGATTGCCTCAGTAATACCTTTTGTTTTCATTATATCTTCAAGTTTTTCAAACTTCTGCTTCTCTCTTTTTTTAACAATCTCCTCAGCTAACTTTTTAGCTGTGCTTTTATTTCCATACTTAACAAACAAAGTAGTTAATTCATCTACAGTAGCAATATTTATGTTGACCTTCTGTGGCTCAGGAGGAGTAGGCGTTGGTATAGGAGCAGGAGCAGGAGACACTTCTATTTTTTTCTCTATCACCATCTTTTCTTTGAACCCATCTTTTTTTATCTCTACCTCAACCCTTTTTATTACTCCTTCATCTGGCACTTTGGTATAGCAATTCTCATATAGAATCCTGTAATCCAGGCTTTTTTTTACACCTTCTTCCTTAATCTGCCAGATAGTTTTGTCTTTACTTGATTCCATGTCGCCTATTTTTTCTACAGAGGCAGACAAGATACCATTTTTTCTTAAAGTCAGCTTATCTGCTTCAATTGTATCTGTAAGAACATTAACCAGATTCTCGAGTTTTTCAAAACTATCTGTTGCCTTTTCTACCCAGATGTCAAATCTAAAGGTTCCAAGCAATCTTATTCCTTCAACAATGCCTATATCTACTTTATCTTTTATCTCTATATTTATTATCCCACCCAGCCCAACCGGCTGTAATTTACAATCCTCACAAGAGATAATCAGACAAGGCAGATGAGATTTATCCATAGGCAAAAAATCTCTTACCTGTACTTTATTCTTTAATGATTCCTTGAATATCTGTTTTACTTTTAAGGCTAAACTATATGATGAATTTTGTATGGACATATATCCTCCATCAGTTCCTGACTTTTACCCACTAACCTGGACGAGTAATTGACAATTAGCAATTAACAATTGTCAATTACCTGCTCTTTTTTTGGTTCTGGCTCGTCCATGTTAGGTAGTAAAAACCTTGAACATCGAGTATTACCTATTACTTATCCTCATGTTCCAGCAGCTTTTGATCTGTTTCACCTATTCCAAATCCCAGGTCTTTCAACGCACGACGATCATGTTCTTCGATTCGTTCAATCGCTGCAATCTGTTTTTCAAGTGCCTCAACCTGTTTATTAGATAGCTCGCTAACGATATTATCCCGCAGGGTTTGGGGAGTAGTAAGGTGAAAACGAGCAAGGGCTGTTTTAAGGCTGTGACTCTCTAATATCATTCTAAAGGTAGCCAGATTAGTAAGATTTTTTTGCAACTCTGCTATAGGACGAGAGAAAAAGGCTGAGATTAACTGTAAAAGGCTTAATCCGCCAGTCAATGCTGACAATTTCCAGTCAACAATGCCAAAGGCACTCAAAATGCCTCCGACCAGGGTCAGAGTAAGAAAGATCATACCCCACACAATCAGAAACTTATTGCTTCGTGTGATTGTCTGGTAGACATTCAGTGCCCGCTGTTGTGTAAGCTCCAGATATTCCTGGAGCTTTTTGGCATCATAGGATAATACATTTTGCTTGTCTTGAAAGAAGGATACATAGTCAGAAAAGGGGTCAGATGCAACAAGTTTTAATTCGTTTTCAATATTTGGACTATTACCCAGGAAACGGATCAGGTTGTTTAACCCGTGAATGATCTCTACATTTAGCATTTTATGAATAAAATCAAGTGCTTTGAGATGATACTCCAGGCTGCTACTTGTTGTGAGGGTATCTGAAACAGCTAAATTAGGGACATCATATCTGGAACACAATCCCATCAGTAAGCTCATCACCTTGATATCTGTATATACACCGATCATTGCAGCATATATCTTTGGCAAACTATTTGTTGTCTCATTTGCCTTTTGGGCAAGAGAGCGTAGTTCGTTTTCAGGGTTAGTTGATTCCAGAATTTGTGCTAACTCGTTAACCTGATCGTCTGTGCCTAATATAATTACATCCAGGATATTCTCCAGTTTAGTGACTGGAAACTTACGTTTGTCTTGAAGCGGATTATTGCTTTCAAAACGGGGTTTAAAATCAAAGATAGAATCCGAATAGATATGATACACCCGGACACTACCCTTTGTCCAGAATTGGCTTTCCACCATGGATGAGGAATGTTTGTTATTTTCAGGGTCAAGATATTTTTCCAGCCCTTCAATATAATTTGCCCCCCATGAACCCTTTTCACAATGGGCTCCATATTTGCGACGCTCCACATCATAAGAAGGGCTATATTCATGCCAATCTCGAATATTGATTACATGTAATATTCCCTGACCATCTTCTTCCCGGTTCCTGCGGCCAATCACAGATTCTAAAAACATCCCTAAAGGTCCATTATCAGGGAATCCTTTGCCCAGCTTTATACGACCACCCCCTGAACTTACCTCCAGTTGTGGTCCTCCCTTCCCAATTAACATCTTCTTGACTTCATCATCAGGTAAGCGAAGCTTACATTCTATGTTAAGAAAAAAGTCATTTTGAAGACCCTGGGTTAGGAGTATATATCGCATACCATTGTCTGATTCAGTTTTGTTTACAGTGTTTTTAATAGTAGACATTTCTCACCATATCCTGGTTTTATCTTTTCTACTCTGAATCTGATTTGAATATTTGTAAGTTTTTTCATCATGTGCTATCATTGCTTGCCGATTTCAGATTAATTATACCACGAGTGCATATTTTTGTCAACAGAAAAATACCACATATTAAAAAAATTTTTAATATGTGGTTGATTGAGCGGTGTGCGACTGCATGGTACTTGAGGATTAATGAAAAAGGCTTGCAATAAATATAGTAGAGACGCAAGATATTGCGTCCTTACGAACCTCTGACAATGCCTACAATTGCGGATAAAATCGACAAAGCTTTGTTGTTAGCTACAATTGTGGGGTTTAAATGCGTTTGCCCTGGTACAGTTAAAAAAATACAATTGACAACTACATAATGATTATGCTATACTGTTTTACAACGTATACTGTTGTAAAGGGTATTGTTCTTTGAACTGAATTTTTTTCCCTTGAGAATAATGGAGGTTTTTGTCATGAGGAAAATAGGTGTTGTCACTTTTATCCTGACTATCTGTTTGACTTATGCTGAGGTATCTTCAGGAGATAGTAGCTCCAGACAAATAGATAAACAGGCAATGGAATATTATGTAATAGCCAAACAGCAATTACAGGAAGGTTCTTCTACACTTGCATCAGGAAAAGCTATCCTTGATGATGCACTTAGAAGAAATAATGTGTCTCTTATCTCATTAAGAGAACTTTTTGAGGATGATTTTAGAAATATTAAAATTCCGCTAACAACCTTTTTTGATACCTTGTATAAAAAGTATAGATGTCAAGAAGTTATGACTGCAGAACACTATTTAACACAAGAAACAACAAGATTCCTGTCTGAAGCGAAAAAAACATTTCATGAAGCATCAATGCGTCAGCCAAACTTTGTGGACGCTTATCTGTATGAATCTATTACCTGTATAAAAATGGGATGGCATAAAGAAGCAATCCAGGCATTTAAGCAGGTATTAAATACCATGACTGATAACCAAATGTTAATTAGTCCATTAGATGAGGATGTTACATATATATTCCGTGAGATTACCAGAATATCAATGGATTATTTGGAACTACTTGATGAGACAGAAATAGAAATGCTCTCATCAGAGAATGTGATAGGGAAATTGATGAGTATTCGAAAAAATTATATCAATAAACTCAAGAAAAATGCTCTGGAAGACAAAGAAATAGATAAATTAAAAAATGTGATGATAAAAAATGAGTTTGAATTGGCAAAATTTTATAGTTACTCTAAAGAAAAAGTACAGGCTATAAGTGCATTCAATGCAGCATATAAGAATGTACAGAAGGAACTGACATCTCAAAGCCAGATCTATAATAATGCTCTCGAATATATAAAATCTCTTAAAAAGGAAATTGAAGAGCTCCAGGGGGTTGCTTCTATTAGCTTTAAGGTGCATCGAGATGTGCTTGCTCAATTTAAGCCTACTGTAAAATTTAAGCTTGTCAAGAAAAATAAACAGATTGCCTGTTATGATAACCTCTCGATTGTTCTCTCTCCTGAAAATTCAGGAGTAACATTTATGGATGAATGGACATATGATGAAAGCATAAAAAATGTCAAAATCATAATTCCTCCAGGAGAGTATCTCCTGCAACTTGATTTCCTTAACCTGGAAATCATTAAAGAGGATAATATGCCATGTGTATTGATGTTGAAAAATAATAAAAAAAGTCTCAGATTGCAACCTGATGTTTTGTTTGGATTAAATGATAATCTCAAAAAGATGGGTGGTGAAACACATCTTGTATGTAATAAGTACAGGTATGATAAAAATGGATTTATTATAGACAAGTATTCCGGACAGAATCTTGAAATTACAACCGGCTCTGCTATAGAAAGGATGATTATGCCTGAATTGTCCTTCAATACTGAGGAAGAAAGCGGTGAATATGTGTTGATTCTTGATAGAATCGGCAACTGGACAGTAACTGGTAAAAATGATGTTATTAATATGCCCAGAAGTGGTGGTATAATCATAATGCTTGTATTGTTTTTAACAGTAGTGTGAATTCATTCATGTTTCAATTTAATAAAATGAGGGCTGTATATGAACAAAAAGATGTTTTGTGTTTTATTAGTAGCTTTTGGAATTATTAATATTGCCCTGGGAATAGCTAATGCGATACCTGTGGTAGCATTGGATTCATACCCTTTTATAATAAACCAGAACCAACTGACGTTTACAGGGTCTGTAACTCATACTGGTACGGCGAACACGATTATTTTTATGAAGTATCAGATAGATGGTAAAGAGAAGATATATGAAATAGAGATTGAGGTAGCGACAAATACTCCGGCCTTTACGTTTACTACAACCAGTCTTAGTGAGGGTGAACATACAGTCATAGTGTATGCTCAGGATGTGGCAGGCAACTGGGGAACAGCGACTGCAGCTACGATAACCGTGGATACTACAGCACCAAATGTCATATTAACTGCCTACACACCAAACCCAACCAAGAATAATACCCTGCAATATACCGGTAGCGTAAATGATGCTACAACAAATATTGTTGACATAGAGTATAAAATAGACGACAGTGGCAGCTGGATAAATGCGGGGACATTTACTGCAGGCACATCGTCGCCATGTTTTACGTTTACTATTGGAACGATAGGGGATGGGATGCATACAATCACTGTGCAGGCTCAGGATGAAGCAGGGAACTGGGGAACATCGAATGCGGATACGATAATCGTGGATGCTACACCACCAAATGTCATATTAAATGCCTACACACCAAACCCAACCAATAATAATACCCTGCAATATACCGGTAGCGTAAATGATGCTACAACAAATATTGTTGACATAGAGTATAAAATAGACGACAGTGGCAGCTGGATAAATGCGGGGACATTTACTGCAGGCACATCGTCGCCATGTTTTACGTTTACTATTGGAACGATAGGGGATGGGATGCATACAATCACTGTGCGGGCTCAGGATGTGGCAGGCAACTGGGGAACATCGACTGCAGCTACGATAACCGTGGATACTACATCACCAAATGTCATATTAACTGCCTACACACCAGACCCAACCAATAATAATACCCTGCAATATACCGGTAGTATAAATGATACTACAACAAATATTGTTGACGTAGAGTATGAAATAGACGACAGTGGCAGCTGGACAGATGTGGGGACATTTACTGCAGGCACATTGTCGCCATGTTTTACGTTTACTATTGGGACGATAGGGGATGGGATGCATACAATCACTGTGCGGGCTGAGGATGAGGCAGGCAATTGGGGGACATCGACTGCAGCTACGATAACAGTGGATACTATATCACCAAATGTCATATTAACTGCCTACACACCAGACCCAACCAATAATAATACCCTGCAATATACCGGTAGCATGAATGATGCTACAACAAATATTGTTGACGTAGAGTATAAAATAGACGACAGTGGCAGCTGGACAGATGTGGATTCATTTACTGCAAGCACATTATCGCCGTGCTTTACGTTTACCACCGGGACAATGGAAGATGGGACACATACACTCCGTGTGCGGGCTGAGGATAAGGCAGGCAACATGGGGACATCAAACACGGATACCGTGGTGATTGATACCATAGAGCCGAGTGTCACATTGAATGCATATACGCCGAATCCAGCAAAAGAGAGTGCCCTGGAATACACAGGAAGTATAAGTGGGACGAATACGCATATAGTAGCCGTAGCGTATGAAATAGATGGGGATGGTAGCTGGACAACTGTGGTCACCTTTACCGCAAGCACATCATCGCCGTGCTTTACGTTTACCACCGGGACACTGGAAGATGGGACACATACACTCCGTGTGCGGGCTGAGGATAAGGCAGGTAACATGGGGACATCAAACACGGATACCGTGGTGATTGATACCATA
>DYDG01000067.1 GCA_020717845.1 Marinifilum sp. | reverse complement strand
CTCTTATAAAATTATCCGTTTCATTCCGTGCTTTAGAATTTTCTTTGTGCATCTTAGTGCCTTTGTGCCTTTGTGGCAAACTTTTAGCTAATTTCAGACACCACCGGATTTTCACTGATTTTTTTATCCGTGTTAATCAGTTTTATCCGTTCAATCCGTGTTCTATTCTCTTCCTATCATTACAGTGAATTCTGTCCAATTTAATTGTGTCCCATTAGGTGAGTAGGGGAAAAGGGAAACACAACCCGCTAACCTTTTTTGTTAACTTTGTTAAGTGGGATATCCTTACCAGCCCATCTCATAATCAATCCTTGCCCCATCATCTGGCTGTATCCTGAGCCGCCATGTATTCAGACAACCAAGATTAATACCGGTTATCTTATTATCAATCATTTCAGTTTCGATAAAACCTATTTGTTTGGCGGTAATGGGACGGGTTAGATGGAGATACCAGCTCTTGCCATTCATATGATGTCCAAGAATCTTGCCTTTATGCCTGTATCCTTCTTGAAATTGTCCATGCGTATACCATCGGACACAATCATCAAGATTTTCAGCGTATTCTATACGCATATCTGTTTTTCCTGTATCAAGGTATAGCCCAAAGAGGTTGGCTGGAGCACTCAGAAAATTAATTCCGAGTCTGGTAGGGTTATAGTCTTCGCCGCCATATTCCCAGTAAATTTCAGCATTTTTTAACCACTGATGATTGATCGGAAGTCGAAAGGTTGTATCTATGGAGGCAATGCGGTTGGTGATTGGTCCATTAGTTGTTTCTTGTGTGGTTGCATTATTCCCAGGGAATATTGCCTGCAAATAATCCCTTATCTTCAAGCCATCTCGTCCACTTAGCATACAGGTCTCGCCTACACCAAACTCCATGTATCTATTAGGGCTGCAGTCAAACCTTAAGCCAATCAATTGTGGTTTTTCCATCTTTGTCGTGTAACTGCCATTGTTCCTGTAACCAATGGTTTGCTTGCTTAATCTCCCCAGAATGAACTCAAGTTTTGAGCTGCCAAGCCATGGCAGCAAGACAGCCTGACTGTTTGCTATCCTTATCTGATCAAATGTTTGGGCATTGGTTGTAAGCAGCCACGCCCCATTGTGCCCTGGTCCCCACCAGTGTGGGATTCTGCCGGCTTGAATGGTTGTATTCCACTTGCTAACCTCAAGGTATCCCCATTTTAGGTTAGATGTTATGCCATCACGATTAAGTTTTATCTGTGGACAAAGGTCATAAAATTTACCGCATACTTTCAAGTCAAAGGAAAGATTCATTCCTTGCTGATAACCCTCTCCGTAGCTATTGGGAAAGGATGAGCCATTATCATCAACAACAGACAGAGAAATTCTTAAGAGCTTTCTCTCTCCTATATCCTGCTTCAATTTAGCCAGTAATAGTTCAAGTGTCTGGCTCCACTCTTCTCCTTTATTTTCCTCGATTTTCTCTAATATCCATGCTGCCTCTTGATGTTGAAACGGTCTGGTATTTATAGGGTAGCTCACGCCAGCAGCTAAGGTTAGGCGGTCAATGCCTTCTGCCAGAGGTGCTACCTCTGCCAGAGGTGCTACCTCATCCCTCCAGTCTGCCCCTTCACTGTTGAGTGCCAGTAAGCACACCCATAACCCGCTGATAAATAGCCTCTGTAGCATCAATCATTGCCTCCTTATTAAATCTTTGGACATCTTCTTTAGCCGTAGCAGCCAATTGGCTGGAGAGTGTCTTATTGTTTATCAATTTTCTAATCCCCTCAGCCAGAGAGTCAGGGTGCTTTGGCAGGACAAGCAATCCGTTAATTCCATCCCTGATTATCTCTGGAATGCCACCAGTTTTGGTCGCAATTACCGGGACACCAGATGATTGTGCCTCAAGGATAGAGGTATTCAACCCTTCTAAGTAAGAGGAAGCAACAAAGACATCCATGATGGATAGAATTTGGGGAATATCATCCCTGAAGCCAGTAAAGATAACATTATTTCCCATATTCAGTCTCTTTACCATTTGCTGCAGCTTCCATCTCAGTTCACCATCACCAACAATAAGGAACTGCACAAAATGATTGGTTTTTTTTACATGAGAACACGCCTGCAAAAAGGTCTTATGGTCCTTGTGCGGTGCCAGAGCAGAGATAATGCCGACAATTGGATAACAGGGATTTAACCCTAATTCCTGATAAAGATAATCACTATCCATATTCCGGCTAAACTGTTCTACATCAATCCCATCATAAACTATATCAATCATTTCTGGATGGATGCCATCTGATACAAGCACCTGTTTAACAGCATTTGAGACGGCAATAATCTTGTAGACACCCATTTTGTATTTGAGCCAGGACAGGGGATTCTTGCGGAGATGAAAATCTACCCTTCGAGAGACAACAACCGCTGGTTTTGATTTAGAGATATTAGCTGCCATCAATCCAAGGGCATGGGCATGGGCTGAATGGAGATGAATAAGCTGAACACCTTTAAGGTCAATAAGTTGTGCCAATTTCCAGACAGCAGCAATATCCCACTCTCCCCGCATCCTCACGGGTGTAATGGAGGCATATTCCTGACATCTTTTGACTAAAAGGCTGTTTGGTTGACAGGCAATGAGTTGAGGATAACCCTTTTTTTGCAACCCACAGGATAAATAAAGCAATTGTTGCTGTCCGCCCCGCCAGTCCAGAGAGGTATCAATATGAAGTATTTTAATTGTTATCTTTGCCTTTTTCACATTTTTCACATTTTTCACATTTTTTGCGTGTTTCATAGTTATGACCGTGGTGAGTATGTGTTGTGGCTTGCAACCGCTCATGGATCACAGACAGGAATGTCTGTGTTACTCTCTCAAAAAGCTTTGTAACTCCCAGGTTATTTTCATACTGCGAAGCTTTTCCAGTACATTTTTTTCTATCTGTCTTGCCCTTTCTCTGGTCAATCCCAGAATTTTCCCAACCTCTTCAAGGGTATGCGGTTCCATGCCATCCAGTCCAAACCTTAGTTTCAGGGTCATTTTTTCTTTTTCCGGAAGCATATTAAGAATATCACCGATTCTTTCCTGGAGCATTCGCAGGAATAAGGTTTTTGCTGGAGAAAGGGTTTCTTTATCTTCAATCAAATCACCGAGTTGACTTTCCCCATCAATGCCCATAGGTGAGTCAAGAGAAATAGGATCCTGAGCAATATTAATCAACTCAATCACCTTTGGCACAGGCAGATTCATCTTTTCGGCTATCTCTTCCAGTTCAGGCTCTCTTCCTAATTGCTGAGCAAGAGTCTGAATGGTTTTTAGACAGCGATTAATGATCTCTACCATATAGATTGGAATCCTGATAGTTCTTGCCTTATCAGAGACAGCTCTTAAGATGGATTGTTTTATCCACCAGATGGCATAGGTGCTGAACCGATACCCCTCCATA
This sequence comes from Marinifilum sp., assembly GCA_020717845.1. Taxonomy (GTDB): domain Bacteria; phylum UBA9089; class CG2-30-40-21; order CG2-30-40-21; family CG2-30-40-21; genus CG2-30-40-21. Next base: position 9,966 of record DYDG01000067.1, on the reverse strand, counting down.
TAGTTATACCTTTCCACAGCCTTGATCAATCCCAGATTGCCTTCATTAATGATATCAAGCAGGCTCATCACACCGCCAGGCACATATTTTTTAGCAAATGCAACTACCAGCCGCAGGTTTGCCTCTATAAACCTTTTTTTTATTCTTTCAATCTCTGTATCAAATGTATTTAGCTGAAAAAGCATATCCTGAATCTCTTCTGCAGAAAATTCTGCTAACTGGGGGAGCCCCCCTGGCAGAGGAAAACCCGCTGGCAGAGTTGACAGAAAGGCTCTCTCTGCCAGCGGGTTTCCCTCAGTCAGCTCTCTGCCTTGTAAAATTTTCTCTTTTTCCTGTTCTTCATTCCATTTGCGAAATCTTTTTGCAGAGATACCAATCTTTAGCTCTATTTCTTTAACCTTTATCTTTTTCTTTTCCATATCTATGGCCAGTTCTTTTTCTTCATCAGCACTTAAAAGAGGGATTTGATTAATCTCCTTAAGGTAGGCTTTTATTGGTGAGTCAGACACATACCTTTTGCCTTTTCCTATAGTATGCTTTTTCTCTACAATCTCAGGCTCTATCTCTTCATCTTCCTCTATTTCAATATGTTCATCAAGACAAACAAGAACATCATCCAGATGCGACAGATCAGCATAATCATCATCAAGTATTCTTTCAACATCATGTGAAAGGCAGCTGTCCTGATATTCTTTCGTTAAGGGCTGGTCTACTTTGTCTCGATAATTTTTCATCTAAAAATTCCTCAACAATAAGGATAGGTGAATAGGCTGTAGGGGAAGGATTACAACCTAACACTCGATGTAACAGCCTTTAGCCTGAACAACCCTGTCTGATTTCATAAAATGAAATCACAATATCCCCATATCTGCGTTGTTTTGTCATGGTTAAGGTGTTATTTGCAGAATGTCCCTCTGCTACAGGCAGAACATTCTCCTTTTTATGATGTTCTACACCAAGTAACCCACAGGGAGAAAGCAGACTGCTTTTAGCTATTGCCTCTATAGTTGGCCAGACGAGCCCTTTTAGGAATGGTGGAGCCAAATAAATGATATCAAAGCTCATTTTTTGCCACTTTTGCCCATTTTTATCCAGCCTTTGGATTGCTTCAAAAACATCAAGGGTAATTATTTCAGCCTGCTCGAGAAGGTTGGTAATTGTTAGATTTTCTTTGATAAGCCTTGCCTGGGCAATATTATTTTCGACAAAAACAACGCTTTTTGCCCCACGGCTTAAGGCTTCGATGCCAATGTTGCCAGTGCCAGAGTATAGATCTAAGATAACAGCATCTGGAATCCTGGCAGACAGCATATCAAACAAAGATGTTTTTACCCTGCTCAGGGTTGGACGGGTAGACATGGTATTTAGTGCCTTTATTTTTCTACCCTTGTTAATACCGCCGCTGATTCTAATCATTGGACCTCTTTTGTAGCGATGGCGTAACAGTTCAGCTAACCGCAGAGTCACAGAGACGCAGAGAATAAATTAGAGGACAGAGCACAGATGAGAGACTACAGATTCTTTCTTTTTGCCTTTCTGTGTTCTGGATTCTAATTTTTGTTAATTTCTCTGTGCCTCTGCGTCTCTGCGGTGAACTATTACGCGATGGCTATTCCCAGAATGTTAAGATTGCCTCTCTGATAATCTTAGCCGCAATAGCCGCTGTAATCTGTCCTATATCATGGGATGGAAGAATCTCAACTACATCAAAACCAATGATGTTCAATCCTCTTAAGGAATAGATAGCCTCAAACAGCTCATGCGGAGAAGCTCCACATGATTCAGGAACGCTTACCCCGGGTGCATAGGCTGGATCCAGAATATCAAGGTCAATGGTCAAATAAACTGGCAGACCTTGCAGCTTTTTCAGGGTAGCAGCGTCAAGTATTAATCTGGAGGATAGATGGCACTGCTGCTTGCCAAGCTCAAATTCTTCCTTTTCTCCGGATCTGATGCCCAATTGATAGATCTTTTCTGGCCCAACTATTTCTAAGCAGCGTCTTATTACACAGGCATGAGAATATTTTTTACCCTCATACTCAGCCCTCAGGTCAGTATGGGCATCCATCTGGATAATTACCATCTCAGGATACCGTTTAATTAAGCCCTCAACAACACCTACAGTAACAGTATGTTCGCCGCCAATAACCACGATTTTTTTGTTGTTAATAGCTTCTATCTCTTCGGAGATAAGCCGTAAGGATTCCATAATATCCTTGCCAAAGGTTACTCCGCCCATGTCGCATAGCTTCATCTCTTGCAAGCTGCGATTCAATCTGGGGCTATAGCTTTCTAAGAGATGAGACATCTGTTTAATAATATGTGGGCCGTCAGCCATGCCTGGACCAAAAGGGTTATCTCTTTTGGGGACACTATATTCAAGCGGTGCTCCCAGCAAAGCAACCGTAGCTTCATTTAAGTGTGCTTCAAAATCCAAAAACTTTTTGACAGAATGCATAGTATCCCCTCCAGGATATTAATACAACAAAACAGCCGCCGCAATCACGCTTCCTATCTTGACCACTGTATGCTGTGTGCTTGTTACCTTGACATCGTCAAGGGAAATTCCTCTGGTAGCAAATCCTTCTTCTACCATAGCAATAACTCGTTCAGAAGCCTCTTTGGCAGTGCACTTTCCAGAATACTCCATAATAACCCCATAATGGTCAGGTCTGTGAAAACCAGCAGCTACTGCTGCGGCAATCATCTCACCCGGCACATCACTGGTAATAGTAGCATAAGCCATTGGTGTCAGGGAGCCGCCAGGGATAAATGGGAGCTCTATCAACTCAATATCAGGCGGCACAATGCTTGATACCTTAATCAGGTTAATATTGCCTATGCCCGCAGCAAGCAAGGCATGGTCAAAGGCATTCAACTTGGTTGAACCCTCTGCTCCTCCAGAAGTAAGAGCCATTTTTGTTGGTACAGGAATCATTTTTTACAAACACCTCCGTTTAATTTTCGCATTATGAACATATGTCCAGCTTTTTAATTGACAACTATGCAGCGACCTGAGAAAAAACTGCTTTTGCTTTTTTTGCTTTTTTTCGCTTTTGCAACCATTGCTCAAACGAAGCAAGGCTTTCAGTAGACTTTTTGCCCAGCAGCAATCCTTCTATGCCAATATCCTCATCCAGATCAGGCCAGTGAACACCATAGCCAGCACTGCTAATTTGAAAATTAGCGCGTTCGGCAGGCATGCCATATGATAGCCGTGGATACCATCCAATAGGTACTGAAACGGTACGACTATCTTCTAAGTCGAGGGATAGATCATTATCATCAATACGAACGCTGATTATTTTAGGCAATACGAGTGCTGCCTTTGCAGAAGGCATCCCATTCATTTTTTAATACCTCCAAATGTTCTCTTGCGATGTCCTCGATATCATGTAATTCTTTGCGACTGTATCCATGGCTTTCGGCAAGTAAGATATCAGGATCAAGCCAGAATTTTGCGATCTTATTCTCTTGAGTCTATGTGCATATGCCGTGGGCTCACCACAATCGTAAGAATAAAAGTAAAAACGATAGGGGCCACTCTGTAAAGCAGTTGGCATTTTCTCTCACCAAGTGTAGAATCTAAAACTTCCGCTTTTCCAACACAGTTTTTGCTGTTTGTCGTACTATTTTATCGCGATCGCTACTGGCTACATCTTTTAAATATTTAACACACCTTGGATCACCTATCCTGCCAAGGGCATAAACGCTATACCCGCGAACATCCTTATTAGAATGCGATAGGGCTGTAATCAATGGTTTTACTGCCGGCTTACCTATCCTTGACAGGGATTCGGCAGCGTTGTTCTGGACTGGAGAGCTTTTATCCTCAAGGCTTGCAATCAAGCCATTAACAACACTTTTGTCACCAATCATGCCCAAGACAATAGCCGCTCGTCTTCGAAGTTCATCATTCTTATCAGTCAGGGCAGACAATGCTGTATTGATGAGCGTCTTATCACCTCTTTTGCCTACCTTGCCCAGGATGGTAATGGCGTATTGACGGACAACAGGGTCATTCTTCTTATTATTAACAGCAGTAGCCAATTTTTCTATGGATGGCCTGCCTATCTTGATCAGTGAACGGGCTGCATTTTCCTTGATGGTGTCATCCTTATCAATTAAGGCATCTATCAAGCCATTGATTCCAGCCGGGTCTGCCAGCTCACCAAGGACAACCACTATCATCCTGCGGATATCAATATCCTTTTCGTCCTTTAACAGCTTGACTAAAGGTTTTGTTGCCTTAGTATCCTTAAACACACCAAGTGATGTAATCGCATTCACCTTTACCTGTTTATCTCCATCTTTTAGGAGTCCAATGATTGGACCAGCAGCCCTTCTATCACCCAGCATACCCAGAGACATAACCACACCCTTTCGTGTTAGGGGGTCTTTATCCTTAAGAACAGCGATTAATGGAACAACTGCGGCTGTATTTTCTAACATACCTAATGCAAGGACTGCCCCATTTTTAATGTTGTCGTTTTTATCTTTTAAGGCTTTAATCAAGGGTTGAACCGTAGGTGTGCCAAGGGTGATAAGTGTATCAATCATAACACTTTTCACCTCACTTAGCTTATCATCCATCTTTGAGATTAATGGAGCTATTGCCTTTTGATCACCAATATTACCCAATGCACGGGCTGCCTGAACTCGTACCAGCCAGTTTTTATTGTCAAGAAGCTTGATTATAGGATCAAGAGCTGTTTTTTCTTTCATCTTTCCCAGAACAATGGCACAATTTCCCTTAACACATACATCCTCTTGCTTTAATCCTTCCAACAAAAATGGGATGGATACGGTTCCTATATTAGCAAAGGCATCGACTACCTCATTCCTGACCCCGCCTTCCTTATCCTTAAGGATGTTGATCAATGCCTTTGCAGATTGTGTCCCACCCAGATTACTTAGAGACTCAACCGTTACCTTTCGCACATCCTGTGCCCGATTATTCAGCTCAATGATTAATGCGTCTATTGACTTTTGTTCGTTTATCTTTCCAATGGCACAGATGATCTTTTTGCGTAACATTTTATTATCACACCTGTTATGCTCAGTCTTTTCTCCATCCTTATGCCGACAGATGGCAACCTCATTATGTAATAATTTTATTAAGGCAGAAAGTCCTCTGACATCCTTTAGCTCACCAAGTGAAAGGCTGGCTTCGATACAGATATCTTTATCCTTATCCTTAAGGGCATTAACCAGAAAATCTGTTCCCTCTCCTACCCCAAGCATTCCCAGCCCAAAGCCTGCATTAACCCGAACATTCTTGCTTTCGTCATTTAATAGCGGCATAATGGATTTGATTGCCCTTAAGTTGCCTATCTTCCCGAGGGATACAGCGGCACTTCCACGCACACTGGCATCTTTATCTTTTAGGGCAGCCTTGAGCGGACCAACTGCTTTTCTGGCTTTTATGCATCCCAGTGCCTCAGCAGCACCACTTCGCACCCCTTCTACTTTGTCACGCTTTAATGACTTGATCAAGGCAGAGACCGCCTTTTTATCCTCTAATATTCCCAATGTTAAGGCTGCCTTGATTCGGACAGATGAGCTTTCATCACCTAATGCTTTAATCAATGGCTTAACCGCTCTTTTATCGGCTGTATCAACTAAGGAATAAGCAGCCATGATTCGGGTATATTCATCTGTGCTCTGCAATTGATTGATCAGCTTTTCGATATTATCCTGCGGCAGTTTTGGCTTTTGTCCACAGCTGCTGATAAATAATGCAAATCCTACGATAATTAATAACTTTACTGTTTTTATTGCGTTCATTGCGTTCATTTTTGTTTCTCCTTTTGTTTTTGAGGTCAGACGATTCTGACCAGTCTGATAAATTATACCAGAATTGGTTCTATTTGTCAATCATCTATTCTGCACAATAACATTAATATATGGTTTTTGTTTTTTTGTCCGATGGACAGATGTCTTTATCTGTTCATTCCAGACAATTAATTTTTCAGCCAGAAGATTGCTTATTATCTCTGTCTGTGCATTAGCTGTTGTTGTATTATCATCATATACCTCTACCTCTATTGGCAGACCAAAGTAATTTTTCACCTCATCTGCTACCTCTTGAATAAGCGGCATTCCATCTGGTTTAATCTGAACATCCTCTGCTGCTGGATCAAACAGAACCCTGCTGGACAGGGTAATAACCAATCCATTTTTTTCTTGATGAGCAAGGGCATCTATAGAAAATGGATTGCCAACAATAGTATGCGGGCTACCTACCACATCAATATAACTAAAGATATAGGTATAAGTGGTATCTACATCAATTATCCTATCCTTATCGTTTCTCCCGTCCCAGGGGATACTATTTGGTAAGACATAGGTGCCCTTGAATTTCTTAAATTCACGTCCCTTGTCATCAGTGATTATCAGATTCCATGAGGTAACAACCTCTCCCTTTGTTTGAGGATAAAAGGTAGCGACTGTGTCCCGGACTAATTTTTTCAAGTAGGGAAAAGCAACCTGTTTACTGTCCATGACCGTGCTATAATCCTGACTCCAGATAGAAGGGATAGGTGGTGCTTCAGAAAGCAGTCTTTCCTCAGCAATATTATATGCCGGCACAGCATCATTCATGTTTTCCTTAAGCTCAAGCAATGGTTTTTTGGTAGTCAGCTTGAGCTTGTCCTCGCCAGTAACGGTAACCTCTTCTGATTCGTCATTTCCCTGTGAGGCAGCAGTCCCTGTAATTTCTGCTGTCTCATGGACTGCTTGCAAAGGATTTTGGTAATTGACAACAATCTTCTCCTCAAGCATTCCTACCTTATCCTCAGCATAGCTAAGGCATGAGTATGATAGTAGTGTAATAATAAATAATAGTCTACGCATTGTGTTACCCTGTAATTCACCACAGAGACACAGAGGCACGGAGAAGTGAAAAATCTATTTTCCCTCTGTGTCTCCGTGTCTCTGTGGTGATATGCATCTAAAACCCCAATATCTCCAATATCTTTCTCATCTCAGGCTCAACCGTTATGGGTTTGTCTGCTGCCTTGATAGCACAGTCAGGATCTTTCAATCCATGACCTGTAAGGATACAAACAATGGTTGCCCCTTTCGGGAAGTAGCCTTGCTTGTTTAATTTGATTACCCCGGCAATAGAGGCTGCTGATGCTGGTTCAACAAACACACCCTCTCTTGCTGCCACAAGCTTATAAGCCTCGAGAATTTCATCATCTGTAACCTTATCGATCAATCCTCCTGATTCATCCCGAGCATTCTCTGCCTGTTTCCAGCTGGCTGGGTTGCCAATCTTTATGGCTGTGGCAATAGTTTTAGGGTCTTTTATCACCTTACCCTCAACAATAGGGGCAGAGCCTGCTGCCTGAAAGCCGATCATCTTTGGCAGGGAATCTATCCTGCCTGCTTGCTTATACTCCTTGTAGCCCTTCCAGTAAGCGGTAATATTGCCTGCATTACCTACTGGTATGGCATGAAAATCAGGTGCTCTATCCAATGCGTCGCATATCTCAAATGCACCGGTCTTTTGTCCCTCAATTCGATATGGATTAACAGAATTGACAAGGGTAATTGGGTATTTATCCGATACCTGCCGAACAATCTCCAGGGCATCATCAAAATTCCCTTTAAGGGCAATAACCTTTGCCCCATGTATCAAGCCTTGAGCAAGTTTGCCCATGGCAATGGCACCCTCAGGGATAATAACAGCACACTGTATCCCTGCCCGGGCAGCATAACATGCAGCTGAGGCAGAGGTATTGCCGGTTGAGGCACAGATAACCGCACGGCTGCCTTCTTCCACAGCCTTGGAAATAGCCATAGTCATGCCTCTGTCCTTGAATGATCCTGTTGGATTTAATCCCTCATACTTAAGGTAAATCTTTAAGTTGTTGCCAATCACCCGGCTTAGATTATAGGCGTCTATCAAAGGGGTATTGCCCTCATTAAGGGTGATTACCGGTGTTTTTTCTGATACAGGTAGAAACTCGTGGTATTCGTTGATTATACCATGCCATGGTTTTCGCTGCAATGTACACATTTGAAATGACCTCCTTGAGTGTATGTTATGTAAAAGGTGTAGGAGGTGATCGGTAATCAGGTAATTAGGATACCGCTTTCTCGATTACTGATCACCGATTACCTCCACCTACCTCTCACCCTGCCACAAGACTGATGCACACCGTCTCATCCTTTATTTCTGGTAGTTTATCAATCTCTGCAATCGCTGCCCTTAAATTTCCCTCTTCTGCCTCATGGGTAAGGATAATAATAGGCACAAATTGTCCCCGTTCTTTCTGGATGCATGAAGCAATACTGATGCCATGTTTCCCTAATATTCCAGCAATACTTGCCAGGACACCAGTGCTGTCCTCTGCTGTAACCCTGAGATAGTATTTTGAGCTTATGGTATCTGCTTTGCGAACCTTGATTGCAGCTTCTTTTGTTGATCTCAACCCTTTCCCTTGATGTGCCAGCATAACCAGATCGCCTACAATGGCTGATGCTGTAGGAAGCTGTCCGGCACCTTTACCGTAGAACATCATTGGCCCAATAAAATCCCCAACCATATAAATGGCATTAAAAACATCATTGACTGAGGAGAGCAGATGATTCTCTGGAATCATGGCTGGATGGACACTTGCTTCTATCTCATTTGCAGACAACCTTTTGGCAATACCAAGAAGTTTAATCACAAAACCCAGTTCCTTTGCATAATCTATATCCAGCTTAGTTATTCTGGTAATTCCCTGGGTGCTGATAGACTCTAACTGGACATGCCCACCAAACGAAATAGAGCTCAGGATACTAAGCTTATGAGCCGTATCTACACCCTCTATATCAAAGGCAGGGTTTGCCTCAGCGTATCCGTTTGCTTGTGCCTGCTTCAATGCCTCTGAAAACTCAAGCCCTTCATCAGACATCTTAGTTAAGATATAATTGCATGTTCCATTGATAATTCCATATATCTCCTGAATCTCGTTTGCCACCAGCCCTTGAGTTATAGAAGATATAATCGGGATACCGCCGCCAACCGATGCCTCAGCATAAAAAGCCACTTGACACTCAGTAGCTGTCTGGAACATCTCCTCCCAATATCTTGACAAGAGTGCCTTGTTTGCTGTAACAATGCTTTTGCCTGCGCGCATAGCAGAAAGGACAATTGTCCTGGCAGGCTCATAACCACCAATAAGCTCAATCACAACATCAATATCATCCGCACCAATTATTTCTTCCACTTTAGTGGTAAGTATTTCAGGCTCAACGACAACCCCCCTTGATGTGGTGATATCAAGGTCAGCAATCCGCTTCAGGCACAACCGGACACCAGTTTTCTTTTCAATCAAACCAGCACTCTTTTGAAGTATCTTTACTACCCCGGCACCAATCGTCCCAAATCCAATTAATCCAATATTTATCTGCACCTCTTTCTCTCCTTCTTTTCCTTTTTGTTTTGAATGCTTACAGTATAGCAAATTTATAGATATTGTCAAGCAATTTTTAAAAAAATCTGTCAGTGATGAAAGGTGAAAAATCTACTAAATCCGTTTAATCTATTAATCACTGCCCCATGTAATGCGTCAGCAAGCAGTAGGTAAAAGAAGGTTCTATAACGTTTTGTGTGGGTAATCTTGTAAAAGAGAAAGAGTCGCAAAGGGTGTAAATATTTTGTTAGGGGTTAAGACAATGGTTGTTATCGATGGAGTTACACCCTTTGTAGCTCTTCCTCTGTAAGTAAGTGGTGATATCTACCATAGCTTAACATAATTGAATGCAACGATTCAGAACTCCTGACATCACTCTGCTAACCTCCCGAAAAATAAGGGATTGTTGGCAAATAGGCTTCGATTAGAAATTTGAGCGGCTTTTACTGAATGAAATTGCAAGAGACTACAATATCTTGTGAATAGCTGCATTGCAAACACAACCAGTCAGAACTCCTGACATTTTGCGAAAAAAAATAGGCGGTTGCAAGAAGAG
>DYDG01000066.1 GCA_020717845.1 Marinifilum sp. | reverse complement strand
ATGCTATCTCTGCCAGAGGTGCTACCTCCCGCAGCTACAAATATGCTAAGCCGTTCTATTCTGACTATCACAGGTTGAAAAACCTTATATGTAGAATGGGTGAAACTTTTCCTCACCCATCTATTGACTTAACCTTCAGTCTCTATTCATTCACCTTTTCCCACCATTCCACCAATTCCACATAGATGTAAATATCATCAAATCATGAAAATCTACCTTGCTATCCTTAGGAGAGATGAGCTGTGGAACAGCACCATCGCATTGCTCAGACCCCAGATCAGCCTTTAAGTCTCCAGTATTCCAATAATATGAAAACCTCATCAGGTCATTGAAGTTGAGAAGATTATCAGGTATCAAGCTTTCCCTTTGTCCAAAGTCACCAAGTAGCTTAACATCACATTCCAGCATGCCACACCTGTCATTCCATTTCGTATCCTTAGCCGTAATCATTATCCTTCCAGGCTGGCCAAAGGAAAGGGTAGCTGTCCCCACGCCATTCTTCATGGTAAGCACACTCGGGACAACAATCACCCCACTCTCGATTGTCAGACTAATTGTCCCCTGATAATCCGCCAGGATTTGACTGTTGTGATCCATTGCTTTAATCTGAATATCTGCTGCCTTCCCCAGCATAGGGTCTGTCAGAACAATCTCAAGGTAAATGGCTGTCATCGTCCCAATAGAATTAACCCTTCCTGGCGTGCCATTAAGCACTGAACTTGTGCCCCAGTTTTCATCATCCATTCCACCAACACGGGAATCTCCAACATTTATCCTGACTGGGCTTATCTTCTCCAGGGTATAGCCTGTATTATTCGCACCATTGCCATCCCACTTGAGATTGTAGGTGACAGAGTCCTGATACCCATGATTATTATCCTTGAGATGGACAACCAGATTCTGTGAAGGGGTAGTACTATTAGATAATAGTGAATAGCCGTATTTGCCCTTAGTCACTCGGATAATAGAAACATCGTTTGGTATCTCAGGGTAAGTGCTCCGAAGATTCTCGGCTGTGGTCAGAAGCATATATCCATAGGGACCAAGGGTAGTCCCGCTTGCAAACACAGTATCCTCATCAATCCCAAAACTCCAGCCTGACACATCAACCGTCTGATCTGTTGCATTATAGAGCTCAGCAAATTCCCGAAGTTCATCATCTCCAACAGGGTTTGGATGCAACTCATTGATCACTATGCCCCTGCCACCTATATTTGTCCAGAGCCCAAGCCCCTGTTTTCTTGCCTCAACCTCTACGGCTTCCCATTCAGAAAAGATTAAGCAATCATTATTGATAAAACATCTGCTTGCCAGCCCTTGAGACAGCAGCTTTGTGTTAAAAACTTCAGCATTCAAGATTATTACCCCAAGGGTGCGACCATATAGATCAGTCGTTTGACTTCCATTGTTTGAGACAAGCAAGGATATGGGTTTACCAAGCAAAGCATCCCTGGTAAAATCCATTGCATCCACAGCAAAAGGCTCATCTGGTGTGCGTTTGGATGGCTTTGCCGTCTCAGGTGTATTCACACCCAGAAACCGAACCGTGATCGTGGCTCCATTCGCAGGGAGAAACTTAACCGTATCCCCGTCTGTTATGCTTGTTACTGTTCCCTTTGTCAGGCTGCCCTTGTCATAATAGACAAGCTCTCCACAAAGCACAGGTGCAGCAGTTACCAATATCATCAATATTACAACAAATAATCTCAAGCCGTAAGTTCCTCCTAATTTTAGACAGGATTACAGGATAAGCAGGATTTTTTAGGAATTATGGTAAAGGAGTATTTTTTTGCCTTTTTTGAGTAAATACTATCCTTTGCTGCTCTTAACCATATATCTTGTTAATCCTGTTAATCCTGTCAAAAAGCTTCCAGTATTGCCGCAACCAACCCATTCATAGTATACTCCCTGGCTATTATATCCGTCTTCAGGTTAAGCTCCATAGCTGCTCGCTGGGTTATTGGTCCAACACAGGCTATTTTGACACCAGAAAGATATGGCTGCATATCCTCTCCCTCAAATATAGAGCAGAATCCCTTCACACAGGATGGGCTGGTAAGGGTAATCACATCTACCCTGCGTTCAAGCAGCAGCTCCTGTATCCGTTCATTCTTATAGCTGACGGTCTGATACACTGCAATCGGATGAGGTATTGCCCCCTGCTCTCTCAGTCCATCCTCTAAGACAGCCCTGGCCTCTTTTGCCCTTGGGATCAGGACATGCTTGCCGTTCATTTCATATCCCTTTAAGCCAGCAACCAATGCCTCAGCCACATACTCTTTGGGGCAATAATCCACCTTAAGGCAATATTTTTCAATCTCGAGCTTAGTTTGCGGTCCAATGGCAGCTATCTGGATACCAGACAATTCTCGAATATCCAGACCAGATACCTTAAGCCTCTGCATAAAATATGCCACCCCATTGACACTGGTAAATATCAGCCAGTGATACTTCCTTAAAAGAATCTGCTTGATAGCCGCATCTATCTCCTCAAACGATTCTAACGGCAAGATCTTGATGGTTGGCTGCTTATAGACAACTGCCCCAAGGTTTTGCAGCCTCATAATAGATATATCATCAGGGTTATTCTCTGTTTTCTGTAAGATTGGACGGGTAACAATTATCCCCTTGCCAAAAAGCGGTTTATCCTCAAACCAGTTAAGCTGTTCCCTCAATCTCACCACCTGTCCGACAACAATGATGGCTGGAGCATGGATAGAAGAGGTATCAAGCCTGATCTCGGCAAGGGTAGTAACAACGGTTTTCTGTCGATTTGTTGTTCCATGGTGAATAGCAGCCACAGGGGTATCAGAGCTTTTGCCTGACTCAATCAACCTTTGGGCAATTTCCTTCAGGTTAGCCACACCCATAAGGATGACAATGGTTTCAATCCCAGCGATATTTTCCCATGGAACATTCATCTTGTCGATAGATTCGTGACCAGTAACGATACAGAGGCTTGAGGCACACTCCCGATGTGTAACAGGGATACCCGCATAAGCTGGCACAGCTATGGCTGAGGTTACCCCTGGAACAACCTCAAAGGCTATCCCCTGCTCAATCAAGAACAATGCCTCCTCTCCACCCCTGCCAAAAAGAAATGGGTCTCCGCCCTTAAGACGGGCTACCATCTTGCCTTCTTTTGCCTTATCTGCCAATAATTGGTTAATTTCTTCCTGTTTCAGGGTATGCTGCCCAGCCTTTTTGCCCACATAGATTATCTCTGCATCAACCTTAGCAAAGGCAATAATCTCCTCGCCAACCAGATAGTCATAAAGGACAACATCTGCCTCACTTAGACACCTTTTTGCCTTCAGGGTTAAAAGCCCAATATCACCGGGTCCAGCACCGATTAAAAATACCTTGCCATTGTCCATTGCTCAATAATTCTCCTCTTTGTCAATTTTCACTACCATTGTAACAGATTTTTACTTATTGTCAAGGCTTTTTTGTTGACAGATGTCTCTATATATGTTATATTCTTATTATAAAAAGGAGTGTTATTATGACAAATGTAGCAATAGCCAGGATATTGTTTAGAACAGGTGAAATGCTGGAGGTTCTTGGACAGGCATATAATGCCTTCCCTTACTATCGGATAGCAGAAATGATAGAGGGACTGGCAGAGGATGTGGTTTGCATCTATCGAGATGGGAAATTAGCTGATCTGCCTGGAATGAATATGAAGCTTGCTGATAAGATTGAAGAATTGATAAAAACAGGTAAAATGGGTCAGCATGAAGAATTATTTTCAAGTATGCCTGGATGGCTGATAGATGTCCTGGATATTCCGTGCATGGATGCCAAAAAGGTAGCGATTATCTGGCAATCCTTAAATATTGGCAGCATTAATGAACTTGAACGGGCAGCCAAACGATATGAGCTGCAAAAGCTGCCAGGGTTTGATGCTAAGGTAGAGATCAACCTTTTACGCGGCATAAACCTGACCTTAGCCTCCAGGGCAGGCAAGATATTGCTTGGGATTGCCCTACCTCTGGCTCGCAGGATAGCTTACAGTCTGTTAGAGATGCCTGAGGTCGAAAGAGCAGAATGGAGCGGCAGCATTAGACGCGGCAAGGAGATTGTTGGCGATATAGACCTGTTGGTGGAGACAGATACCCCAACATTAGTAATAAAAGAGTTTCTGAGACGGTTTCCTCCCTTAAAGATCATTGAACAGACAGAAAAGGCAAAAAATAGGATTACTGTCTTGAATAGGCAAGGAATAAAGGTTGAACTCAGTGGATTATCTTCTCATGAGTTCATCCCATTGCTGCATTTTACTACAGGAGCAAAGACATACATCTCTAACCTGAATGAACATGCTAACGATCATGGGCTTGTGATAAAAGAGAATGGGCTTTATCGAAAAGAGACGGATAAAAGATTTCTTTGTGAGACTGAAGAGGAGATATATGATATCCTTGGGCTTCAATATATCCCCCCAGAGCTAAGGGAAGGAAATGATGAGATTGCTATGGCAAAGGAGAATGCTATCCCCAGCCTGATTAGCATGAATGACCTGAAGGGTGATCTGCATGTTCACTCAAGCTGGAGCGACGGGGCAGCCTCAATTGAAGAAATAGCCCAGTGGGCAAAGGGGAAGGGATATAAATATATCGGTATCTGTGACCACTTCAGAACTCAGATGTCTAAGAGGAAGGGGATTCATCTTGAGGATGTCAAGCATTATATTGAACATATCAGACACCTTAATGAAAGAGATTATGATTTTAAGATCTTAGCCGGTCTTGAATTGGAGATACAAAGAGATGGTGAACTGGTGATACCAGACAACATGCTTGCCTTGTTCGATTTTGTAGTTGGTGCAGTTCATTCAGGGTTTGAGGATGGAGTGGAGGCTGTAACAAACAGGCTTATCCGTGGATGCAATCACCCCTTGATAGATATTATTGCCCATCCTGGCTCAAGGATAATTGGGCAAAGAGATGTGTTTGTTGATATGGAAAAATTGTTTAAAGCAGCAGCAGTAACCCATACGGTTTTAGAGATAAACTCTTATATTGCCCGAGTTGATCTGCCTGATACATACATTCGGCAGGCAAAGAGCTACGGGATACGGTTTGCCATAAATACAGATGCCCATATCATCGATGAGCTTTCTATGCTTGAATACGGTGTGTTTACCGCAAGAAGGGGCTGGCTCGAGACAAGGAATGTGATCAATACCTCTGACTACGAAGAGCTTTGTCATACATGGAAGAGGAATCGACGCAGGGAGTAGGGCAGTTAAGGGGTTAGGGATTAGGAAGGGATTAGAGAGAAGGGATTAGGGAGGGAGAAGGGGTTAGGGATTAGGAAGGGATTAGGAAGGGGTTAGGGATTAGGAAGGGGTTAGGGAGGGGTTAGGGATTAGGAAGGGGTTAGGGAGGAAGGGATTAGGGGTTAGTTTATGGTAGTCAAGAGTTTTAGGGATTTAGAGATATGGAAGAGGTCAATGTCTTTAGTGAAAGAGGTTTATATAATTACTGATAACTTTCCTCAAAAAGAGATATATAGCTTGACTAATCAAATTAGACGAGCTGCTGTATCCATTCCTTCTAACATTGCAGAGGGACACATCAGACAATATGCGTCTGAATTCAGACAATTTCTATACATATCACTGGGTTCTTTAGCAGAAATGGAAACACAATTGCTGATTGCTTGTGAATTAGGTTATATTCAAAGGAAAGCGATAGACCATATAGTCAAAGAGATTGATGAAATAGGCCGAATGATCAGAAGCATTATTAAAAAGCTAATAGCTAAAGGAATGAATTAACTCCCCCCTTCTCCCTAATCCCTTCTTCCTCCCTAATCCCTAACCCCTTCCTCCCTAATCCCTTCTCCCCCCCTAACCCCTTCCTAACCACCATCCCCGCAAAATATCCTGCACCAAAGCCATTATCGATATTGACCACCGTAATCCCGGGTGCACAGGCATTGAGCATAGCTAATAGGGCTGCAAGCCCATGAAAACTGGCACCATATCCCACGCTTGTAGGGACAGCTATTACCGGCACATCCACCAATCCACTGACCACACTGGCAAGTGCCCCCTCCATACCAGCAACAACAATGATTACAGAAGCAGCCCTTAATTTATCAGACCTGTCCAGCAGGCGATGAATGCCTGCCACACCAACATCATACAGCCTTTCTACTGCCACACCAAACATCTCAGCTGTAACGGCTGCCTCTTCAGCTACAGGGATGTCTGTGGTCCCGCCACTTACAACCAACACCCTTGCCTCTGAAGAAGGCATTGACGACAGCCCTGTCTGTCCTATCTGTCCGGTCTGTTTAAGGGCAACTATCCTTGCCTGCTCATAATAAACCATACGGCTGTCTATCTCCAGCAGTGTCTCATACACATCCCTTGTTGTTCGGGTGATCATGATATCGTTTCCCTTATCAAGGAGATGACGGACAATCTTTATCAACTCTTCAATCCCCTTCCCTGCTCCAAATATAACCTCTGGGAACCCGCACCGCAAACCCCGATGATGATCAATACAGGCAAAGGCAGCATCCGTAGGAGTCATCTTTATCTCTTCATACGACAGATACTTGAGTTGTTCAAGGGCAGTGTCTATCTCTATGTTGCCATCCCTCACCCCTTTCAAAATATGCTCGATCCTTATCTTGTTCACTCGATACTCCTCTGGCGTAAGGCTAATATCTTTTCCACAAGCCTCCTGGAATACTCATCATCTGGCTTAAGTCCAAGCACCTTTTGAAACTCATCCAATGCCTCAGAGTATCTTTGATGCTGATAGTATAATGATCCAAGATTACGATGGGTATCTACATTGTTTGGCTCAATTCGCATCATTTCTTTGCATTCAGCTATAACCAGATCAATCCTTTTTTGCTCGTAATAAATACGGGCAAGGTTGGTATGGCTGTCTAAATTATCAGGAGAGATACAGGCAACATCTTTGAGATATTTTTCTGCTTTATCATCCCTTTTTTGAATCATGTATATCTGAGCTAACTTAGTCAAAAACACCACATGATCAGGGATAATCCTTAACCCCTCTTCCAGAACAGCAATAGCCTCGTTGAATTTGTTTTGTTTGATATAGATATTGGCTATTTTGTCGCGAGCCTCACCAAACAAAGGGTCAATGCTAAACATCTTTTCATAGCTTTCCCGTGCATCATCAAACCTCTTCTTCTTTTCATAAGACATGCCCAATAGGTTGTAAAAATTGCTTTCCAGAGGGTAGTTTTTATTCATTCTCTGTGCCTCAAAGATAGCTGTGTCTATATTTTGCGGCAGCTTATCAGATGTATCCAGACAGGCATGAATGATATATTCAACATAAAGCTTTTCACCTGGATTAAGGGCTATGGCAGATTTAAACCTATCAATAGAGGCTATCTTCTCACCTGACCAGTATAGCTCTGCCCCTTGCTTATACTGTATGTCAGCCTTGTACCAGGGCAGGGTTGTTTTGAGGACACAAAAGGCAAGTCCAACGATCAAGATAGCAGTAATTGGAATAACAGCTGCTCTGGCATTATATGCCTGCCTTGATGGAGCAAGTCCAGCAATACAGCCAGTCATGATAAAGAATATTGATGTGCTGGGCAGTATCCAGAAGCAGAACTGGTTTTGCACAAAATATCCCAGTCCTCCAGAAAGAATGGCTATGGCAAATATTGGCTCTTTTGCTCCTCCCTTATCCTTGCCTTCAGCTATAATCCTCAGACAAACCCTGGCAACAACAAACAAAAACCAGAGGTAAGCAAAAATGCCCAGCAATCCCTTGGTTATAGCCAGATCAACAATATCATTGTGGACCCTGTCAGGCCGTCCATATTCACCGCCCTCATTTCTTATCAGATCCAGGGAACGATACTTAGAGTATACCATGCCAAATGTTTCCGGACCAGTGCCCAAGAATGGATGATCCTTGATAATACCAAGTGCATCCCGCCACATAAAGATACGGCTGGCTGCCCCGCCGGCAAGCTTTGGTGTTCCCTCAGCTGTCTTATCATCTGTCTGTGTTGTAACGGTCTGCATAAACCTTTTTAATGGTGACAGTTCTGGATGCAGGATAAAGTAAAGACTAACACATATAATCCCAGCAATAAGCAGTATCAATCTTGGTTTCATGGATGGGTCAATCCTTTTTCGGATTAACACTACAAAAACAATACATGAAGCGATAAAGCCTAAGTATGCACCCCTTGTATTGGCGACAAATATTCCGGCTAATATCAGCAGACAGGCAATGCCAGAAATAAGGGGAAGTGTTTTAGATATAATGGACTTAAGGTTGTAGCCTTTAGACTTATCTTTGCCACCTTTCACAGCAGGAGTAGCCTTGCCCCCTGCCCCCTGTTTTTCATCACCCTTCATCAGGTAGCCAGCCAATGCCAATGGGAAAACCGTAGCAACATATGCCCCAAAATAGACAGGATTGCCAAAGGTAGAGATAACCCTGCTTGTCCCATACTCCCGCCATCCTACAATATCAATGTGCAAATGCTGAAGAAGTCCATACAAACTGACCACTGCCCCGGCAAAAATAGCTGTTCCCATGATCCTTAAGATAGCCTTTCGGTCAAGCCAGTTTGCTGTGATGTAAAACAACAAGATATAATTAACAAAAGCAACCAGTCCTTCGTATCGATAATACGCTCCCCATAGGCTAAGATAGGGACACACAGAAAAAACGGTTGACAGTATGGCTATTATCAAAAAGGTGAAAATTGGCAGGTCAAACAAGCTCTGATAGACGTTAACTTTTTTAGTAAGAATAGCCTTTATCAATAATCCGCTAAGACAGGCAATGGTAAACACCTGCATCATGGCTAATTTGCCAAGCATCACCCCTGACAGCCGTGTATCTACCCACCATGGGACAAGGAAGATAATGAGCATCAAGCTGCCTTCAATCATAAATTGGCAATATTTATCAAGTGTTGCCGCCTTCATTTAACCCTTCCTGTTTATTGCCCTATCCCCAATATCCTTTCTATAGTAAACAGCTTCAAAATGTATCAACGAGGTAGCATCATAGGCTAACTTCTTTGTCTCAGGGATGTTATCTCCACAGGCAACAACATTCAATACCCTGCCGCCAGAGGTAACTATTTGGTCATTTGTTGTGGAAGAGATACTGGTCCCTGCATGAAAAATGACAACATCCTTCATCTTCTCTGCCTCATCAATTCCAGTGATAGGCAGATTCTTTTTATACGATGTGGGGTATCCGCCAGAGGCAAGAACAACACACAGGGCAGATGAGTGCTTCCATCTTATGGTAAGCTCATTCAACCTGCTTTCCATACAGGCAAGCATTATCTCTATCAGGTCTGTCTCAAGCAAAGGAAGTATTATCTGACACTCTGGATCACCAAATCTGATATTATACTCTAACAACTTTGGACCACTTGGGGTAAGCATCAATCCAAGATAGATAACCCCTGTATACCTTCTGCCCTCTTCCCGCAGTCCCCAGATGGTAGGCTCCAGGATATCCTTTTGAATAAGTTCGTAAAGCTGAGGTGTAAACCCTGGATACGGGGCATAGGCACCCATACCACCGGTATTTGGTCCCTTATCATGATCAAAGATACGTTTGTGGTCCTGAGCTGATACCATCTGGACCGCATGTTCCCCATCGGTAAAAGCAAGCACAGACACCTCTTCTCCAGTCAGAAATTCCTCAATAAGAATCTGGGATCCAGCCTCGTCAAAGATGCGTTCGACCATAATATTATTAATAGCAGCGATTGCTTCTTCAACACGGTTGCAAATTATCACACCCTTGCCAGCAGCCAGACCATCAGCCTTGATAACCACAGGCATCTGGATATTTCTGACATATTCTACAGCTGACTGGGCATCCTTAAAGACTTGAAACCTTGCGGTAGGAATAGAATTGCGGGACATAAACCTTTTGGCAAATACCTTGCTTGCCTCAACAATAGATGCATCCTTTGATGGACCAAATATCTTCAGATTTGCTTTCCGAAAATGGTCAACAATACCGTCTGCCAATGGTGCTTCTGAGCCGACAACCGTTAGATCTATCTTGTTGGTTGCAGCAAAATGAATCAATCTCTGCATATATTCATGAGAACCAGGAACAATAGGCACGCACTCTGCTATCTGTCCTATCCCTGCATTACCTGGGGCACAATAGATGGTGTCCACAAGCCTGCTCTGCTTAATTTTCCAGCAGATAGCATGTTCTCTGCCGCCGGAACCAATAACCAATATCTTCATCTTTCCTCCATGATGGTTAAGGGAATAGGCTGAAGAGAAGGCTGAAGGCTGAAGGCTGAAGACTGAAGGCTGTTAGGTAAGAACTAATAATCTTCAATCTTCAATCTTCAGTCTTCAATCTTCAGTCTTCAATCTTCAGTCTTCAGTCTTCAGTCTTCAGTCTTCAGTCTTCAGTCTTCTACTGAGGTTTCATTTGAGCCTTTATTATCTTAACCATTTGCTGAGCTATCCTTGACATATTCGTATTAGGGGAACTACATTTAACCACATTCAAGAAGCTGTTTAATGACTCGTTAAACATATCCTTAGCACAATAGGCGACCCCTAATCCAAGGTAAATATTCTCATCCTTCTCTTTTATACGTTCATAGACTTCAATGGCTTCATTAATCTTCCCATTTTGCAGTTGATTTAAGGCAGGGTCATTTTTTGCCCTATCAATATACATAGGCAGGTTGAGACATTTAGCCAGACAGGGGAGCAATTCCTCACAATCATCCGGCACACTTATAGGAAGGTATTCTATAGCTGCTTCTCTTTTGTTTACGAGAACATAAAGGATTCCCAGCCATTTATAGACAGAGGAAAGTGTTTCCTCATCTGTGACAACATCAGCTGCTTTTAGATAATTATGGATAGACAGGGAAATATCCCCATTTTTTCTATAGGAATCAGCCAATGCCAGATATGATTCCTTATTTGTCGCATCCAATTTAAGAACCCGATGATACATCTCAGTAGCTGCTGTATATTCCCCAATATCTGCATAACCATATCCTGCATCCATCAAAGAATTTATCAATAGCAGCTTTCTTATCTTCTTGCTGACCCCCTTTTGTTTTTCTGATCTTTCAATGCCATATATCTCTTCTAATGTTTGGAGGGAGTCAATATCCTGACTATTAAATTTTACTGTTTCCTCAAGCAAGGTGATTGCTTTAGCGTTATTGCCTTTTTCTGCATATAATTGCCCAACAACACCAGTCAACTCTTTCCGCGGCATACCAAGTTCAAGGGCTTTTTCAAACATTTCAATAGCCTTATCCCTTTCATTATGCTCAAGATACCTATACCCAAGCTCCTGGGCAAGTCTCCCATTTTGAGGATTTGCTCGAAAGACTTCCTCATAAGTAAGAACCAACTCAGATTCAATGGCTTTTTTAAGCAGGACATAAAGTTGGGGATTTTTAGGAGAGACTATTAGTTGTTGCTTTATTTGATCAATGGCCAGATGATATTTCTTTTCTTTTATAGATGCAGTAATTTTATCAATCGAAGCAGAACCTTCTCCTGCACCAAAGGTTGACTTTGGACAAAAAGAACAGAAAAGAATAATCAAGACAATCAAAACATTCTTCATTTTTTCTATATACCCTCATCTAATTATCTTAAATAATATCACAAATAGGCAAACATGTCAATAATTTTGTTTGATATTTTTTTATGGGTATGGTATAATTAATGCGGAAATCATTTGTAGAGACGCAAAACTTTGGAGACGCAAAATTTTGCGTCTCTACTGGCAATTATACGAGGAGGTGTGAAATGTTACGATTATGTATCTGTTTGATGGCTATGAGCCTTATTGGGTGTCAATGCCCTGTGAAAGAGGTGTCAGGTGTCGGGAATCAGGAGTCAGAACCACAAACCCTGGTCACTGTGCCTTCAAGTGAAAGCAAAGAGACTGTAGCTGAGGCAGTTCAGCCAAAGCCTGTATCTACGCAAGTTGAGCCAAATCCTGGCAAAATCACCAGCATTCAATGGATCAGCTCCTTTGATGAGGGGTTAAAGATAGCCAGGGCAAAAAATTGCCCATTGATGGTTGATTTTTCTGCCGAGTGGTGTGGATGGTGTAAAAAATTGGATGAGGACACATGGACGAATAAGGATGTCATCCTGCTTGCCCAGAAATTTGTCTGCGTTAAGATAGATTGCGATACAGACAGGCAAACCCCTGCTCGATATGGGGCAAGATCCCTGCCAACTATTCTATTTATAAACCCTGAGGCAAAGGTTATCCATCAGGTGATTGGGTACAGGAATCCAGAGGATATGATTGTGGAGATGAATAAAGCAGGTGGTCAGTAGCACAGACATTCCTGTCTGTGATCTGATTTCGGAGAACTCATGGAAAATTTAGAACATGCCCTAATAATAACCATCTTTGTCTTAGTCATGATGATGCTTGTGGATTACATGAATGTCTTAACCCGAGGAAGGTTAAGCCTGTTGATGAAGGGTGGTTATTGGAGGCAATACATCATCTCCTCAGCCATTGCCACCACACCCGGGTGTCTTGGTGCCTTTATGAATGTCTCCTTTTATGTCCATGGGCTTTTAAGCTTTGGGGCAATGGCTGGAAGCATGATTGCTGCCTCTGGGGATGAGGCATTTGTCATGCTGGCAATGTTTCCAAAACAAGCCTTAATCCTGTTTGGTATCCTTTTTGTGTTAGGCATTATCTGCGGCTGGATGATCGATAAGTTAGCACCACTCTTAAGGATTAAACCCTGTCTTGCGTGTAACCTGTCTGAATTGCATCTGGATGATGAGGGATGTCGAATACTTGATTGGAAGGGTGTCTTGAGACATCTCAGACAGATTACCTTTGTCAGGTTTCTCTTGCTGGCTATATTCATGATATTGCTCTTCTGTCTGGCTGGCGGGGTGGTAGCTGCAGAAGAAAACGTGATAGAACGAGGGGCAATTATTGCGGTTACTATTCTGGCATTATTTATTGTGCTGACTGTTTCAGAGCATTATCTTGAGGAACATATCTGGAATCATATCATCAAAAAGCATTTATGGCGGGTATTTATCTGGAGCCTGCTTGCCCTGATTATCGTGGATATAGGGCTCAAACATTGGGATCTTAAAGCATTTGCACAGACACATATGCTCTGGATAATCCTTATTGCCGCCTTAGTTGGCATAATCCCTGAATCAGGCCCGCATCTTATCTTTGTCGTAATGTTTAGCCAGGGGGTTATCCCCTTCTCTGTACTCCTGACAAGTGCTATTATCCAGGATGGTCATGGTATGCTGCCTCTGTTATCTTATACACCAAGGGATGCTGTCCTGATAAAGCTGATAAACCTTACTATTGGTTTGGGTTGCGGGCTGCTTCTTTATCTGGCAGGGTGGTGATAGTAAGTGAGTGATAAGAATTTGCTTTTTAGGGTAGTGTCGTGTCAACCCTCCAGTGTCGCATAAAGATGATATAGTTGTAGGATGGGTGCTAACCCATCTATCCTCTCTGCATATGTCAGGTTATGCTTGACGCATGTAGTAGAGACGCAAAATGTTGCATCGATACATTGGGAAAAGACAGGGACAAGCCCTGCAGCTACATTAAGCTATCCGACAATTGAGAGTTGACGCAACAGTAGTGCTTCATTCCATTTGATTTTAGTTATTACTCGATATTCAAGGTTTTTCAATCTGTGATAGTCAGAATAGAACGGCTTAGCATATTTGTAGCTGCGGGAGGTAGCACTGGCAGCAGACC